>NZ_JAFBAT010000258.1 GCF_019247615.1 Mycobacterium sp. | reverse complement strand
GAGCAATTGAAACTTGGCCTGGGCGTAGACGAATCCCAGCACATCCCGATAGGTGAAGTAGTTGCGCGCGGCCAGTCCGCGGCCGAAGTGCACCGCCGACGACCCCTGAACCAGCGTGTTGTCCACGTCGAAGAATGCGGCCGCGGTGAGGTCGATCGGCGGCTGGGGGCGACCCTCGTCGGTGGCGGTGGCGGCGTGCAGGTCCTCGAGCGCCCGTTCGGCGCTCGCGTTGTCGATCAGCGATTCCAGGTCGGCGCGGTCGGCGTGCTCGCCGCCCGACTCAGAGGAAGCCATCGCCCAACCTCCTAAATCGCTGTGGCGCCCGGTGATCCAGCGGGTGCCCGGTATTCCAACCCTATCCGGCAGATGCCATCGGGAGTGTTGATGCCTCGGGCGCCCGGTGAGCGACGTCCGTCGCCCACCTTTAGGGGCTTGCCGAGCGCGTCGACTTCAGACTCGGTGCGAGGTGAGCGCCAGATTTGTCGCTGCCGCGGTGGCTTGGGCGCGACAACGGCGTGGATCGTTGCGCTAGCGGGCCAGCCCACGGCCATCGTCGATCACGTCGCGATTTTAGCCGGGCCGTCCAAAGTAAACAGCGCTACCGGTGGATAAGGGCTCGCCTCGTGTTTGATTCCGACGACCTCGGATCGTATGAAAGTTAAGACAGCCCCTGTTGCTCTCGCCATTGAGTCCAGTACCTATCTGCATTGGAGCGTCGTAGTGACCGAAGTGTCTCGCATACGGTTTCCATCTTGGATCCGTCGGAGAACAGTTCCTCGACTTGTTGGCCGTTTTCTCGAAACCATGCGATTTCATCTTCAGCGGACAAATAGTCGAGCTCATCCTGCCCATTCAAGTACTGCTTGATAAGAGATACGGTGAACCAGTTATCTGCTGTCGCTAGCACTGTAGGTGCCACGCTAAGCAAAAATTGGCCTCTGTCGTTGGTGAGGTCCCAAGTGAGGATCGGTCCGGTGATAGTCAGCGATGCATTTATCGACGCCGCGCCGCTCGTGCTGGAATTCGTAATATGATAGCGCGAATCAAGATAGAGCAGATCAAAGTATTTTAAGAAGTACTCTAACAGCGTTTCATTTTCCAACCCTATCCGGCTGGTGGCGTCGGGGCGTTGAGGTGTCCGAGGGCGTCCAGGGCTAGCGCCGTCGAGCCAGCATGCCCATTACGGACATTACGATCGCCGGAGCGGGACCTGAGACGTAATGCTTTCGGGCAACCCCTCCAGGAGTGCTGCCGTCAGCTCTTCGAACGACAGGGCGAGGACTTGCATCATCGGTTGTTCGTAGTCCAGTGCAATCCCGTAAGCGCCCGGATTGTCTTCTAGTGTGTATCTCCGGAGATGTTGTTCGGCATAGTCCCTATCCAGGATGGGTCTTTTCGTGACTAGAAAGTCGATGGTCTCGTGGCTGACTGCCTCGACTCGTATCCGTGAATCAAGCCCCTGCGCTTCCCAGTCTACGAATAGCGATTTTTGCCGTACGTTGCGACTACTCCGGATACCGTTGCCTATTCTCGCAACAATATACTTACCGGCGTCCGCGAAGCGAGAGAACATCACCTCTATTCGTTCGTTTCGCTCTGCTTCTCGTTCATGCTTTAGCGAATGCAAGACGCAAATGCACCCTTCCGGCCTCGGCGCGATGATCCACGCTCCCCAATCGCCGAACTCCGCCCACTCGGGCCATCGTTTCAGTTTTTCAGAATAGTCGGAACGAAAGTAGAGGCGATCCTCGACCCACTCGGGCTCGTCGTATGGACCATTTCCAATGGAGTTGGCGATATTGCGCCACAAATTATAGTACCAAATCACCTCTGTGGCTTCGTTCGCGGTAGCCGCGCCGTTGGCATCCATCTGCACCTTATAAACTCTCCTCTTGGCATCCATGCTATCCCCAGGCCAGATAACCGTTGTCTATTAAGAAACTGATTAGCACTGTTTTACCCTCTTCGTCGACGACCACCCATTGTGTTCCACCGCCAGGCTGGCCAAATGCATCAGCCACTTTTCCGTATCGCACTTCCCAGCGGTCGGGCAATTCTTTACCAGTGCCGTGGAACCGATTGTAATCGCCGGATGAACCTGGGGCCAGGCCGCGGTCGGGATAGCTGTCACCGACTGCGCTCATAAAATCACCTCTGGTGTCGCTGACCTCCCCAATCCGGTCCAGCCACGCCTCCTTCGGAATGCTTCGGGGCGGTTTCCCATTTGCTGTCTGCGAAGCCATTAGCTTCTGGCCACTTCCACGTGCCTATTGCAGGGTCCCAGAACCTGTTCAAGATTTCCCGGGCGTTCATTCCCTCATATGGGCTGTGCAGCGCTGACTCGGCGAGTTCTCGAGGGCATCCGTGTTTGATGAGATCGTTCATGAGCTGCTCGGGTGATTCGGCGAGCGCCAGCTGCGCCTGGTGCCACGGCTTCAAATCCGACGGCGCGGGGACATCTGTCGGATGCCCGTCGGCGACATCATCGGGCGGCGCACCGTCGTGCGGCTGATGCGGCCCGGGCGGCTTGTCGGCGTCGCCGGGCTGATGCGGCGGGCCTCCGTCGCCTGGCGGATGTGGGCTGCCGCCATGAGGCGGGTGTGATTCGGGCGGATGAGCGGGCGGTTCCCCGCCGTGAGGTGCGCCGCCGAAGGCTGACGGCGCTTCGGCCGGGAGTCCGCTGGCCGGGGAGGTGGGCAGGTGCGGTGCCGCCGCCGCTGGAGCGCCCGCCGCGGGCTGTTCCGCAAACGCGGCACTGGGTACAGGGTTGCCCGGTTCACCGCGCGGGGCGTCCGGAAGGTGAACGGGCCCGGGCGGTTTCGAGTGGGTGAGCGGCGTTTGTCCTGCGGGTGCGGGTACCGGCGGCTTGCCCGCGGACTCCGGTGGGATCGCGACAGGTTTGGGCGGCTCGCCGGCGGGGGGTTTCTCGACGATCGGTGGTTTGGATTCCGTCGGGCTGTGCGGCAGCGGGCCATTGGCGGGCCCCGGCGCCGGTTTTGCCGGTGGCGTAGGTGCGGGGCTTGCCGATTCCGGCGGCTTGGGCACAGGCGGTGGCTCGACCGTCGGCTTCGGCGGCTCGAACGACGGGGATTTGGGAAGCTCCGGCGGCGGCTTGACACCTCTGAGCGCATCGGCCGAGGTGCGGCCCACCTTGCCCAGCTTCGACAGCGGGCCGCCGGGCAGGGCCAGCGTGACGATGTCGAAGACCGATCGTCCGGCGGCCTCGGCCGGGTTCTTGCTCCAGTCGTCCCAATGGACGAGGCCCTTGCCGAGCCGTTTCCATGCCTCTTCGAGACTGGGCGCATGTTCGCCGCCCAGGCCGACCAGCGGCAGGGCGCCCTTGACCTGGTCGCTTACATCTCTGCCGTAACCGATCGGGTCGAACATCATCCGGACGCTGCTGATGTCCCAGATGCCCTTGAGCATCCCGCCACCCTCTGACCACGCGCCTTCGGCATATTGCCCGACTTGATTGATGGCCCGCCCAACGTCGGTGCCGTGCAGGAACTGATCCCACTCCCTTGCCGCGTGGCGGCCCATGTCGGTGACGATCGTGGTGGCCGCGGCCAGCGTGGAAGCGATCTCGCCTCGCAGCGCCTCGGCCTCGGCGCTGAAGTTGTCGACCACCGCGCGAATGTCGTTGGCGATCTTCCTGATTTCGTCTTCGTCTTCGTCGGTCAGAAACTCCCAGACCTCTTTGATGCCGGTCAACGGGTCGCAGATGCGGGCCAACAGATCCAGGATCGCCGCGTGCACCTGGTCAACCTTCGCCGCGTAGCTGTTGAGCTGGGCCGCGATCTGCTGACACTGCTGCACGAGGCTCGTGGTGCTGCTGAAGGCGTCGGTGAACGCGCGATCGATGGCCGTGCCTTCCGGGGGCTGCTGGGCGCGAATGAGCGTCATCGGACCGCCCGTCCCGAGGATTTCGGCGAGCGCGAATCGTGTGCCCGCCGCGCTCCATGCCGCGGCGGCGGCGCGTAACTTCGCCGAATCGCCGGTCGGCCAGATCATCCCGATATAGGGGGCCACCCATCCCCACCCAGCCGGGGCGCCGGTACCGGAGCCGACCGACGACGGTGCCGAGCCGGCCGACATCGGGCCCGTCACCGACGGCGTGGGAAGCGGACCACCTCCGCCGGCAACGTTGGACATCGCTTCGGCAACCGAGTAGTTGTGTGCCGACATCCGCACACCATCGCCCAGACTGCACAAGCCGTTTCGGGTGGCCACCATCGCGTCGATGAGCTTTGCTGCCGAGCCGTCATAGCTGTGGCCGAGCGCCGTGCCAACGGGATCGTCGCCGGCCATCCCGGCGCAACCCGACAGCGCCGAGGTCAGGGTCGAGATCACCGAGCCCAAGCCCTCGCCGGCGGTCACGACCTCGGCGCCCGCGCTGTCGAGGGCCGCGGGGTCGACTGCCAGCGGCGCCATGGCCTACGACCACATAGAGAAGTTCTGTGCCATGGCGCCGGTGTAATTGCGGTGAGCGGTCGCCCCGGCGGCGCACAACTGGGCCAGCGCCTGGCGCATCATCGCTTCGCCGCGCGCCCAATGCTGATGGGCCTCGGCGTGAGCCGCCGCGCCTGCCCCGCTCCAGGCCGCATGCAAACGCTTTACCCGCGAATCGATTTCGGCGAGCATCTCTTCGGCTTGGCGCTGAAAATCGGTCATCCGCTGGACCGCATCGGCCAACGCTTCGGGATCCACCCGGAACGCCTCAGCCACGGTAAACCCCGCGCATCTCCTGGGCGGCCGTCGCCTCGTTCTGGTCGTAAGCGCCGCCGGCCTGGCCCACCAGATGCGCCAATATCGCCAGGCCCGCGTGCACCTCGGTGGCGCCTTTATGCCACAGCTCCCATGCCGACCCGTACGCCGTCCCCGATGCCCCGCGCCAGCCACCCAACATCTGGCCCACCTGATCGTCGAGCTGCTCGAGCTGAGCCATCAGATGCTCGGCCGCGCCGCCAACCGAGGCGGCAAACTCCTGCATTACCCCGGGATCGACGTGGAGCGTCCCCTCAGCGCCCATACCGGCACGTTAGTGAATTCGGGGGCGGTCCGACAATTCACCCGGAATCCTCGTACGCTGCCACACTGGTGGTCATGCCCAAGCGCCGAGTGGAGCTGCTGACCCGCGACGGCTGCACCATCTGCGCGCGCGTGCACGCCCGGCTGACCGACCTCGCCGCCGAGCTCGGCTTCGATCTGAGCACCACAGACGTCGACGCCGCCGCGGTGGCCGGCAACCCGGGGTTACGGGCCGAGTTCGGCGACCGCCTGCCCGTGATCCTGCTCGACGGCCGCGAACACAGCTACTGGGACATCGACGAGCCGCGCTTGCGCGCCGACCTTGGTCGGTGAACGTGCCTCCCCGCGCGGGGAACGTGACGTCGGTCAATTATTTGGTAGCCCACCTCATTACCGTTTACCGTGGACAGCAGTTGATTCGCGCCGAGCAAGCAAGGGAGCTGGCCAGGTGATGCTGCCGTGAGCATCCTGCTCTTCGGGGTTTCGCACCGCAGTGCGCCGGTCTCCGTCCTGGAACAACTCAGTATCGACGAATCCGATCAGGGCAAGATCGTCGATCGGGTTTTGCAGTCACCGCTAGTGACCGAGGCGATGGTGCTGTCGACCTGCAACCGGGTCGAGGTCTACGCCGTCGTGGACGCGTTCCACGGCGGGTTGGCGGCGGTTGGTCAGGTGCTGTCGGAACACTCCGGGCTGCCGATGGGCGACCTGACCAAATACGCCTACGTTCGGTACAGCGAGGCCGCCGTCGAGCACCTGTTTCAGGTTGCCAGCGGTCTGGATTCGGCCGTGATCGGCGAGCAGCAGGTCTTGGGGCAGGTCCGCCGCGCGTATGGCGCCGCGGAGGCCAACCGCACGGTCGGCAGGGTGCTGCATGAGCTCGCCCAACGAGCCTTGTCGGTGGGCAAGCGGGTGCACTCCGAGACGGGCATCGACGCGGCCGGCGCCTCGGTGGTGTCGGTCGCCCTCGGCATGGCCGAACGCCGGCTCGGCGGGCTGACGGGCAAGACCGCCGTGGTCATCGGCGCCGGCGCCATGGGCGCGCTGTCGTCAGCGCAGCTGGTGCGCTCCGGAATCGAGCACGTGCGGGTGCTCAACCGGTCGGCGCCCCGAGCGCACCGGCTGGCGCGCAAGATCCGCGAATCCGGCGCGCGGTCCGATGCGCTGACTCTCGACGGGCTGGCCGACTCGCTGGCCGACGCCGACGTGGTGGTGAGCTGCACGGGGGCGGTCAGCCCGGTGGTCTCGCTCGCCGACGTGCACCACGCGCTGGCTGCCACCCGCCGCTCGAGTGTCGACGAGGCGGTCCACCCGCTCGTAATCTGCGACCTCGGCATGCCGCGCGATGTGGACCCGGCGGTGGGCGGGCTGCCGGGTGTTTGGGTCGTCGACGTGGAGCGCGTGCAGCACGAACCGTCGGCCCATGCCGCAGCGGCCGATGTCGACGCCGCGCGCCACATCGTGGCGGCGGAAGTCGCCGCGTATCTGGCGGGCCAGCGGATGGCCGAGGTCACCCCGACCGTGACAGCGCTGCGTCAGCGAGCCGCCGAGGTGGTGGAGGCGGAGCTCCTGCGCCTGGACAACCGATTGCCCGCACTGGACAGCGCCGAGCGCGAGGAGGTGGCCCGCACGGTCCGTCGCGTGGTGGACAAGTTGCTGCACGCGCCCACCGTTCGGATCAAGCAGCTCGCCAGTGCTCCCGGCGGCGACAGCTATGCCGAGGCGCTGCGTGAGCTCTTCGAGCTCGACCAGACCGCGATAGACTCCGTAGCGGCCGTGGCCGCCGCCGAACTGCCTTTGGTGGCAAGTGAATTCGACGCCGAGACCGTCAAGCGCGCCGGCGAGTAGCCGATTGGCGAACGTGATCCGGATAGGCACGCGGGGCAGCCTGTTGGCCACCACCCAGGCCGGCGCGGTCAGGGACGCTCTGATCGCCAACGGCCATGGCGCCGAGCTGGTGACCATCACCACCGCGGGCGACCGGTCGTCGGCGCCCATCGAGACGCTTGGTGTCGGCGCCTTCACCACCGCATTGCGTGAGGCCATCGAGGACGGCCGCGTCGACGCCGCGGTGCACTCGCACAAGGATTTGCCGACCGCCGAGGACCCCCGGTTCATGATCGCGGCGATACCGCCGCGCAACGACCCCCGCGACGCCGTGGTGGCCCGGGACGGGCTGGTGCTGGGGGAGTTGCCGGCCGGTTCGCTGGTGGGCACGTCCTCCCCGCGACGGGCTGCGCAGCTTAGAGCATTGGGTCTCGGTTTGGAAATCCGCCCCCTACGAGGCAACCTAGATACCAGGTTGAACAGGGTAAGCAGTGGTGATCTGGACGCGATCGTGGTGGCCCGGGCCGGCCTGGCCCGGCTGGGCCGCCTAGACGATGTCACCGAGACGCTGGAGCCTGTGCAGATGTTGCCGGCACCTGCCCAGGGCGCGCTCGCCGTCGAATGCCGCGCCGGTGACGAGTTGGCGGCGGTGTTGGCGGAGTTGGACGACGCTGACACGCGAGCGGCGGTCACCGCGGAGCGAGCTCTGCTGGCCGAACTGGAGGCGGGCTGCTCCGCACCGGTGGGCGCGATCGCCGAGGTGGTCGAGTCCATCGATGAGGAAGGCCACGTCTTCGACGAGCTGTCGCTGCGCGGATGCGTGGCGGCGCTGGACGGGTCCGACGTGATCCGCGCGTCCGGTATCGGCGCTCCCGGTCGGGCACGAGAGCTTGGGCTCTCGGTCGCCGCGGAGCTTTTCGAGCTGGGCGCACGGGAGCTCATGCTTGCCGCGCGGCAGGACCCGCGCGAGAGATACGAATGACAGGAATGATTGGGAGCGACAATGACTCGCCAGCCAACCGCGCGAGGGCGTAAGCCGAGGCCGGGCCGCATCACGTTCGTGGGTTCCGGTCCGGGTGACCCGGGATTGTTGACGACGCGGGCGGCCACCGTGCTTGCCAACGCCGCCCTGGTATTCACCGACCCCGACGTGCCGGAGCCCGTGCTGGCGCTGATCGGCAAGGACCTCCCGCCGGTCTCCGGCCCGGCGCCGGCGGGTCCGGTCGCCACCGCGGCCGAAGGCGCCGCCGAAGGGGATACCGGCCGCCCCGCGCCCACGGTGATTTCCGGCGGTGCCGACATCCGCCCCGCGCTGGGCGAACCCGCCGAAGTCGCGAAGACGCTCACCGCGGAGGCCCGCTCTGGCGCGGACGTGGTGCGGCTGGTGGCCGGCGACCCGCTGACGCTCGACGCCGTCATCACCGAGGTGAACGCCGTCGCGCGCAGTCACCTGCACATCGAGATCGTGCCGGGCCTGGCACCCACCAGCGCCGTCCCCACCTATGCCGGGCTGCCGCTCGGCTCGTCGCACACGGTTGCCGACGTGCGCGGCGACACCGACTGGGAGGCGCTGGCCGCGGCCCCGGGCCCGCTGATCCTGCAGGCCACCGCGTCGCACCTGGCCGACGCCGCCCGCGCCCTGATCGAGCACGAACTGGCCGAGACCACCCCGTGCGTGGTCACCGCGCGGGGCACCACCTGCCAGCAGCGGTCGGTCGAGACCACACTGCACGGCCTGACCGATCCGGCCGTTCTGGGCGGCACCGACGGGGTTGTGGCGGCCGGGCCGTTGGTGGTGACCATCGGCAGGACGGTGGCCAGCCGCGCGAAGCTGAACTGGTGGGAAAGCCGCGAACTTTACGGCTGGACCGTGCTGGTGCCCCGGACCAAGGACCAGGCCGGCGAGATGAGCGAACGTCTGACGTCGTACGGCGCGCTGCCGATCGAGGTGCCGACCATCGCCGTCGAACCGCCCCGCAGCCCCGCTCAGATGGAACGGGCGGTCAAGGGCCTGGTCGACGGCCGCTTCCAGTGGGTGGTGTTCACCTCCACCAACGCGGTGCGCGCGGTGTGGGAGAAGTTCGGCGAGTTCGGCCTGGACGCCCGCGCGTTCTCCGGCGTGAAGATCGCCTGCGTCGGCGAGTCAACGGCCGACCGGGTCCGCGCCTTCGGAATAAGCCCGGAGCTGGTGCCGGCGGGCGAACAGTCATCGCTCGGTCTGCTGGACGACTTCCCGCCCTACGACAGCGTTTTCGACCCGGTGAACCGCGTCCTGCTGCCTCGGGCCGACATCGCCACGGAGACGTTGGCGGAGGGGCTGCGCGAGCGCGGCTGGGAGATTGAGGATGTCACCGCGTACCGCACCGTCCGCGCGGCGCCGCCGCCCGCGGCGACCCGCGAGATGATCAAGACGGGCGGCTTCGATGCGGTGTGCTTCACCTCCAGCTCCACCGTGCGAAACCTGGTGGGCATCGCCGGTAAGCCTCATGCGCGCACGATCATCGCCTGCATCGGCCCGAAGACCGCCGAGACCGCCGCGGAGTTCGGTCTGCGGGTGGACGTTCAGCCCGACACCGCCGCCGTCGGCCCACTGGTCGACGCGCTGGCCGAACACGCCGCACGGCTGCGCGCCGAGGGTGCGCTGCCGCCGCCGCGCAAGAAGAGCCGCAGGCGCTAGTGGCGTTTCCGCGGCAGCGTCCGCGACGGCTCCGCTCGACATCGGCATTGCGGCGCTTGGTAGCGCAAACCTCTTTGGAGCCAAGGCATTTGGTGCTGCCGATGTTCATTAGCGCTGAGGCCGACGGTATCGGGGAACCCCGGCCGATTCCCTCCATGCCGAACGTGGTTCAGCACACCAGGGATTCGTTGCGCGGCGCCGCCGCCGACGCCGTCGGCGCCGGGGTTGGCGGGTTGATGCTGTTCGGCGTGCCCCGCGAGCAGGACAAGGACCCCACCGGCTCGGCCGGCACCGACCCCGAAGGCATTCTCAATGTCGCACTGCGCGACCTGTCCAAGGATCTCGGCGACGCCACGGTCTTGATGGCCGACACCTGCCTGGACGAGTTCACCGACCACGGGCATTGCGGGGTCCTGGATGCCAGGGGCCGGGTGGACAACGACGCCACGTTGGCTCGGTACGTGAAACTGGCTGTTGCCCAAGCTGAGTCGGGCGCGCACGTGGTGGGGCCGAGCGGGATGATGGACGGCCAGGTGGCCGCGATCCGCGACGGACTGGACGCCGCCGGCTACAGCGATGTGGCGATTCTGGCCTACGCAGCGAAGTTCGCCTCGGCGTTGTACGGGCCGTTCCGCGACGCCGTGAGCTCTAGCCTCGCGGGGGACCGGCGCACCTACCAGCAGGACCCGGGGAATGTCCGGGAGGCCGTCCGGGAGGTCCGGCTCGACCTCGACGAGGGCGCCGACATCGTGATGGTCAAACCCGCGTTGGGATACCTGGACATTGTGTCGGCGGCGGCCGCGATTTCGCCGGTGCCCGTGGCCGCCTATCAGGTCTCGGGCGAGTACGCGATGATTTGTGCTGCCGCCGGGAACAATTGGATCGACGGCCGCGCCGCGGCGCTGGAGTCGTTGACGAGCATCCGGCGCGCCGGTGCGGATATTGTGCTCACTTACTGGGCCGCGGATGCGGCTGCCTGGCTTTCGTGAAACGGAACTTGCCTTGACACCAGAGACCACAGCGAGGGGCGCCGAGCCGAAGCCGTTGTTCTATGAGCCCGGCGCCAGTTGGTGGTGGGTGCTGCTTGGCCCGCTGTCGGCGGCGTCGATGATCCTGATCGAAGTGTGGAGCGGTGCCCCGGTGTCGTTCGTGGTCCCGCTGATCTTCCTGGTGCTGGTGTCCGGGTTCGTGGCACTGCAGGTGAAGGCGGCCCGGATCCATGTCTCGGTCGAGTTGACCGATGAGGCCCTGCGCCAGGGCACCGAAACCCTGCTGGTACGCGAGATCGTCAAGGTTTACCCGGAGGCCGAGAACCACGAGGCTTCCGGGAAGGAGCTGGCCGGCTGGCAGTCGGCGCGGGCACTGGGCGAATTGGTGGGCGTACCGCGCCGCCGGATCGGGATCGGCCTCAAACTCACCCAGGGCCGCACCGCCCAGGCCTGGGCGCGTCGCCACCGCGAGCTGCGGGCGGCGCTGACCCCGCTGGTCCAGGAGCGGGTGGAGCCCGCCGGGTCAGATATCAACGAGGACGACCGTGGCCAGGATCTCGACGACGGGCCGCTGTCGTGATCGCCCGATACCGCGCCTGGATCGAACTCGCCTTCGCCCTCGTCGCGCTGGCCGGCGCGGCCGTGTGCTGGGCCCACGCACGTCACACCGTGACCGTCGCGCCCGTCGCCGACGGCCAGCCGGTCACCACGTCGCTGGTTTACCACCCGCGGCTGCTGCTGGCGACGTTGGTGTTGATCACGATCGCCGGAGTCCTGGAGGTTCTCGGTGTCGCCAGGCTGTGGCGGCAGGCGAACGCTAGGCCGTCTTCTTGATCAGCGGCAGTACCAGCTGACGGCGGTCGATGATGGCATCGGCGAGGTCGCGGAGCGCCTGGGGCACCGAGCGGACAGACGGGAACAGCTCGTCCCAGCCGTCGCCGAGCAACTCGATGACCGCGGGGCTCGCGACCAATGTCCACTCCACGCCGGCGGCGCGGCAGTCGTCGTCGACTCCGTGCAGGAACGAGATACCCTCCGCAGCAAAGTGAGTGACGCCGCTCAGGTCAAGCACCAACGGGTTGCTCCCGTGCAGGAAGCGCCGGATGTATTCGGTAGCGGGCTCGGCGTTGACGGCGTTGATTTCGCCGCGGATGGTCACCACGGTCGCCAGATGACGGCAGTGGGCCCGGATCTGGGCGCCACTGCAGTCGAAGGTGGCGTTCCCCTGTCGAGTCGCGACGTTCGCTATGGTCATCAGCAGCCCCGTTCCCCGTTCGTATCGTCAACGGTGCCTGGGAAAACTAAGGAGACCGAAAGCCGCGTCTAACTCTTTGCTAAGAAGCGATTTTCGGGGTGTTTCCCTCAGGCCGGGCAACGTCGGTGCCAGGCATCACCGGCGAGCCACGCCACCGCCGTCCCCCACTCGGTGACAATCCGCTGTTAGGCTTCGATCGCTGCCAGTTGCTCAGTCGGGGGGCTTGGGACGTGGCTTGGAACGTGGTGACGTCGCCCGCTCGGCCGGGCCGGCAGGTGTCCGAAGCAGCAGTCCAGACGGAAAGAAATGGCCCGTGCGCACCGGAGAGATCAAGGGTGAGATCAAGGCCCTGACCGGGCTTCGGTTGATCGCCGCGCTGTGGGTGGTGCTGTTTCACTTTCGCCCGATGCTCGGCGACGCGTCGCCGGAGCTCCGCGACGCGCTCGCGCCGGCGCTCAATTGCGGCGCCCAGGGCGTCGACCTGTTCTTCATCCTCAGTGGCTTCGTGCTGACCTGGAACTACCTCGACCGCATGGGCCGGTCGTGGTCGACGCGGGCCACCCTGCACTTCCTGTGGCTGCGGCTGGCCAGGGTGTGGCCCGTGTACCTGGTCACGCTGCACCTCGCCGCGCTGTGGGTGATCTTCACGCTGCACGTCGGTCACGTGCCGTCGCCGGCGGCCGGTCAGCTCACCGCCGTCAGCTACGTGCGCCAGGTCCTGCTGGTGCAGCTGTGGTTCGTGCCGTTCTTCGATGACTCCAGCTGGGATGGCCCGGCCTGGTCGATCAGCGCCGAATGGCTCGCCTACCTGCTTTTCGGCGTGCTGGTGCTGGTGGTGCTGCGGATGAAGCAGGCGACGCGGGCGCGGACCCTGATGATGCTGGCCTTCGCGGCATCGTTGCCGCCGGTGGTGATGCTGCTGGCCAGCGGCCACTTCTACACCCCGTGGAGCTGGCTGCCACGAATCGTCACCCAGTTCACCGCCGGCGCGCTGGCCTGTGCCGCTGTGCGCCGGCTGCGGGTGACCAACCGCGCTCGGCTCTTTGCCGGGTACCTGTCCCTGTTGCTCCTGGTCGCGATGGTGGCCGTGCTGTACTGGTTCGACGCCCACCCGATAAGCGGGGTGGTGGAGAACGACAGCGGCGGCGTGGTCGACGTGCTGTTCGTCCCGCTGGTGATCACGCTGGCCATCGGCATGGGCGGGCTGCCCCGGATGTTGTCGACCCGGGTGATGGTGTACGGCGGTCAGATCTCGTTCTGCCTGTACATGGTTCACGAGCTGGTGCATACCGCCTGGGGATGGGCCGTCGAGCAATTCGCTCTCGTGCCGCAGGACGCTCCGTGGAAATGGAATGTGATCGGCCTGCTCGCGATCGTGGTGCTCATGGCGATCCCGATGTACCACTTCGTCGAAGAACCCGCTCGCCATTGGATGCGCAGGATGGTCAACGTCAGACCCGCCGAAGAAAGAGTGCCGCCCCGCGAGCCGCTGAGCGCCAAGGTGCACGCGATCGACGGTGCGCTGGAACCGGTTTCGGCCCGGGCGGGGTGACGCCATGGCAATACCATGGCAATACCGTGGCAAGGCCGCCGGCCGCGATTGCCGGTTGAGGCTCCGTCGGCTTCGATCGGAATGACGCTGCAGTTTCCGTGGAGGTGGTAGTGAGTCGTCTGGCCACTGTCATCGCCGGCCTCGCCATTCTGCTTGGCACCGTCGCATACCCGGCGCATCCGGTACGGGCGCGGTCCTACGGTCTGCTGACCCTCGATCCCCGGGTGAACCACGTCGCGGTGATCGGCGACTCCTATACCAACGGGACCGACGAAGGCGGCCTGGGCCCCAAGGCGTGGACCGCCCTGACCTGGCAAACGCTCGCGCGGGGTGGCCTACGGATCGCGGCAGACGTGGCCGCCGAGGGCCGAGCAGGCTACTGGGTGTCCGGCGATCACGGCAGCATCTTCGAGGATCTGGCCGACACCGCGGTCAAGCGCGACGATGCGCTGGTGGTGTTCTTCGGCTCCCGCAACGACGACGGCGTCGATCCCGGACTGCTGGCCGGAAAAGCGCGTGAAACCTTCGATCTGGCGCGCCACCTCGCGCGGACGGCGAGGTTTCTGGTGATCGGACCGCCCTGGCCGACCGCCGACGTACCCGGGTCGATCCTGCAGATCCGCGACGTGCTCAACGCCGAGGCGCGGGCAGCGGGCGCGGCGTTCGTCGATCCGATCGGCGACCGCTGGTTCGTCGACCGGCCGGATCTGATCGGCCCGGACGGCGTGCACCCCAACGACGCGGGGCACCAGTACCTGGCGGACAAGATTGCGCCATTGATTCGCATGCAGTTGGCGCGCTGAGCGGTCGATCGGCCCGCCTCGCACACCGTGGTCGGCGGTTCAGTCTTCCGCGTGGCGGTCGTAGTCCCATTGCTCGAGGCGCGCTTGCAAGTGCATCAGGCCAACGCCGACGACGGGCGTGGCGGCCGCGATGCAGGCCAGCAGCAGCGGGGTCATCTCAAAACCTCCAAACACCTTCAGTGATTAAGACGTACGGATTCGGTTCGTGGTTCATTCCGCGGCGGTGGTCGCCGGACGGTCATCTGTGTCATTAGGTCGCCATCCAGGACAACTCCCCGGGCAGCTGCGCGCGCCAGTAGTCCATGTCGTGGCCGCCCGCGGCGAAGCTACCGGCGGGGGACTTCTTCAGTTGGCTGACGAATTGCCTGGCGGCGAAGCAGAACCGGTCGCCGGTACCGCAGTCCACCCGCAACGGGATCTGTGACAGCGCCGGCACGCCCAGCACGCTGTTCTGCACCCAGTCGTCGTAGCTGTCGAACGCCCCGGGGGTGCTGCCGGTGAACGAGGTGAAGAGCGCGGGGCTGACCGCGCAGATGCCGGCGGTTTTCGACGGTCCCAGCAGGGCGCCCAGGTGCAGCGCACCGTAGCCACCCATCGACCACCCCAGGAAGCCCACCCGCGAGGTGTCCATGCCCATCGCGGACAGCGCCGGCAAGAGCTCTTCGAGCACCATCGCGGCCGAGTCGGTGCCGTCGGCCCGCCGGTGCCAGTAGGAGTTGCTGCCGCCGTCGACGCCCACGACCGCGATGGGCGGCTTGCCCGACTTGACCAGTTGGGCCAGTCCGTCCTCGACCCCGGCCTCCAGCATCTGGTTGGCGTCGCCGTCTTTGCCGTGCAGCGCTATCACCGGTCGTAGGACCCCGGAGTCGGCCTTATGGCCGGGCGGCAATGCGATCACCCAATTGGTCTTGACGCCGCCGCGGGCCGCCGAAATGAACGACCCGGTCAGCCTGTTCGGCAGATTGCTGCCGGCCGCCGACGGCTCAAATGGGGCGGGGGCTTGGGGCGCCGCTTGCGGCTCGAGCGGATCCAGCAGCGCGCTCAAGGCCCACATCCCAGCGGCTGCCGCGCTGGCCTCGGCGCCCATACGCAGTACCGCACGACGGTTCAGGTCAGGCACGAACGTCATAATGCCGCGCCGACAGCGCTTTTCCGCCCCTGCCACGCCGTTTCGCAACCGTTTCGCAAGGTTTGTGACGCAGCGGTCATACAGCGGTGACGTTCCAGCCATTCGGCGGCGTACGCCGTGAGTTGACGCCACGGTGTGTTCACCGACCGTGGACCCCCGCCGCTCGGCCCGCCACCCCGATTCAGCACCTGGTGGTCCTCTTCGAAGAGAACGTCTCCTTCGATGCGGTAGGGGCCTGACACCAGAGTTGTTGACGCACAATCCCAATTCGGCCCGGTTACTCCGATCCGACCGACGAGCAGCGGTTCCTGGTCGAGACGATCAACCACCCGCGAAGACGGCTGGTACCATCGCAAACCCTCGTCGATCGTGTCGGCGCCCGCCACAGAGGAGGACAACTGGAACACCGGCCGCGTCGGTGAACACTCTTTTGACGAGCGGGCCGGCGCGCTCGGCGCAATGTTCGATTTGGTCGGCTCGACTCCCACCGACCCTGACGCTCGATGCCCGCACCGGCAACCCGCAATAGCGTCGCCTCCGATATCCGATCTGGACGGTTTCAACCCTCGCGCGCTACCGGGACATCCCGCACGATGCGGGTAGGTAGATGGGAGGGCAGATGAGCCTGGCGTTTCACTGGTTTTTGCCGACCTATGGCGACTCACGCAACCTGGTAGCGGGTGGCCACGGCACCGCGATGCACGGCGACCGGGCCGCGACCTTGCGCTACCTGCGGCAGATTTGCGCGGCCGCGGAAGACAACGGTTTCGAGGCGGTGCTCACGCCGACCGGATTGTGGTGTGAGGACGCCTGGTTGACGACGGCGATGCTGATCGAGGGCACCGACACGCTGAAGTTCCTGGTGGCGTTCCGTCCCGGGTTGCTCAGCCCGACCCTGGCCGCGCAGATGGCCGGAACCTTCCAGCGACACTCGGCCGGTCGGCTGCTGCTCAACGTCGTGACCGGCGGTGAGCCGCACGAACAACGCGCCTACGGGGACTACCTGGACAAGGATTCGCGCTACGCGCGCACCGCGGAGTTCTTGCACGTGGTGCGGCAGCTCTGGACCTCGCGGGAACCGGTGGCGTTCGCCGGAGACCACATTCGCGTCGAGGGCGCGCAGCTCAACAACCCGCCGGACCCGATCCCCGCGGTGTTCTTCGGCGGATCGTCGTCGTCGGCCGGGCCGGTCGCGGCCAAGTACTCCGACGTCTACCTCACCTGGGGCGAACCGCGCAAGGCGGTGGCGCAGAAGCTGGACTGGATCCGCGGGTTGGCCGCCCAGGCTAGCCCTGCCGGCCGGATCCTGCAGTACGGCTTGCGGATTCACGTGATCAGCCGCGACACCGCCGAAGCTGCGTGGGCCGAGGCCGACCGATTGCTCGCGGCCGTCGACCCCGCCGACGTCGAGCGGGTGCAGGCAAGCCTGGCGCGCAGCGAATCGGAGGGCCAGCGCCGCATGTTGGAGCTGCACGGCGGTGACAGCAGCCGGCTCCTGGTCGGGCCGAACCTGTGGGCCGGGGTGGGGCTGGTGCGCGGCGGCGCGGGCACCGCGCTGGTCGGGTCGCACGCCGAGGTGGCCGAGCGGCTGGCCGAGTACGCGCGGCTGGGCATCACCCACTTCATCCTGTCGGGCTATCCGCACCTGGAGGAGGCCTACTGGTTCGGCGAGGGCGTCTTGCCGCTGCTCGAGCGGAAAGGCTTGTGGCAACACCCCACTCGCACCGCACAACCGGCACCGGCGACGCCGTTCGCGGTCGCCTCGGCACACTAGCCATGGCCACCACCTTGCCCGACGCGGCGCTGGCCGCGCCGCAAATCCGCGACGAATCCGACGCCGAACGTCGCCACCGCCTGCGCATCGTGGTCGCGGCGAGCATGCTGGGCACCACCGTGGAGTGGTACGACTTCTTCCTGTACGCCACTGCCGCCGGGCTGGTCTTCCATCGGGTTTTCTTCCCGAGCGAAAGCTCCTTGGTAGGAACGCTGTTGGCGTTCGCGACGTTCGCCGTCGGGTTCGTCATGCGTCCGGTCGGCGGCCTGGTGTTCGGCCACATCGGCGATCGAATCGGCCGCAAACGCAGCCTGGCGCTGACGATGCTGATCATGGGCGTCGCCACCGCGCTGATCGGGGTGTTGCCGACTGCCGCGCAGATCGGTGCCTGGGCGCCGATGCTGCTGCTGACGCTGCGCATCCTGCAGGGCCTGGCGCTGGGCGGCGAGTGGGCCGGGGCGGTGCTGCTCGCCGTCGAGCACAGCCCCGAGGACCGGCGCGGCCGCTACGGTGCGATCCCACAGATCGGCCTGGCGCTCGGATTAGCCTTGGGCACAGGCATATTCGCGATCTTGCAGATCGCCCTGGGGCAGGCCCGGTTTCTGGCCTACGGCTGGCGTATCGGCTTCCTGCTGAGCCTCGTCCTGGTTGCGATCGGCATCCTGGTGCGGCTGCGGGTGGAGGAGACGCCGGCATTCCGGGCACTCCAGGAGCAGCGGGACCGCGAGGCCGCGTCTGCGGTGCCCATCCGCGAGATCGTGCGCGAACCACGCAGCAGGCGCAACACCGTCCTGGGACTGCTGTCGCGCTGGGCGGAGGGTTCGGCATTCAACACCTGGGGTGTCTTCGCGATCAGCTACGCCACCGGCGCGCTGGGCCTGCACCGGGTGTCGGTGCTGGTGGTCGTTACCGTGGCGGCCCTGCTGATGGCCGTGCTGCTGCCGCTGTCGGGGGTGCTGGCCGATCGGTTCGGCGCGCGTCGCGTGTATCTGGCCGGTGTGGCGTGCTACGGCCTGGCGGCGTTTCCCGCCTTCGCGCTGTTCGGCACCAAGAACCTGCTGTGGTTCGGGCTGGCGATGGTGGTCGTGTTCGGCGTCGTACACGCGCTGTTCTACGGCGCGCAGGGCACGCTGTACTCGGCGCTGTATCCGACCCGCACCCGCTACACCGGTTTGTCGTTCGTGTACCAGTTCTCGGGCATCTACGCCTCCGGCGTCACCCCGATGATCCTCACCGCGCTGATCGCGGCCGCCGGCGGCAAGCCGTGGCTGGCGTGCGGCTATCTGGTCGCCACCGCGGTGATCAGCATCGTCGCCACCGCGCTGATCCGCGAGCGCGACCTGTACTTCTGAGTCGACTTCGCGGGTGAACGCTCGCGTTCGTCGTTAGGCTGAGCCAATGACTGACGCGAACGTTGCCGGTTTTGAGCCGTTGTACAGCGGGACGGAAGACGCCGACGGGCGAATCCCGTGGGACATCGGCGGCCCGCAACCCGCGGTGCAGCAATTGGTCGCCTACGGCGGGGTCCGCGGCGAGGTGCTCGACCCCGGCACCGGCACCGGCCATCACGCGATTTACTATGCGGCGCACGGGTATTCGGCCACCGGCGTTGACGATTCCCCCTCGGCCATAGAGCGCGCCAAGCGGAACGCCGAGCTGGCCGGAGTGGACGTCGATTTCCAGGTCGCCGACGCCACCCGGCTCGACGGATTCGAGGGCCGCTTCGACACCGTCGTCGACAGCGCCTTCTATCACGTGTTCCTCAACGACGGCGCCACCCAGGCCCGGTACGCGCACGCACTGCACCGCGCCACCAACCCGGGCGCGCGGCTGTACATGTTCGAGTTCAGCCCCCACAACGTCAACGGCCTGCAATGGACGGCCGTGCCGGCAGACAACTTCAAGCAGGTCCTGGGCGACAGCGGATGGGGCATCGACTACCTCGGCGTCACCACTTATCAGGCACGCCTGCTGCCGGAAACCTTCGAAGCCATGAAGAAGGCGGCCTCCGAGCAGCAGGGCGAGATCCTGCGCCGGATGCGGCCGCTGGTGCACCGGATGAGCGTGATCGACCCGCTGCTGGAAGACCATCGGGTGCACCTGCCGGTGTGGTCCGTGGTGGCCACCCGCCTGGACTGACCACGATCGACGCCGGCGCGCTGCGAGGGGCCGCGAATGGCTAGCACCCAACTGCGCCAGGGCTTGTCGCAGCGGCAGCTGAGCATGATCGCGCTCGGCGGTGTGATCGGCGCCGGCCTTTTCGTCGGGTCGGGCGTCGTCATCAAAGACACCGGCCCCGCCGCGTTTCTGACATACGCGTTGTGCGGCCTGCTGATCGTGCTGGTGATGCGGATGCTGGGCGAGATGGCAGCGGCCAACCCCTCCACCGGGTCGTTCGCCGACTACGCCGGAAGCGCGCTGGGTGGCTGGGCTGGGTTCTCGGCCGCCTGGCTGTATTGGTACTTCTGGGTGATCGTCGTCGGCTTCGAGGCCGTCGCGGGCGGCAAAGTCCTGGGCTACTGGTTCCACGCGCCGCTGTGGCTGCTGTCGCTGTGCCTGATGGTACTGATGACCGCGACAAACCTGTTCTCGGTTTCCTCGTTCGGCGAATTCGAATTCTGGTTCGCCGGAATCAAAGTCGCGACCATCGCGATCTTCCTAGTCGTCGGCGCGCTGTTCGCGCTCGGGTTGCTGCCCGGCCACCACGCGGATTTCTCCAACCTCACCTCGCACGGCGGGTTCTTTCCCAAGGGCGTCGCGGCCGTCTTCGCGGCCATTGTCGTGGTGATCTTCTCGATGGTCGGTGCCGAGATCGTCACCGTTGCCGCCGCGGAAAGCCGGGACCCAGAGCTTGCCGTGCAGCGCGCGACGCGATCGGTGGTGGCACGCATCGGAATCTTCTTCGTCGGGTCGGTCTTTCTGCTCACGGTCGTCCAGCCTTGGGATTCGGTGGAGGCGGGCGCCTCGCCGTACGTCGCCGCGCTCAAGCACATGGGCTTGCGCGGCGCGGATCAGGTGATGAACGTCGTCGTGCTCACCGCGGTGCTGTCGTGCCTTAACTCGGGGCTGTACACCGCGTCGCGCATGCTGTTCGTGGTCGCCGGCCGGGGCGAGGCGCCGGCCCGGCTGGTCCGCCTCAGCGGCCGCGGGGTGCCCCACATCGCGATCCTGTGCTCGTCGGCGATCGGCTTCGGATGCGTCATCATGGCGTGGCTGTCACCCGGCACGGTGTTCCTGTTCCTGCTCAACTCGTCGGGCGCCATCATATTGTTCGTCTACTGGCTGATCGCGCTGTCGCAGATCATCTTGCGCCGCAAGACATCTGAGGACCGATTGCGGGTCAAGATGTGGTTCTTCCCGGTGCTGTCGATCCTCACGCTCGCCGCGATCACCGCCGTGCTGGTGCAGATGGCGTTCGATCGCTCGGCGCGCAGCCAGTTGTGGCTTTCCTTGCTGTCATGGGCGGTGGTTATCGTGGTGTACTTCATTGCCCGGGGCCGTCGGCGAGGACTGGGACGGCGGGCTCATGCCTTTCGCCAAAACCCCTCGTAGCCATAGTCGGAGAACGGATCCGAACCGGCGGTCAGTCGGCCGTTGTAGTGCTGATCGAAGATCTTGCCGTCGTACCAGATGGCGACATGGCCGTAGGAAAGCCCCGCGAGGCGGGAGTCCTGGCGCCACACCAGGATGTCGCCGTTGGCGAAGTCCTCACCTGGGTACCAGGTGAACCCCCGCGATTCCAGGTGATTGCCGGCGGTGCCGCCTTTCCCGTACGCGTACGCGTCGCCCCAGCCCGCATCGGTGATGCCGTACACGTCGCCCAGATATTTGCGGATCAGGGCGACGCACTGCCCGTCACCGATCTGTTGGCCCGCGACGGCGGTGACGAAATTGTCGAGGCGAGTCGTTGTGCCGGGGCCCGGATCGGTGGGGCACGCGGGCGCGGCCACGCCGGACGGTCCGGTCTCGATGTCGACGTCGGCCACGAAATGCCCGTCCGACGTCTGGTACCAGAGGTTGTCCCAACCACCGTCGGGAATCGCGGGACTGCGGAACCCCTTGACGGCGTCCCCGCGCTTGGAACATACGAGGGCCAGATGGTCACCGGGGTGGTACCAGCCGTCCTGCCTCGAGGTCAGCGTGGCGTCCGACATGCGCGCGGTCCTCGCCTTCACCGTGCCGGTCGCCGCGGCGGCGACGGGCGAAGCGAATGCCGGCGCGAGCACGCCGCTTCCCGCGAGGAGTATGGCAATCCCGACCAGGCCGGATCGGCGGCAGCGCTGCTTGTCAGCCCAGCGACGCATGATCAAGCAACCCTGACCATTGCGGTGTTCCCTTCGCCCGAACGTTATGAGATTGATGTCGCTTTGCTGCTGAGCAGTTCGCGTCCGAGCGAACTTTTGTTACGGGCGATACCCGGGCTTCTAGGGGGTACGGGTAAACAGCACGGCCTGCTCGAACGGGAGCCGTGCAAAAATCGGTCGCGCCCTGCCCGTGACGTACGCCGCAGCCTCCGCCTTGCTGACCACCTTGGGGTCGGAGATGCCGAAGGTCTTGCTGTTGCGGCGCATCCGCCCGCCGCCCGCGGCGGTGAGGTTCTTCAGCCAATCGCGGTCCGGGCCGTAGGTGAGCATGATGGCCACCCCCGGTTTGCCATTCACACTGGTGTAGAACGCATTTACCGGCGTGTGGTACTGCTTGCCCGAGCGCCGACCGACGTGCTCGATGATCGCGAACGGGGGCAGCCAGCCCGCCCACATCCGCTGAACCGGATTGGTGACATGGCGGTTGAAACGCGCGAGCCCTTGAGGCATCTTCATGCCATCAATCCAACTCGCCAGGCCGCGCGACATCAAGGCGTCGGGCGCGTCGGCGGCAGCAACGCGCGCGCCAGCCGCGCCGGCCGGGAGGGCAGCGGATGCCAAGGGGCCCAGTCATCCACCGGCCATGCGTAACAAGGGGTTTGGCCGTCAAGCAGCCGCCGAAGACCGGGTATCGCCAGTTCGCGCGACGACCAATCGTAGAGCAGTTCCACTCGCGGCTGAATGACCCCGACGTCGAGCAGGTGAGCGACGCCGTGTTCGGCCCGCAAATAGGGCGTCAGGTCGTCGCCGAGCGGGTAGCGGTCGGGCAGCACCCGCGACAGCGACAAGAAGATGCCGGTCATGCCCAATCGAGGGTCGCCGAGCGGCCGACCGGCCGGGCCGAGCCAGCCGAGCGCGAGCCGCGGCGCGGCAACCAAGGCGTGGGCGTAGAGGACCCGCATCAAAACCAGGTTGACGAAGAAACGTTCGACGCGGGACTCGCGCCACGCGAGCTCCCGGTGTTCGAGGTACGCGCTGACGACGCTGATGTTGTGTGCCCGGTACCAGCGCTGGGCCGACGGGCGCCGGATGAACTCCACCGACGCGGCCACCCCCGCCGAGCTGGGGCCGCCAGGATGGCCGAAGGCCAGGGCGCGGGCCTCCCACCCGTCACGCAGCAGGCGTTCGTTGATCGCGCGCCACCACGGACTCCCGCCCTTTGGGTTGAGCAACCCGCGGCGCAGCTGCCATCCCATGAAGGCCGACGCCGCCTGCCGAAACGGCAGATGCCCGCGGTCCGCCTCGGCCGGGACCTCGTAGAGCTCGCGCATGAGCGCGAGCCGGCCGCCCGGGTCCTCGCGGACCGCGGCGACCCGGGCCGCGGCGACGTCGGCGGCCGCCTGCGGTATCACCCGGTCGAGCGTAGTGTCGCCTCCTGGCGCCCGGCCGCCCACGAACGTGAGGCCGCGCGCAAGGACCTGATGGCTGCCCAGGAAATCCGGACCGGCAAGACGCCTGACACCCTCCTGCTACACCCTGTAGTTGAACGTTCCGCGGGGGCTGGGACACTGATCGGCATGGGTAGCAGCGACCAGGCGACCGCGCACGCCCCGGCGGCCGTGGCGGCGTCGGCCCGACTTTTCGCCGAAGCCAGCGCCGTCATTCCCGGCGGGGTGAACTCCCCCGTGCGTGCGTTCACGGCGGTGGGCGGGACGCCGCGCTTCATCACCGCCGCCCGCGGGTGCTGGCTCACCGATGCCGACGGCAACCGCTACGTCGACCTGGTCTGCTCGTGGGGACCGATGATCCTGGGCCACGCCCACCCCGCGGTCGTCGAAGCCGTCACCGAAGCCGCCGCCTCCGGGCTGTCGTTCGGCGCTCCGACGCCCGCGGAGACCCAGCTGGCCGCCGAGATCATCGCGCGGGTCGCACCGGTCGAGCGGATACGGTTGGTGAACTCCGGCACCGAGGCCACCATGAGCGCGATCCGGCTGGCCCGCGGGTTCACCGGCAGGGCCAAGATCGTCAAGTTCTCGGGCTGCTATCACGGGCACGCCGATGCGTTGCTCGCCGACGCGGGTTCCGGGGTGGCGACGCTGGGCCTGCCCTCATCGCCCGGCGTCACCGGCGCGGCCGCGGCCGACACAATCGTGTTGCCCTACAACGACATCGACGCCGTGCGGCAGACGTTTGCCCGTTTCGGCGAACAGATCGCCGCCGTGATCACCGAGGCCAGCCCCGGCAACATGGGCGTGGTTCCGCCCGCACCCGGCTACAACGCGGCGTTGCGCGCGATCACCGCCGAGCACGGCGCGCTGCTGATCCTCGACGAGGTGATGACGGGATTCCGCGTCAGCCGAAGTGGTTGGTACGGAATCGATCCCGTCTCCGCCGACCTGTTCACCTTTGGAAAGGTGATGAGCGGCGGGTTGCCGGCCGCCGCGTTCGGCGGGCGGGCCGACGTGATGGAACGGCTGGCGCCCCTGGGGCCGGTGTATCAGGCCGGCACGTTGTCGGGCAACCCGGTGGCGGTGGCCGCGGGGTTGGCAACGCTGCGCGCGGCCGACGAAGCGGTCTACGCCGCCCTCGACGCCAACGCCGACCGCCTCGCCGGGTTGCTTGCCGATGCGCTGACGAATGCCGTTGTGCCACACCAGATCTCACGGGCAGGCAACATGCTCAGCCTGTTCTTCGCCGAGACACCGGTGACCGACTTCGCGTCCGCGCGCGCCACCCAGACGTGGCGTTATCCCCCCTTCTTCCATGCCCTGCTGAACGCCGGCATCTACCCGCCATGCAGCGCATTCGAGGCGTGGTTCGTGTCGACGGCGCTCGACGACAGCGCATTCGACCGGATCGCCGCCGCGCTACCCGCCGCGGCGGACGCGGCCGCCCGCGCCAGCCGCCCGGGGGGAACCTGATGGGCGAGCAGACTCGGATCCACGTCGTGCGCCACGGCGAGGTGCACAACCCCAGCGGCGTCCTCTACGGCAGGCTGCCCGGCTACCACCTCTCCGAGAAGGGCCGGGCGCAGGCGGACGCGGTCGCCGACGCGCTGGCCGACCGTGACATCGTCGCCGTGATCGCCTCCCCCCTGCAGCGAGCACAGGAGACCGCCGCCCCCATCGCCGCCCGGCACGGGCTCCCCGTGGAGACCGACCCGGACTTGATCGAATCGGCCAACTTCTTCGAGGGCCGCCGCGTGGGCCCGGGTGACGGGGCGTGGCGCGACCCGCGGTTCTGGTGGCGGCTGCGCAACCCGTTCACCCCGTCCTGGGGCGAGCCATACGCGGAGATCGCGGCCCGGATGACGACCGCGGTGGAGAAAGCGCGGGCCCGCGGCACCGGCCACGAGGTGGTGTGCGTCAGCCACCAACTGCCGGTGTGGACCCTGCGGCGGCACCTCAGCGGCAAGCGGCTCTGGCACGACCCGCGGCGACGAGAATGCGCTTTGTGCTCGGTCACCACCCTGACCTACGACGGTGACCGCCTCGTCGACATCGGGTATCAGGAACCGGCGGCACCATGACCAGGTGGCGGCTGGCCATGGCCGTGCCCCTGCTGGGTCTGGTGGCCCTCCTGGCGGGTTGCTCCGGCCGCGATGCGGTGGCCCAGGGCGGCACCTTCGAATTCGTCTCGCCGGGCGGGAAGACCGACATCTACTACGACCCGCCCGCAAGCCGCGGCCGCCCCGGCCCGCTGGCCGGCCCCGACCTGACGGATCCGGCGCGCACGCTGTCGCTGGACGACCCCGCCGGGTCCTTTGCCGGCCGCGTCGTCGTCATCAACGTGTGGGGGCAGTGGTGCGGGCCGTGCCGGGCCGAGGCCGTGCAACTGCAACAGGCGTATGACGCCACCAGCGCCGACGGCGTGTCCTTTCTCGGCATCGACGTCCGCGACAACAACCGGCAGGCGGCCCTGGACTTCGTCACCGACCACCACGTGAATTACCCCTCGATCTACGATCCGGCGATGCGCACCCTGATCGCGTTCGGGGGCAAGTACCCCACCACCGTCATCCCGTCCACGCTGGTGCTCGACCGGCAGCACCGGGTGGCGGCGGTCTTTTTGCGCGAGATGCTGGCGCAGGACCTGCAGCCCGTGGCGCAGCGGGTGGCCCGGGAATCGGCCGCCGGTCAGGCCGCGCCGGGACGGGGGTGAGCGTCTCGTGACCGGCTTCACTCAGATTGCCGCCGCCGGCCCGCTGCTGATGGCACTGGCCGTGTGCGTGTTGGCCGGAATGGTGTCGTTCGCCTCGCCGTGCGTGGTGCCGCTGGTGCCCGGCTACCTGTCGTACCTGGCCGCTTTGGTCGGGGTCGCTCAGCAAGAGGGCGAGCAGCACCCGGCCGCGATCAAGGCTCCGCCCGCCGTCAGGTGGCGAGTCGCCGGGTCCGCGGCACTGTTCGTCGCCGGGTTCACCACGGTATTCGTGCTCGGCACCGTCGCGGTCCTCGGCATGACCACCACGTTGATCACCAACCAGCTGGTGCTGCAGCGCGTCGGCGGCGTGCTGACCATCGTGATGGGGCTGGTGTTCGTCGGTCTCATTCCCGCGCTGCAGCGCCAGGCCCGGTTCAGCCCCCGGCAGCTGACGACGGTCGCCGGCGCCCCGGTGCTCGGTGCGGTATTCGCCCTCGGCTGGACACCGTGCCTGGGACCGACGCTGACCGGGGTGATCACCGTCGCGTCGGCCACCGACGGTGCCAATGTGGCCCGCGGAGTGCTGCTGGTGATCGCCTACTGTCTGGGGCTGGGAATCCCGTTCGTGCTGTTGGCGTTCGGCTCGGCGGGTGCGGTGGCGGCCCTGGGCTGGTTGCGGCGGCACTCGAGGGCCATCCAGATCTTCGGCGGCGCGCTGCTGATCGCCGTCGGCGCCCTGCTGGTCACCGGGGTATGGAACGACTTCATCTCCTGGCTGCGCGACGCGTTCGTGTCCGACGTGAGGTTGCCGATTTGATGGCGCCCTTAGATGCGCGAGCAGACGCAGAATCGCGTGAAAAGACCCGCTCCAGTGCGATTCTGCGCCTGCTCGCCACCGTTCGCGCCACGGCCCGCAACACCTGGCGCGCGCTGACGTCGATGGGCACCGCATTGGTGCTGCTGTTCTTGCTCGCGCTGGGCGCGATCCCCGGCGCGCTGCTGCCGCAGCGCAGCCTGAACGCCGGCAAGGTCGAGGAGTACCTGACCACCCACCCGGTGATCGGGCCCTGGCTGAATCGCCTGCAGGCGTTCAACGTGTTCTCGAGCTTGTGGTTCACCGCGATCTACGTGCTGCTGTTCGTCTCCCTCGTCGGATGCCTCACCCCGCGGATGGTCGAGCACGCGCGCAGCCTGCGCGCCACCCCGGTGCCCGCCCCGCGCAACCTGGCCCGGCTGCCCAAGCACGCGAGCGCGCAGGTCGTCGCGGGGCCCGAGGAGCTGAACGCCCTGGCAAACTCGGTTACCGGGCGGCTCCGCGGTTGGCGCACGGCGATCCGGCACGAGGGCGAAGCCGTCGAGGTGTCCGCCGAGAAGGGCTACCTACGCGAACTCGGCAACATCGTCTTCCACTTTTCGCTGTTGGGCCTGCTGGTCGCCGTGGCCGTCGGCAAGCTCTTCGGCTACGAAGGCAACGTCATCGTCATCGCGGACGGCGGGCCCGGCTTCTGCTCGGCCTCGCCGGCCGCGTTCGACTCGTTCCGGGCCGGCAACACCGTCGACGGCACATCGCTGCACCCAATCTGCTTACGAGTCAACGATTTTCAGGCGCACTACCTGCCGTCGGGCCAGGCTACTTCGTTCGCCGCGGACGTCGACTACCAGGCCGGCCGCGATCTGACGGCCAACAACTGGCGGCACTACCAGCTGGAGGTCAACCAGCCGCTGCGCGTCGACGGCGACCGGGTGTACCTGCAGGGGCACGGCTATGCACCTTCCTTCACCGTGACGTTCCCGGACGGGCAGACCCGCACGTCGACGGTGCAATGGCGACCGGACAACCCGCAGACTCTGCTGTCGTCGGGGGTGGCGCGCATCGACCCGCCCGCCGGCAGCTACCCCACCGCCGCGGAGCGCCGCCAACACGAAATCGCGATCCAGGGGCTGCTGGCCCCGACCGAGCAGCTCGAGGGCACCCTGTTGTCGTCGCGCTTTCCGGCGCTGAACGCCCCGGCGGTGGCCATCGACATTTACCGCGGCGACACCGGCCTGGACACCGGGCGGCCGCAGTCGTTGTTCACGCTGGATCCCCGCCTGATCGATCAGGGCCGGCTGACCAAGGAGAAACGGGTCAACCTGCGCGCCGGTCAACAGGTCCGGCTCGAGCAGGGGCCGGCCGCCGGCACCGTCGTCCGGTTCGATGGGGCGGTGCCGTTCGTCAATCTGCAGGTCTCCCACGATCCGGGCCAGACGTGGGTGCTGATCTTCGCGGTCACCATGATGGCCGGGCTGCTGGTGTCACTGCTGGTCCGCCGGCGCCGGGTATGGGCCAGGCTCACGGTGCCTCGGGGTGAGGCCGGCGGCGAGGTTGTCGGTACGGTGAACGTCGAACTGGGCGGCCTGGCGCGCACCGACAACTCGGGGTGGGGCGACGAGTTCGAGCGCCTGACCGAGCGGATCCTCGACGGACTCGGCGGGCGCGGCGTGCCGACACATCCAGCGTCCCGAAGGAGTTCTCAGGTGGACGTCAATTGAACACGGTGCACGTCAACATAGGCCTGGCGCGCTATTCCGACTGGGCCTTCACCTCGGCCGTGGTGGCGCTGGTGGTCGCCCTGCTGCTGCTGGCCTTCGAGCTTGCATACGTCGGCGGCCGCCGCGTGGACGACCGCGCGCGCCTGGCCCCCGCCGGTGGGGTCGCCGCGGACAGCGCCACCCCGGGCGTCGTCGACGAGGCCGGGCAGCGCCCGTTCGACGAGCGCGTCGGGCGGGGCGGGCTGGCGGTGGTCTACCTCGGCATCGGGCTGCTGTTGGCGAGCATCGCGCTGCGCGGCCTGGCGACCCTGCGCGTGCCGTGGGGCAACATGTACGAGTTCATCAACCTGACGTGCTTCTGTGGGCTGGTCGCCGGGGCCGTCGTGCTGCGCCGGCCGCAGTACCGCCCGCTGTGGGTCTTCCTGCTGGTGCCGGTGCTGATCCTGTTGACGATTTCCGGCCGCTGGCTTTACGCCAATGCCGCACCGGTGATGCCGGCGCTGCAGTCCTATTGGCTGCCGATTCACGTGTCCGTCGTCAGCCTGGGTTCCGGCGTGTTCCTCGTGGCCGGTATCGCCAGCATCCTGTTCTTGCTGCGTACGTCGCGCCTAGGTGACGACGACACCGACACCGCGCTGGGACGGATGGTGCGACGGCTGCCCGACGCGCAGACGTTGGACCGCATCGCCTACCGCACCACCGTCTTCGCCTTCCCGGTGTTCGGCTTCGGTGTGATTTTCGGAGCAATCTGGGCCGAGCAAGCCTGGGGCAGGTATTGGGGCTGGGATCCCAAGGAAACGGTTTCCTTCGTCGCCTGGGTGATATACGCCGCCTACCTGCATGCGAGGTCGACCGCGGGCTGGCGGGACCGGAAGGCGGCCTGGATCAACGTTGCGGGGTTCGTGGCCATGGTCTTCAATCTGTTCTTCGTTAACCTGGTGACCGTGGGCCTGCATTCCTATGCGGGCGTGGGCTGACCAGGTCGCCTCTTTCTCAGCCGAAACAAGTAGCAAGCAACGAGGGGGAGTACACGTGTCCGAGCACCCGTCGACGGGCGTGGGGGCGTCCGAACCACCGACCGAGAAGGTGCCTTTCCCGACGCCTCCAGAGCATGATCCCGCCGAACCACCGGCCGACTCGGGCGCCGGTGCACCGACTCGCGCCTTCGCCGGATTCCGCAGTCAGCGGCGTCCCCGCGGGCCCGAACCGCGCGATCCGATGCCGCCCCGGGGCCCTGTGCCCGCAGGGATGCCGTCCTGGGATTCCACCCCGGTTACCGGCATCGCGCGGGTGGACCCGACCGCGTTCGGCGCCTACTACACCGGTCCGGCGGAAACGCCGCCACCGCCCGATCGCCCGTATCGCCCGGAGCCGGTACCGCACAGCCCGTATCCGGAGCTGTCCACCGGCATGCTGTTGCGCCCGGTCAAACCGCCGCCCTCGGAGGGTTGGCGCCGGTTGCTCTATGACCTGTCCGGTCACCTGATCAACCTGGGCGAGAGCCCCCGGGCGGCTCGCTACAACAATGTGGTGGCGCGGGTGAACCGGCCCTTGCGGGGTTGCTATCGGGTTGCGCTGCTGTCGCTCAAGGGCGGCGTCGGAAAGACCACGATCACCGCGACGCTGGGCTCCACCTTCGCGTCACTCCGCGGCGACCGGGTGGTGGCGGTGGACGCCAACCCCGACCGCGGCACGCTGAGCCAAAGGATCCCGTTGGAAACGGCGGCGACGGTGCGCGAGCTGCTGCACGACGCCGGGTCCGTCGACCGCTACAGCGAGGTCCGTCGCTACACCTCGAAGGGTCCCAGCGGGTTGGAGGTCCTCGCGTCGGAAGCCGATCCGGCCGTCTCCGACCCGTTCGGCGCCGACGACTACGCGCGCACGCTGGACATCCTGGAGCGCTTCTACGGCCTGGTTCTCACCGACTGCGGGCCCGGCATGTTGCACTCGGTGATGTCCTCGGTGCTGGAGCGGGCCGACGTGCTGGTGGTGGTGGCGTCGGGGTCCATCGACGGCGCCCGCAGCGCGTCCGCGACCCTGGACTGGCTCGATGCCCACGGCCACGAAGAGAAGGTCCGCAATTCGATCGCAGTCATCAACGCGGTGCGGCCGCAGACCCGCAAGGTCGACATGAACAAGGTGATCGATCACTTCTCCCGCCGCTGCCGGGCGGTGCGGCTGGTTCCGTTCGACCCCCACCTGGAAGAGGGCGCCGAGATCAGCCTTGACCGGTTGAAGCGCGAGACTCGCGAGGCGATCGCCGAACTGGCGGCCGTCGTCGCGGATGGGTTTCCCGGTGATCAGCGCAACCCGGGCGTGGCGTAGCGCGGGTTCAGTCCCCGCCTAACCGCCGCAAGAACTCTGGGTCGTCGTCGGGCCCGATGACGCGCGTCTTCGGCCGGTTCGCCTGTGACCGAGCCGCGCGCCAACCAACATAGATCAGCGTTCCCAGGATCAGCACTAACAGCAGGTAGAGCACTCAACACCTCCTTGGAACGTCTTTGGAGCGAATATACCGGCACCGTAGGCTCGGGCTGTGTCAGAAGGGCATATCGACGACGGCACCCCGGATCGTACGGCGCAGCGGGCCCGAAGTCGCGTAACCGCCGATGTTTTGCTGTATGCGGCGGCGCGGTTGCTGCTGGTGGGCGTGCTCACCGCCGCAATCTACGGGGTCGCGCGGTTGCTGGGGCTTACCGAGTTTCCGATCGTGGTCGCCGTGCTGTTCGGGCTCATCATCGCGATGCCGTTGGGAATCTGGGTGTTCGCCCCGTTGCGCCGGCGCGCCACCGCCGGACTTGCGATGGCCGGCGAACGCCGCCGCCGCGAACGCGAACAACTGCGGGCGCGGCTGCGTGGCGAGGCCGCACCCGATGACGAGGAGCCGGGCAGCAGCGAGTGACACGGTGCGCTCGTGCGCCGCCGTGTGCGTCTCGGGCGGCGACACGTCGAGCGAGCGCACCCCGGGCGCACACCCCACGCCCGGAATGCACGCTCAAGCGAGCGAGGCGGCCAGCGCCAGCGCCGTCGCGACCGCCACCGCCCATACCAGCATTGCCAGCCCGGTGTCCCGCAGGACCGGGATCAGCGCAGCACCGCCGCGGCCGGAGCGCACGGGACCCACGGCGTGCAGGGCCAGCGGCGTGGCGGCCAATCCCGCGGCGCACCACGGCGTCGCCATCATCAGCACCAGCGTCAACAGCCCGGCGGTCGCCAGCAGCCCCTGGTACAGAGCCCGGGTGCGGGTATCGCCGAGCCGCACCGCCAGGGTGATCTTCCGTGACCGCGCGTCGGTGGGGATGTCGCGCAGGTTGTTGGCCACCAGCACCAACGACGACAGTGCCCCCACCGACCCCGCCAGCGTCAGCCCGACCCAGTCCACCCGCAACGCCTGGGTGTACTCGGTGCCCAGCACGGCGACCAGGCCGAAAAACACGAACACCGCGACCTCGCCGAAACCCGCGTAGCCGTAGGGCTTTGAGCCTCCGGTGTAGAGCCAGGCCCCCGCGATGCAGACGGCACCGACCGCGATCAGCCATGGCGCGCTCAGCAATGCAAGCCCCAGCCCGGCCACGGCGCCCACCGACAGGCTCGTCACCGCCGCCGTCAACACCGCCCTGGGGCTCGCCAGCCGCGAGCCCACCAGCCGGACGGGGCCGGTGCGCTGGTCGTCCGTGCCGCGGATGCCGTCGGAGTAGTCGTTGGCGTAGTTGACGCCGACGATCAGCGCGACCGCGACCGCCAGCGCCAGCAACGCTTTCCACCAGACCGCGGAGTGCAGCCACGCCGCGGCGCCGGTGCCGGCGACGACCGGTGCCACCGCGTTGGGCAGCGTGCGGGGCCGGGCACCCGAGACCCACTGCGTGAGACTGGCCACACAGGCATCCTGCCTCATGCACGACAATGGGCGGATGCTCGGAGTCATCGGCGGCAGCGGGTTCTACACATTCTTCGAGTCCGACACCCGCAACATCGACGTCGACACCCCGTACGGGCCGCCCAGCGCCCCGATCACGGTGGGCGCCGTCGGCGAGCATGAGGTCGCCTTCGTGCCCAGGCATGGGATCACGCACCAATTCTCCGCGCACACCGTGCCCTATCGGGCCAACATGTGGGCACTGCGCAAACTCGGCGTGCGGCGGGTGTTCGGCCCTTGCGCGGTCGGCAGCCTGGACCCCGAAAACGGGCCTGGCGCCGTGGTGGTGCCCGACCAGCTGGTCGATCGCACGAAGGGCCGCGCCGACACCTACTTCGACTCCGGTGCCGTTCACGTCGACTTCGCCGACCCGTACTGCCCGACCTTGCGGGCCGCCGTCACCGGCCTGCCCGATGTGGTCGACGGCGGCACCATGGTGGTGATCCAGGGCCCGCGGTTTTCCACCCGGGCGGAGAGCCGGTGGTTCGCCTCCGCCGGCGCCAGCCTGGTCAACATGACCGGCTACCCGGAGGCCGTGCTGGCCCGGGAGCTCGAAATATGCTACGCCGCAATTTGTTTGGTGACCGACCTGGATGCCGGCGTCGAGGCCGGTGAGGGTGTCAAGGCCGCCGACATATTCGCCGAATTCGCAAAGTACATGGAGCTGTTCAAGCAGTTGGTGCGCGCGGCGATCGGCCGGGTGGCCGCCCAGCGCACCTGCACTCATTGCCTGCCGCACACCGGCGTGACGCTGCCGCTGGAACTGCCATGAGGGTGTTGCTCACCGGCGCGGCGGGTTTTATCGGGTCGCGCGTAAACGCCGCACTACGGGCGGCGGGGCACGACGTGGTGGCCGTCGACGCGCTCCTGCCCGCCGCTCATGGCCCGAATCCTTTGCTGCCGAAGGGATGCCAGCGGGTGGACGTACGCGATGGTCCGGCGCTGGCCCCGCTGTTGTCCGGGGTGGACCTCGTTTGTCATCAGGCGGCGATGGTGGGCGCGGGGGTGGACGCCGCCGATGCGCCCGCCTACGGCGGCCACAACGATTTCGCCACCACGGTGCTGCTCGCGCGGATGTTCGAAGCGGGGGTGCGCCGGTTGGTGCTGGCGTCGTCGATGGTGGTCTACGGGCAGGGCCGCTACTCCTGCCACGAGCACGGCCTCGTCGATCCGCCGCCGCGGCGGCGCGCCGACCTCGACGCCGGGGCATTCGAAAACCGTTGTCCGGCATGCGGGGCCCATGTGACGTGGGTGTTGGTCAACGAGGATGCCGCCCTGCGGCCGCGCAGCCTGTACGCGGCCAGCAAGGTCGCCCAGGAGCACTACGCGCTGGCGTGGTCGGAGGCAACGGGCGGCTCGGTGGTGGCGTTGCGCTACCACAACGTGTACGGGCCGGGGATGCCGCGCGACACCCCGTATTCCGGGGTGGCGGCCATCTTCCGCTCGGCACTGGAAAACGCCGAGCCGCCAAGGGTTTTCGAGGACGGCAAGCAGGCGCGGGACTTCGTCCACGTCGACGACGTGGCCGCCGCCAACCTGGCGGCCGCCTCGGCGGTGTCGGACGGCCGCCCCGGCTTCGAGGGCTTCTCGGCATTCAATGTCTGTTCGGGGCAGCCCGTTTCGATTCTGGACGTGGCCACGGCGCTGTGCGACGCGCGCGGCGGTTCGCTTTCCCCGGTGATCACTGGCCAGTACCGCAGCGGCGACGTGCGCCACATCGTCGCCGATCCCGGGCGCGCCGCAGAGATGTTGGGGTTTCGTGCCACCGTCGATCCGCGCGACGGGTTACGTGAGTTTGCCTTCGCGCCGCTGCGTTGACTCCTGCTACGGCGTCGAATCCTGCTGTGGCCGATAGATTCTGGGCTTCTGAATGGGAAGCTGTTGGGTTGCCGAATCGTGATCGTCCGATCGGCGGAAGATCCTCGGCCGCCCGGCCGCCTGTGGCATCGCCGTGGTGGGGGACTGGGCGGCGGCACGAGCGCCGCCGGCCGGGATGCGGGTCGTCGCCGCGGCCGACGGCGGGGGAGTGCGCACGGCCGGTATGCGGGTCGTCGCCGCTTCCGGGCGCTGCTGGGCGCGGGTCGGGTCACCACGTTTGTGGGCGGCGCGCGCCGTGTGGCGGCGCCGGCGCCGGCCGCCGAGCTCGCCCAGAATGATCGCGGCGGCCAGGATGCACACGGCCAGCGCACACAGTGCCACATCGAAGGTGCTCGTGATCTGCTGGGCGAGGTTATTGCCGTAGACCGGGTTCGGCTCCATCCCGGGCGGTTGCAGGAATCGCGGAGCCAACGCCACCCCCACGACAACGCGCGAAATGCTAAGGGCGGCAACGAGTCCGCACAGCGACGACACGAGCCTCGCGGACACAGAGTCGTGAACGAGGTTGATCCGCAGCCAGATCGCGAGGACCGCGGTGGCCAGGTCGAAGGCGGCCAGCACCATGCTGTCGTACCGGGAGTACGGGTAGTTCAGCATAACGGCGACGGCGAGGTCGGTGATCCTCATGGCCATCGAGCCCAGGCACCATACGGCTATGAGCAACAGCCCATTCCGGGCCGCCGCCCGCCATGCGTTCTCCTCGGTCGCCGCGGCGTCCCGGCGACCGAGCAGTGCCGCGAATGTGGCCGGCGCGAGAATCGCCGCCGCCGCGGCCCAGGCCAGGTAGCCCTCGAACCCGACCCCGGCGATCGAGGTGTTCTGCGCTATGCCGTGGAATGCGTCGATGTCACGGCCGACGGGAAGGATCCACACGATCATTCCGGCGAACAGCGTCGACACGCCGAGCGCCACGGTCGCCAGCCGAGAAGCCGTAGCGCTGCGCAGCAGCCAGCGGGACCCGACGAGGACCGCGGAAAGCGCCACCACGCCGTAGACCAGCGCGGTCGCGATGACCGCTGCGTTCTGCTTGCCGAAGTCTCCCTGCAGCGCGTATCTCAGCCGCCAGAACAGGTTGAAGACGAAGCTGAGCACCGCGCCGACAATCGATGCGTAGCCGATGACGCGGATCAGCCGGGCGCCCTCCTGGGCGCTGTCATCCGTCCCGGAACCCGACCGCACGCTCAGCAGTGAGCCGGCGACCCCCCACCATGCGCCCGGCCCCACACCGCCGGGGAGGTTCACGGTGCCGCCGAACCGGACCGTCTCGATGACGTCGAACGCGACGAAGGCGAGAACCAGCAGCAAGTACGGCGCGTTGAGGGCCAGCCGAATACGCGCGCCCCGCTCCGCGGGGAACCGCCCGCTCGACGACCGCCAGGACCCGGCAATCCCGATCGAGATGAGGGACAGCAGTGTCACCGCGAACAGCAGCGCCAACACGATCTTGTTGCTGCCGGCGATCCCGAAGCCGAAGGACAGATTCCACGGCAATAACAGCGCGACGACCAGCAAGGCCGCCGCGGTCAGGTCGCCGGCGACGTGCCAGCGCCGTGTCGGTACCCCGGCGGGTCTCGGCCGGCGTCGAGCGGTGCCCCCAGATGTTTGCTGGGTCTGTCCGCGGATGGGACCGGTTGGCGCGTCGTCGCTGCTCTGGGTCACGGTTCCCCCCGGGGATCGAGGACGGTCGCTGGCGGCTGCAACGTGGATTGCGAGGCGGGGAACCGCCTGCCGGGCCGGGTGCGTTGCTTACTTGGAAACATAATCCCCGTTGGGACGACGCGGCAGTGGCTCGGGGTGTCGTCGCTCGGATGACTGTTTCTTACGACGGTATCGCAATGTCATGATGCCGGGAGATGCTGGTATTGGGGTAGCCAGCCGAAGGAGAGCCGGGATGGACGTCGTTGTGGGGGTGGCGATCGCGGGTCCCCGCGCGCGCGTGGCGCTGGTTGGGCCGGGCGCACGGGGGGCCACCGTGATCGACGAGTCTGTTGTCGACCTCGCCGACAACCCGATCGAGACACTGACCCAGACCGTGGCTGGGACGAATCGGCTGTTGGCCGCCGATAACCACCGGCTGCTGGCCACGCGACTGTGCTGGCGTGATCGGCAGGGAGCCGAGCGCCTGCGGCGGGCATTGGAAGGCTCGGGCGTGCAGAACGTCGCGGTGCTGTCGGAGTCGCAGGCCACCATGGCGCTGTCGGCGGCGGAAAGCGCCACCTCGAGCATGCCCGCACGCGACGATGACGACCCCACCGCGGCGCTTGCCCGCGGCGCGGCCATGGCGGCGGGGCTCTCGGCAGACGCGACGGCGATGGCCCCCGCGGTGGCGCTCGGTCAAGACGCGACGGCGATGGCCCCCGCGGTGGCGCCCGGTCAAGACGCGACGGCGATGGCCCCCGCGGTCGGGTCCAGCGGTCAGGTGGGCCCGGAGTTGGCATACTCCATGGCCGGCGACTCCGACCTGCTTCCGATGGAATGGGCGACCGAGCCCGAAGACGACGACGAGGCGGCGACCGGGCCGGTGGCCCTGGGTTCGCGACGGCTGGGCGCGATGGATGTCGTCCTCGGCATCGCGGTCGCCGGTTCCGTCGCGCGCTTGGCGCTCATCGGTGCGGCCGGCGGCGGTTACGCGGCGATCAAGCACTTGGTGGTCGACCTGACGACGCACCCGTTCGAAACGTTGATTCAGACCGTGGCCGAAACCCAGCAGGCTTTGGCGGCCGAGGGGCGCCATTTGGTCGCCGCCCGGGTGTACTCGCCCGACCGCGCACAAGCAGAAGGGCTTCGCAAGGCGTTGGCAGACGCCGGAATCCACGACGTCGGGCTGGTTTCCGAGGCGGACGCTGCGACGGCGCTGGTGCAGACCGTCTCGCGCGGGGCCGTGCAACCCGGTGCTGTCTCGCTCGTGGTGACCGCCGAGGCGGCGACATTGCTGGCGCTCGGTGTCGGCGGGTCGCTGGCGAGCGTGCTGACTTCGGCGGGGCCGGCCGGCGCGGACCCGGCCACCGCGGCCGTCGACATGTTGCTGCAGTGGCTGCGGTCCGCGCCATTCGCGGTCAGCGCCGCATATGTCATGGGCGCCTCGGCCGACCTGGCGAATGTCGCCGATCAGCTGCGTGCCCGGTCGCCGTTGCGGGTGGAGGTCCTGGACCGTCCGGAGTTTGGGATCGCACGGGGCGCGGCGATGGCGGCGGGGTTGGCGCCCACGACTCCCCAACCCCCGTTCGTACCGTCGGCCCCGACGGCGATCATGCCCGCCGCCGGGGATGAGACCGCGTTCGCCCCCGCGGCCGAGGCGGCTCCAGCGGAATCGCAATTGGCCTACTCAGAGGCCGATGAGGAACCGCTCGCCGGCGACCTGGACGGGTACGGCCCGGAATTCGGCGATGACGGTGACGTCGACGGGGCCGAAGGCGGGCGAGGGCGGCTCAGCCGGCGTTCGTTGCTGGTCGGCAACGCCGTGATCGCCTTCGCCGTCATCGGATTCGCGACGCTGGCCGCCGCGGTCGCGATCGCCGTTCGGCCGGCCTCGAGTCAAGAGCCGGTGATCGGACGCCAGAACGCCGCGCCGGGTAAATTCATGCCGTTGTTGCCGAACCAGCAGCAGGCGCCCGTGCCGCCGCCCCCGCCCGACGCGCCGAACGCGGGGTTCCAGGGCGGCATCATCCCCGACGCCAACGGCTTCATTCCCCCGCAGCTGATTTCGCAAAGCGGTGGTTCCGCGCCGGTCAACCCGGCTCCGGGCGGCGTTCCCGGTTTCGTGCCCGCCCCGAACGGGCCGATCCCCGTCCCGTATCCGGGCTGGCGGCCACCGTATGTGCCGCCAACCACCCCCACAACGCCTCCGACGACATCCACGACTCCGCCGCCGACGACGACCACGCCGCCGACCACGACGACCACATCCACGACGCCGCCGACGACGACCACGCCGCCAACAACGACGACCACGCCGCCAACGACGACTACCACGCCGCCAACGACGACACCGCCTACCACGCCTCCGACGACGACTCCCCCGCCGACCACGACGCCGCCGCCGACGACACCGCCGACGTCCGTGCCGACGACTCCGCCGCCTACGACCCCACACACCGCCGTGCCGACCACGCCGCCCCCTCAGCCGACAACCACGGCTCCCAAGCCCCCGCCGCAGCAGGTGCCACAGACGACGGCCCTCCCGAAGCCGCCCATCATCACCCAGCATCACTGAACGTGATCGCCTCCCGAGACATGACCGACGACGCGGTAACGGTGGTCCTGCCCTGTCTCGACGAAGAGGAGTCGCTGCCGGCGGTGCTGGCCGCCATTCCCACCGGCTACCGGGCGCTGGTCGTCGACAACAACAGCACGGACGGCACCGCGCGGGTCGCCACCCGGCACGGCGCCCGGGTGGTCGTGGAACCGCGGGCCGGATACGGCGCGGCAGTGCACGCGGGTGTGCTGGCTGCGACCACCCCGATCGTGGCGGTCATCGACGCCGACGGCTCGATGGATCCCGCTGACCTGCCCCGGTTGGTCGGCGAGCTCGCGCAGGGAGCTGACCTGGTGGTCGGCCGGCGCCGGCCGGTGCCGGGGCTGCGCTGGCCCTGGGTCGCCCGGGTCGGCACCGTGGTGATGAGCTGGCGGCTGCGTACCCGCCACGGCCTTCCGGTGCACGACATCGCGCCGATGCGGGTGGCCCGCAGGGACGCGCTGCTCGATCTGGGTGTCACGGACAGGCGCTCGGGATATCCGCTCGAACTCCTGGTCCGCGCTGCGGCCGCCGGCTGGCGCGTGGTCGAGCTCGACGTCAGCTACGGGCCCCGCACGGGCGGCAGGTCGAAGGTCAGCGGCTCGCTGCGGGGCAGCATCACCGCGATCCTGGACTTCTGGAAGGTGATCTCGTGAGCGTCCTGCCGGTGACGCTGCTGGTGGTCGCCAAAGCGCCGGAACCCGGCAAGGCCAAGACCCGGCTCGCCGCAGCCATAGGCGGCCCACTCGCCGCCGACATCGCCGCCGCGGCGCTGCTGGATACCCTCGACGCCGTGGCCGCCGCGCCTGTGGCCGGCCGGGTGGTGGCCCTCACCGGCGACCTGGGCGCCGCGGCGGGCGCCCCCGAGATCCGGCGACGGCTGGCATCCTTCACCGTCATTCCGCAGCGCGGTGACACCTTCGGCGACCGGCTCGCCAACGCGCACGCCGACGCGGCTGACGGATACCCGGTGCTGCAAATCGGAATGGACACCCCGCAGGTGACCGCCGAACTGCTGACCGGCTGCGCGCGCAAGCTGCTCGACGCGCCGGCGGTTCTCGGCCTGGCCTGTGACGGCGGCTGGTGGGTCCTCGGAGTGCGGGCGCCGACGATGGCCGAATGCCTGCGCACCGTGCCGATGTCTCGACCCGACACGGGGGAGTGGACACTGAAGGCCTTGCGGGGCAATGGCATTGCCGTCGGTACGGTGCAACGCCTGGCCGACTTCGACGTCCTCGACGACCTGGCTGCGGTGCGCGACGCGTGTGGACCCGCCAGTCGCTTCGCGCGGGTGACTCGCGCGGCTGGTCTTTGACTGTCTGAGCCGATTTCCGCCGACCCGGTAAATCTGCAGACAAGGTGCCCGAGTACGCGCACACAGGCGCTGGCTACCAATGGGTGAGGATGACGGTGTTGACCAGCAGCGCGCCGGCGGCGTTGAGCGCCAGCAACACCCGGTGTGAGCGCACCGGCAAGAGCGCCGGCGCGGCGGTGAGCCAAACGCTGAACGGCAGCCAGATCCGTTCGACCTCGGCCTTGCTCAGCATGCTCAGGTCGGCGCATGCGATGGCGGCCAGCATGGCCAACAGCAGCAGATGTAAACCGGAGCGACGGCGGATGGCGGCCCGGTCGAAGACGCGGCCGATTCCGGCCACGCTGCCCAACCCGATCGCGCACACCACGCACGCGAGGTTCGCCCAGCTCCAATACTGGAACGGCCGGTCCTTGGCGATTCCCTGCCAATAGCGCCGCTGCACAAGGGTATAGCCGTCGAACCAGGAGAAGCCCGCAAGCGCGAAGGGCAACGCCACGGCCACCGCGGCGGCGGTCGCCGGGCCGAGGGCGCGCAGCGCAGGTCGCCAGCCCGAAGCCGACACCAGCACGGCCCCCGCCGGCAGGCCCAGCAGTATCAGGCCGTAACTGAGGAAGACGGCCCAGCCCAGCAGCAGTCCGGCGCCGGCGGCAACCAGCGCGGGGAACCGGACCGGGCGGTGCACCGCCACGGCCAACAGCGCAAGCCCCCACGCCGCGACGCCGGCGAAGTATCCGTCGGCCGACACGGCCACCCAGATCGCGGTGGGCGCCACCGCGACGAACGGCGCGGCCCGCCGGGCGGTCCGCTCGTCGGCGAGCGCCCGCACGCCGATTACCACAGCAGCCGCCGCGCTCGATCCCGCCAGCAGGCACAGCAGCCCGGCCCAGGCACCGCCGTGCAGACCGATCCGGTCCAGCCAGACGAACGTCAAGAGCGCGCCCGGCGGATGACCCGAGACGTGCGTGGTCCAGGAGTTTGGCTGGTAGTCGACGATCCGGCTCGAGAATGTGCGCAGCGCGGCCGGGATGTCGGTGACCGACGGCACCTGCCACACGTACTCGTCGCGGGTGGTCAATCGTCCGGCGAAGCCCCGTTGCCAGCCGTCGATCATCGCCAGCGCAAACGCCCAACCGCAGGCGGTGGCCCAGACGCCCAGCGTCAATGATCGCCATGAAACACGTTGTGCGACGGTCGGTCCCCAGACAACGGCGGCCACCGCGATGAGGATGGCCGGCACGGTTCCCCAGCTGGCGTGGACCTCCCAGGTCCCGAAGATCGGCGCGGAATCGGCGTGCGTGGCGAGCGGTTCAGGACCGAGGTCGAGCCGCGGCCTGACGCCCACGTTCACATGCGGCAGCACGAACGCCGCGGCCACCAGGCCGGCCCCGATCGCGACCGCCAATCCCTCGCGTCGGGCAATCCTCACGATCGACCAGCCTATTGATCCGACCGCGCATTCGGGTCGCCGAACCGGCGAGCCAACGCCGCACGATCGATCTTGCCGATGCCGCGCCGCGGCAGCGCGTCGACGATGTGCAGTTCGCGCGGCGCGGCGGTGGCGTTCAACGTGCGGGCAACCTCGGCGCGCAGCGCCTCTAACGTCGGCGGTTCGCAACCGTCTTTCACCACGATCGCGGCGACCACCCGCTGACCCAGCCGATCGTCGGCAAGCCCGAAGACCGCGCAGTCACTGACGGCGGGGTGGGTGCACAGCGCGGCCTCGACCGGCTGCGGCAGCACGGTCAGCCCGCCGGTGCTGATCGCGTCGTCCGCTCGTCCGAGCACCGCCAGCACGCCCGCCTCGTCGACGGTGCCGACGTCGTCCGTGCGGAACCACCCGGGCTCCGCGAACGGGTCGGGAACGACCGGGTTGCGGTAACCCTTGGCCAGCGTGGCGCCACCGATGATGACCCGTCCGCCATCGGCCAGCCGCAGCGCCACCCCGTCGAGCGGGACGCCGTCGTAAACGCAGCCGCCCGCGGTCTCGCTCATCCCATAGGTGCGGACCACCGGAATGCCCGCCGCGATCGCAGCATCGAGAACCGGTCGTGGAGCGGGCCCTCCGCCGAGCAGCACGGCGTCCAGTTCGCCGAGCGCGACCGCCGCGGCCGGATCGGTGAGCGCCTTGGCCAACTGCGGCGCGACCAGCGACGTGTATCTCCGGCCGGAACCCAAGCTCCTTACCGCGCCGGGCAATTGGGCAACGTCAAACCCGTCCGAGACATTCAGCTCGACGGGAGCCGAACCGGCGAGCACGCTGCGCACCAGCACCTGCAGGCCGGCGATGTGATACGGCGGCAAGGCCAGCAGCCAACTGCCCGGTCCCCCGAGACGGGCGTGGGTGGCCGACGCGCTCGCCATCAGGGCGGCGGCGGTCAATAAGGCGCCCTTGGGGGCGCCGGTCGTTCCCGACGTCGTCACCACCAACGCGACGTCGTCGTCGATCGCTTCACCCACGCGTAACGCGCGCAGCTCGGCTGCGTTGTCCCCGTCGGACGGTACGACGACCAGCGCGGGATCGCGGCCGGCCAGCACCTCTTCCAGGGCGGGCATCAGCGACCGGGCGGCCGAACCGGATGCGACGCCGAGGGTGCGCAGGACGGCTACGCGGAGTCCTGGGCGTCGCGTGGCTGGTCGAACGGCCAGCCCTTGGCCGCCAATCGCTCGCGTACCCGGTCGACGTCTTGCGGCGAGGGCAGCTCGTCGGTGATCTGGGTGATCAACACGCCGATGTCGACGTGGTCGAAATCGCCGCGCTGCATCAGCGCGTGCGCCACGGCCTTGACCTCGTCGTTGCTCAACCGGCGGGTCAGCAGGGCGAGAACCGGGAAGGTGTCGGTCGGCGGTATGCCCTCGGGATAGCCCGCGCGTATCCACGAGACGATGGAACTGAGAAACCCGTTCACTGGTATCTCCCCCCGTAAGATCGGCCGGGCGGACAACGATTCGATCCTACTTGGGTTTTGCCCCCAGGAACGGCTGCCCGGTCTGGTGCGCGATGAAGTCGCGCGAGATGTACAGCAGCGCGAACAGGATCACCGCAATGACCAGCGCGTAGATCGCCCAGGCGATCGCCAGCAGCACGGGATTCCTATGCGGTGGGCTGCCGTCCGTGGTGACCTGCCCCGCCCCGACTGCGTGGAACCGGAGCCCGAGCGCAAACAGTCCGGGCAAGGCCGCGCCAGCCACCATGGAAAACACCAAGATCTTCAGGGAGGCCTCGTAATTGAACCAGTCGGTGAAGTGGCTCATGACTGGTTCCCCGCGGTCACGCTGGCGTCACCGGATCCGGAGCCGGATCCCGGCGGCGCCCCGGCGCCCACCCTGGGCCCCGGGTCCGAGGGCTTGTGGTCTTCGCCTTCGAGACCGGCGGTGAGGCTGCCTTCCCATTCGGCATTGACGTTCTTGTGGTCGACCTTGACCCTGCGGGAGCGGATGTAGATAACGGTGGAGACCGCGACCAGCAGCCCGAACCCGATGACCGCGCCGGGGTAGCCCCCGATTTCATGCACGATCCAGTAGGTGACCGCCCCGACCAACCCTGCCGACGGAAGCGTTATCAGCCACGCGACCACCATCCGGCCGGCCACGCCCCAGCGCACCTCGCCGCCGGGCTTGCCCAGCCCGCTGCCGAGCACCGAACCCGTGCAGACCTGCGTCGTCGACAACGCGTAGCCGAAGTGGGTGGACAGCAGAATGACTGCGGCCGACGAGGATTCGGCGGCCATGCCCTGCGGCGACTTGATCTCGACCAAACCCTTACCCAGGGTGCGGATGATGCGCCAGCCGCCCAGGTAGGTGCCCGCCGCCATCGCCAGGGCACAACACACGATGACCCACAGCGGCGGCGACGCGGCGGTCTTGCTGACCGCCCCGTAGGACATGAGCCCGAGGAAGATGATGCCCATGGTCTTCTGCGCGTCGCCGGTGCCGTGGGCCAGGGAGACCAGCGACGCCGAGCCCCACTGGCCGTAGCGGAACCCGGCCTCGGTGCGGTCGGTCGCGATACCGCGGGTGATCCGGTACACCAGCCAGGTCGCGATCGCGCCGACGACGATCGCCAGGATCGCGGCGACAACGGCCGGGATCAGCACGTGGGACACCAGGCCCTTCCAGAGCACACCGTGCGCGCCCACCGCTGCCAGCGTGGCGCCGACGATGCCGCCGATCAGCGCGTGCGAGGAGCTCGACGGGATGCCCAGCAGCCAGGTCATCAGGTTCCAGACGATGCCGCCGACCAGGCCGGCGAACACCAGTTCCAGCGTCACGATATGCCCGTCGATCAGGCCCTTGGCGATGGTCGCCGCGACGGCGGTGGACATGAAGGCGCCGATCAGGTTGAGCACCGCGGACAGTGCGACGGCCGCCTTGGGTGCCAGCGCGCCGCTGGCGATGGAGGTCGCCATCGCGTTGCCGGTGTCGTGGAAGCCGTTGGTGAAATCGAAAGCGAGTGCCGTGATTACGACGATGACTAGGAGGAACAAGTCGATGTTCACAGCGAATGATTCTCGTAGCTGTGGGATTGAATTGTCGAATGCTGTGACTGCGGAAACGCAGGTATACCTCGACTTGTCGACAGAAGTTGGTCTGTAGTTAACCTTTTGTTTCCCCGGCGTCGCCGCGGGTATCGCGGCGTAGCGGGTGGTCCCCCGGGATCTCGACGAAGATCAGCGTGATCCCGTCCGGATCGATGACGTGCATCTCGTGCAGGCCCCACGGTTCGCGGCGCGCTTCGCGGGCGATCGACACGCCACGGTCGGCGAGCTCGGCCTGAGTTGCTGCGATGTCGCGGACCTGCAGCCACAGCGCACCGGGAAAGGGTCCCCGCGAGTGGTCCGGGGAACCGTACCCGGCCAGCTCCAGCAGGGATTGGCCCGCGAAAAACACTGTGCCGGCCCCATATTCGCGGGCGATCGCCAGGCCGATCTGATCGCGGTAGAAGCTCAGTGAACGCTGATAGTCCGCCGGCCGGAGAAGCATCCGGCTGGCCAGGATCTCCATGGCGTCGTGTCTATCACGTCTCTACGGCGTCGGAGCGCATCGGCTGCGAAGCGTCGCGACGCCGGGGCCGGTGAGATCGTCACAGGCGGCGGACCGGCCGGTCATGGCGAGGAGCAGCGACAACATGGGGCCCTCGACTCGGGCGTTGGTGTCGCCCTCCCCGTACCGCCAGTCGTCATCGGTGGCCGACAGCTCCAGCCCGGCGATTCGTTTCTTGGAGCCGATGAGCATGTTGGAGCTCTTGTAGAAGTCGAGGACCTGGCGAACAGCGTCCGGCGGGTAGCTGTGCTGGATGCCCAGCGGACGACGGACGTCGGCGCCGTGGATCACCACCTCCCCAAGCCACGACGTCTTGGGGCCGGGGGGTGCGGAGGTGGAGTTCTGCAGCCTCCGGAACTCTGCCAGGGTGGCGTCCGGGCCGGCGCCCCGGTGCTTCGCGATCTGCCCGTTGGCGAATCTGTCGAAGTTGAAGCCGGACTTGAGCATCCCGGCGAAGAATGTGGCGGGGTTCAGCGAGGCGGTCGCCGAAAGGTGCGCGACGATGTCGCGGACCGTCCACCCCGCGCACAGCGACGGCGTATCCCACTGCGTTGGCGTGAGGCCGGCCAGGTCGTCGGCCAGGGCGCCGCGCTCGGCCGCAATCGTTGACCAGATTTCAGACACCGACCTCCCGCGGTCATGGGTTTCATGGGCTTCAGCGGTCTCATTGGTCCAAGTGGGCGGCGCGCCGCTGCATGAGGGTGTTGACCCACCGGGGGCCTACGGTGTTCAACGCGCTGAGTGCGACGGCCATCCGCGGCGCGATCCGCACCGGCCGGGTGCGCGCGGCCGTGACCATCCATTCGGCGGCTTCGTCTGCGCTCAAAGCGGGCATCCCGTCGTACGCCTTCGTCGGTTTGATCATCGGGGTGGCCACCAACGGGTAGTAAAGCGTCGTCGAATGCACACCCTTACGGCCCCACTCGGTTTCGACGACCCGGCTGATGGATCCCAGGGCGGCCTTCGACGCGTTGTACACCCCGAACATCGGCGACGCCTCCGACATCACGCCCCAGGTGGAGACGTTGATGATGTGGCCGTCGCCGCGCTCGAGCATTCCCGGCGCGAGCCCCCGGATCAGCCGCAGCGGCCCGTAGTAGTTGAGCGCCATGACCCGCTCGACGTCGTGCCAGCGTTCCAGCGATTCGGCGAGGCCGCGCCGGATCGACCGCGCCGCGTTGTTGACCAGGATGTCGATGCCCCCGATACGGTGTTCCACGTCGGCGACCAGGGCGTCGATGGCGTCCAGCTGCGAAAGGTCGCAGGCGATCGGGATTGCCGTGCCGCCCGCCGTCGTGATCCGGTCGGCGACGGCGTCCAGCAGATCCTGACGGCGGGCCACGGCGACCACGGTTGCGCCGTGTCGGGCGAACAGTTCGGCGCCGGCCTCGCCGATGCCCGACGACGCTCCGGTGAGCAGGATCCGCTTGCCGTCGAGGTCGACGGGTTTCATCGGGGGCCGGTTCAGCATTAGTTGCGGTGAGATCGGCGGGCGCATGCTTGCCAACGCGATCTGTTCGGACAACCGGCGAAGCGGACTTCTACTCACGCCGGTGAGTGTAGGTGGGGGTACCGTCAGCGCCACGACCCTCGCGATCGGGGCCAGCGACGCTTAGAAATACCGCGGGAAACGGCTCCAGTCCGGCGGACGCTTTTCCAGGAACGCGTCGCGGCCCTCGACGGCCTCGTCGGTCATGTACGCCAGCCGGGTGGCCTCACCGGCGAACAGCTGCTGACCCACCAGGCCGTCGTCGAGCAGATTGAAGGCGAACTTCAACATCCTTTGTGCCTGAGGCGATTTCGCGTTGATCTCCGCCGCCCATTGCACCCCGGCCCGCTCCAGCTCCGTGTGCGCCACCACCTCGTTGACCGCCCCCATGCGGTGCATCTGCTCGGCGGTGTACGTACGGCCCAAGAAGAAGATTTCGCGGGCGAACTTCTGGCCCACCTGGCGGGCCAGATATGCGCTGCCGTAACCGCCGTCGAAGCTGCCGACGTCGGCGTCGGTCTGCTTGAAGCGGGCGTGTTCGCGGCTGGCGAGTGTGAGGTCGCAGACCACGTGCAGGCTGTGTCCACCCCCGGCTGCCCACCCGTTGACCAGGCAGATGACCACCTTGGGCATGAACCGGATCAGCCGTTGAACTTCGAGGATGTGCAGCCGGCCGGCGCGGGCCGCGTCGACGGTGTCGGCCGTCTCGCCGGAGGCGTACTGATACCCCGAGCGGCCGCGGATGCGCTGGTCTCCGCCGGAGCAGAAGGCCCAGCCGCCGTCCTTCGGCGACGGGCCATTGCCCGTCAGCAGCACTACCCCCACGTCGGGGGACATCCGGGCATGGTCGAGCACCCGGTACAACTCGTCGACGGTGTGCGGCCGAAACGCGTTGCGCACCTCCGGCCGGGCAAAGGCCACCCGCACGGTGGCGTCCTCGACGTGGCGGTGGTAGGTGATGTCGGTCAGATCGCCGAAACCGTCGACACGGCGCCATGCATCTGGCTGAAAGGGGTTGTCACTCAACGACATTAGCTTTCCACCGGCGCGAAACGGAACACGGCACACAAGCCGGCCAGCGCCTCGAATTCCTCGGGGCGACCGTCGGTGATGAGTCCCGCCCGTTTCATGAAGCCGACGCCGGTGGGAACCTCGGCCGGGAAGGCGCGCAGTATCGGCCGCGCGTCGTCGGGCGACAGCTCGACCATCCGGACGCGTTCGTGCTTGCGGCCGCGGGTCAGCGTGACTTCGCCTGCGGCCCGGACGTTTCGGACCCAGTCCGCGCCCGGAAAGCCGCCGACGACGTATCGCTCGCCGTCCACGGTCATCGGCGTCACCGGCGTCGACCGGTCACGCCCGGACTTGCGTCCCCGCACGGTCATTACCACCGGACTCTCGCCGCCGAAACTCATTCCCAGCCGAGACATCTGGATGAAGACCTTGTTGGCCGGCTTGAGCCACCACGGAGGCCGGACACGCTCGCTGTTGCCCACGCCTGCCACAGTAGTCAGTGGCCGGTGTGCGCCTCCCCCAAGGACGGGCTGACGGCGTCCAGCCGCGCGATCGCGTCGGCGCCGAGCGCGACGGCCGCGGCACCGACGTTCTCCTCGAGGTGGGCGATCGACCGGGTGCCCGGGATCAGCAACGTGTTCGGTGCATGCGCCAACAGCCACGCCAAGCTGACCTGAGCCGGGGTGGTGCCGAGGTCGGCGGCGATATCGACGACGACGGCATTGTCGGTGACCTTGGGGGCTCCCGGGAACGCCGATCCCAATGGGAAGTACGGCACCCAGGCGATTCCTTCGGCGGTGCAGGCGTCGAGCGTCTCTTCCTGCGAGCGGTCGAGCAGGCTGTACGCGTTCTGGACGCAGACGATCCCCGCGGGCTGCGCCCGCCGCACGACATCCAGCGGCACGCTGCTGATGCCGATCGCGCCGATCTTGCCCTCCTCGCGCAGCGCGATCATCTCAGCGAGCTGGTCGTCGAGGTCGATGATCTGGTCACCCTCGGGCTGCGCGCTGGGCCCCAGATCCATGCGCCGGAGATTGACGACGGGGACGCGCTCGAGGCCGAGCTGACGCAGATCGTCCTCGACGGCAGCGCGCAACTCGGCGGGTCTTTGCGCCGAGGCGAGGGGGATCGCCCCTTCGCCGGTGTAGCGCGCACCGACCTTGCTGACAATGACGAGGTCGTCGGGGTAGGGGGCCAGCGCCGCGCGGATCCGGCGGTTCACCTCGCCGGGGCCGTAAAACGACGCGGTGTCGATGTGGTTGACGCCGAGTTCGACCGCGCGACGCAGCACCGCGACGGCGTCCTCTTCGGAGATGCCGTCGAACAGTTGCATGGCGCCGTGGCCGACTCGGGCGACCTTCGAGATGTCCGTCATGGTGCTCCCGTCATAATGGAGAAATGCGGAGGACCCTCCGCTTATGTCAGCATAGCAGAACCGGAGGAGCCTCCGCTTTGGCTGAACGGTCGGATGCGCGCCGCAACCGCGAGAAGCTCCTCGCGGTGGCGACCGCGGCGTTCGCCGCCGCGGAGGGGCGACCTGTGTCGCTCGAGTCGATCGCCCGCGACGCGGGCGTCGGCATAGGGACGCTCTACCGGCATTTCCCGAGCCGGGAGGCGCTTGTGGAGGCGATCTACCGCGCCGAGCTCTCGGAGGTGGCCGCCGCGGCCGCAAAGCTGCTCAAACGGCATCCGCCCCGGATCGCCCTCCGGGGCTGGATGGACCGCTACGCGAGCTTCGTGGCCGCCAAGCGCGGGATGGCCGAGTCGCTGCACGCGATCTTCGACTCGGGCGCCATGGAGCCCAGCCAGACGCGCGACAGCATCGTCGGCGCCGTCGACATGTTCCTGCGGGCCGGCGCCGACGACGGCAGCCTGCGCGCCGACGTGCGGGCCGAGGACGTGGTGTCGAGCCTGCTCGGCATCTTTCTGGTCAGCGGTTCGCCGGGGCAGACGGGCCGCATGCTCGACCTGCTGGTGGCGGGCGTTTCTTGTTAGCCCACCCGCCGAACGTGACGGCACAGTCACGCTCGGCGTCGAGCGTGACTGCAGCGTCACGCTCGAGGCAAGCACTCAGCCCACGGCGCGGCCCGCGCCCTCCCAGAACTGCGCCCGCACGGCCTTCTTGTCCGGCTTGCCCAGCCCCGTCAACGGCAGCGCGTCGACGACCACGATCCGCTTGGGCGACTGCACCGAGCCCTTGCGTTCTTTGACCGCGGCCTGGATCTCGGCCGTCATCGACTCGATTGCGGCGTCGTCGCGGGCCGCATCGGCGCGCAGCACCACGACCGCGGTGACGGCCTCGCCCCACTTCTCGTCCGGCGCCCCGACCACGCAAACCTGCGCGACGGCCGGATGCTCGGCGACGACGTCCTCGACCTCCCGGGGGAACACATTGAACCCGCCCGTGACGATCATGTCCTTGACCCGGTCGACGATGTAGTAGAAGCCGTCCTCGTCCTCGCGGGCCATGTCGCCGGTATGCATCCAGCCGTCCCGGAATGTCTTGGCGGTCTCGTCCGGCAGATTCCAATAGCCGCCGGCCAATAGCGGTCCGCTGACACAGATTTCGCCCGGCTCGCCCAGCGGCACGGGTTTGCCGTCCTCGCCGAGCAGCGCGACGCGCGCGAAAAGCGTTGGGCGCCCACAAGAGGTCAGCCGCTTCTCGTCGTGGTCGCCCTTGGCGAGGTAGGTGATGACCATCGGCGCCTCGGATTGGCCGTAGTACTGGGCGAAGATGGGGCCGAACCGGCGGATCGCCTCGGCCAGCCGCACCGGGTTGATCGCCGAAGCGCCGTAGTAGACGGTCTCCAGCGACGACAGGTCCCGGGTGTGCGAATCGGGGTGGTCCATCAGCGCGTAGAGCATCGAAGGCACCAGCATCGTGGCCGTAATGCGGCGTTCCTCAATGGTTTTCAACACCTCGGCCGGGTCGAACTTGCTGAGCACCACCATCTCGCCACCCTTGACCACCGTGGGGGTGAAGAACGCCGCGCCCGCGTGCGACAGCGGCGTGCACATCAGGAACCGCGGGTGCTCGGGCCATTCCCATTCCGCGAGCTGGATCGCCGTCATCGCGGCGATGTTCCCGGTGGTGCCGATCACGCCCTTGGGCTTGCCCGTCGTGCCGCCGGTGTACGTCAGGCCGCCGATGTGGTTCGGCGGCAGGTCGGCCACCACCAGCGGCTTCGGCTCGTACTTGGCCGCCTCGGCCGACAGGTCGACGGCTTGTCCCTTGATGCCGCTCAAGGCCTCCGGCACCGGACCGATGGTGAGGATCTGCTTGAGCGAGTCCACCCTCTCCAGCAGCCCTAGCGCGCGCTCGACGAACATCGAGTTGGGATCGATGATCAGCGAGCTGGCCCCGGCGTCGGACAGCACGTAGGCGTGGTCGTCCAGCGAGCCGAGCGGGTGCAGCGCGGTGCGCCGATAGCCCTGGGTCTGGCTGGCGCCGAGGATCATTAGGACCTCTGGACGGTTGAGCGACAGCAGGCCGACCGTGACCCCCGTGCCGGCCCCCAGCGCGTCGAACGCCTGGACATATTGACTGATGCGCTCGGCCAGCTGGCCACCGGTCAGCGTGGTGTCGCCGAGGAACAACACCGGCCTGTTCTTGTGGCGCTTGAGGGCGCCCACCAGCAGGTGGCCGTTGTGGGTCGGGTTGCGCAGCAGATCGTCACTCATGCGGCCACACTAGAACGTGTTGCAATTCGGGTGCGTCGCCCCCCTAGACGGCGACTGTCGGCGAGCGTGGGGGCTACGGACGGATTCGAGGCAGTTTTCGTGCGTGGGGCGCACACTCGGCGGCGTTGTAGGTTCGACAAATGGCCGATGCTGATCTCGTCATCACCGGGACCCTATTGACCGTCGACGAGGCGCGGCCCACCGCCGAAGCGCTCGCCGTCACCGATGGTCGGATTGTTGCAGTCGGCGACCGGTCCGACGTTGCCGCGCTCATCGGCCCCGGCACCGAGACCGTCGACGTCGGTGACGGTTGTGT
>NZ_JAFBAT010000244.1 GCF_019247615.1 Mycobacterium sp. | reverse complement strand
ACGCCTCGCCGGTGGCCTGCTCATTGCGCCAGTAGCCGCTGAACACCACGCCGCCCCGCACCAACAGCTCGCCGTCGTCGGCGATGCGCATGCTGTTGCCGGGCAGCAACGTTCCGACGGTTCCGATCTTGACCCGCCCGACCTGGTTGACCGTGATGGCCGAGCTGGTCTCGGTCAGGCCGTAGCCCTCGTGGATGGTCAGGCCGACACCCCGGTAGAAGTGACCCAGCCGCGCGCCCAGCGGCGCGCCGCCCGACACGGACGCGTGGCAGTCGCCGCCCAGCGCGGCGCGCAGCCTGTGGTAGACCAGCCGCTCGAACACCGCGTGCTTGGCGCGCAGGAAAAGCCCTGGGCCGCCGTCGTCTTGGGCTTGGCTGTAGTCGACCGCGGTCTGCACCGCCATCGCGAAGATCCGGCCCTTGCCGTCGTTGACCGCGTTTTGCTCGGCCGTGTTGTACACCTTCTCGAACACCCGCGGCACCGACACCACCACCGTCGGCTTGAACACCGCGAGCATCGGCAGCAGGTTCTTGATGTCGCTGGTGAACCCGACGGTCACCTTGTTCGCGAACGCCGACAGCGTGAGTGAGCGCGCCAGGACGTGGGCCAGTGGCAGGAATACCAGCAGCCGCTGCCCCTCATTCAGCAGCGTCGGCAGGCATTCCTTGGCGCCCCTGGTCTCATAGAGCAGGTTGGAATGGGTGAGCTGGCACCCCTTGGGCCGTCCGGTGGTGCCCGAGGTGTAGATGAGTGTCGCCGGATCCCCGGAGCGCAGCGCCTCCTGGCGCGCCGTCAGCTCGGCCGGCTCGACCGAGGCGCCGGCCTCCGCGAGCTGCTCGAGCGCTTTGGGGCCCGAACCGTCGATGTGCAGCACCCGGCGCAGCGCGGGCAGCTCGGCGGTGAGTTCGGTGACCATCGCAGCGTGCGCGTCCGTTTCCGCGAACGCCAACACCGCGTCCGAGTCCTGCAGCACCCAGCGCACCTGCTCGGCCGACGACGTCTCGTAGATCGGGACGGTGACCGCGCCGACGGACAGGATGGCGAGGTCGAGGATGGCCCACTCGTAGCGAGTGGCCGAAAAGATGGACACCCGGTCGCCGGCCTGCACCCCGAGAGAGATCAGGCCGAGGGCCGCCGAACGGACCTGCTTGGCGGCCTCGGCGCAGGTGACATCGGTCCAGACGCCGTCGATCTGACGTTGGAAGATCACAAAGCCCGGATCGTCGCGCTCGTGCTCGAAGACCATGGCCGCGACGTTGTCGTGTTCGCCGACGGAGAAGCGGGCGGGGACACTGTACTCACGCACTCTTTTGACCTCGTTCGTGCTAGTGGCTTCGACGCAAGTGAACTGCGTGACCCTGGTGGGGCCGGTTTGCTGCCGTCCAGCCTAATCGCGCTTTGGGGTGCCCTGACATGGGCGATTCAGCCTGATGTGTGAAGCTGGGGCGGTGAACAGCATCCAGATCGCGGACCAGACGTACATCGCGGCCGACGCCGCGCGCGTCGGTGCCGCGGTCGCCGATCCGGCGTGCTGGCGCCGCTGGTGGCCCGACCTTCGGCTGGACGTCGTCGAGGACCGCGCCGACAAGGGAATCCGCTGGTCGGTCACCGGTGCGCTGACGGGCACCATGGAGATCTGGTTGGAACCACAACGGGACGGGCTCGACGGGGTGGTGCTGCACTATTTCCTGCACGCCGAGCCCACTGGCGTGGCGGCCTGGCAGTTGGCCAAGCTGAATTTGGCGAAAATGACGCACCGCCGTCGGGTGGCGGCCAAGAAAATGGCGTTCGAGGTGAAGAGGACGGTCGAACGGTCCCGTCCGGTCGGAGTTTCTCCGGTAGTTTAATCCGGATCAAGGTCAGCGGGTGAGAGTACCGTTTCGGCCCGCGGGGTGTACCCGCTTGCGGAAGAGAGGGCAGCAGCCAGGTGGCGGACAAGACGACGCAGACCATCCATATTGATGCGGATCCGGCCACGGTGCTGGGGGTGATCGCCGATATCGACTCGTATCCGGAGTGGATCTCTGAGTACAAGGAAGCCGAGGTGCAGGAGAGGGGCCCCGACGGCTACCCGAAGGTCGTGCGATTCGTGATGGACGCCGGCGTCATCAAAGACACCCTCGTCATGTGCTACCAGTGGCCCGAAGATCGCCACTCGTTGAGCTGGAGCCTGGTCTCGAGCTCGCTGCTGCGTTCGCTTGAAGGCACATATCGCTTGGCGCCCAAGGGGTCTGGCACCGACGTTACCTACGAGCTGTCGGTGGACCTGGCCCTCCCGATGATCGGCCTGCTCAAGCGCAAGGCCGAGCGCAGGCTGACCGACAGCGCTTTGAAGGATCTGAAGAAACGAGTCGAGGCTGAGTGAGTCCATCGACTTCCGAGCGCCCACTCCGGCACGAATCAGTCTCTTCGTCGGCAAGGGCGGAGTAGGGAAGTCGACCCTGGCGTCCGCTACCGCGGTCTGTGATGCAGGCTCGGGGCAGCGGGTGTTGCTGGTGTCTACGGACCAGGCGCACTCGCTGGGCGACGTGCTCGGTCTTGCCGTCCCGCCGAGCGGTCCCCCGAGCGACCACCGTGAGCTGGTTCGGGTGCTTGCGGATCTCGACACCGGGGCGCCGGCGGCCGGCGGCGGATTCCTCGACGCGCTTGCACTGGACACCTTGGCCCTGCTCGAGGACCGGTGGTACGACGTGGTCAACACTCTCGACCGGCGTTTCCCCGACTCCGAGTTGAGTACCATTGCGCCGGAAGAACTTTCGGCGCTGCCCGGTGTTCAGGAAGTGCTCGGTTTGCACGCGGTCGGTGAGCTCGCCCGATCGGGACGATGGGATCGCATCGTCGTCGATTGCGCCTCGACCGCAGACGCCTTGCGAATGTTGACCCTGCCCGCCACGTTCGGTCTCTATGTGGATCGTGCGTGGCCGCGCCATCGCAGGCTGTCCATCGGCGCCGACGACGCGCGGTCCGGCGCGTTGGTCGAGTTGCTGGAGCGCGTCAGCGCCTGTGTTGACGAGCTGAGCACGTTGTTGACCGACGGAGAGCTGGTCCGTGCGCACCTGGTGTTGACCCCCGAGCGGGTGGTGGCGGCGGAGGCGGTCCGGACGCTGGGTTCGTTGGCGCTGATGGGCGTGCGGGTCGAGGAGCTGATCGTCAACCAGGTTCTTGCCGAGGACGACTCCTACGAGTACCGCGACCTGCCCGAACATCCGGCGTTCTGCTGGTACGCCGAACGCATCTGCGAACAGCGCGTCGTTCTCCAGGAACTCGACGCCGCCATCGGTGACGTAGCGCTGGTGTTGACCCCGCACCTGGCCGGGGAGCCGATCGGTCCAAAGGCATTGGCCTCGCTCCTCGACGGCGCCCGTCGGCGGCGCGGAGGGGCACCGCCGGGCCCGGTGCGCCCCGTCGTGGACCTGGAATCCGGATCGGGGCTAGGGTCGATCTACCGAATGCGGCTGACGTTGCCCCAGCTCGACGCCAGAGATCTGACGCTGGGCCGGGTGGATGACGACCTGATCGTCAGTGTCGGTGGCCTGCGCCGCAGGGTTAGGTTGGCGTCCGTGCTACGGCGATGCACGGTGCTGGACGCGCGCCTGAAGGGCAGTGAGCTGACGGTCCGTTTTCGACCAGATCCGGAGGTGTGGCCTAAATGAACGGGTCTCATCCCGACATCGGTCCAGAACTGCGAAAACTTGCGCAAGCGATCCTGGACGGGATCGAGCCCGCAGTGCGGGCCGCGGCGGTCCTTACTGCGGGAGGCGGGGTCGGAACCGGCAAGTGCCAGCAGGTGTGGTGTCCGGTGTGCGCGCTGGCCGCGTTGGCGACCGGCGACCAGCACCCGTTGCTGACCGTGATCGCCGACCACAGCGTCGCCCTGCTGGACTTGATCCGCGGCATGGTCAGCGACATCGGCGACGGCGGAGACAACAGGGACGGCGGAGACGTTCCAGACACGTCGGACGGCAACCATGACGGTGACCCGCCGGGGGGCGGGGTCACCACCGAGCCGTGCGCCGGACCGACCGCGCGAGAGCCCGGCGCGAAGACTCGTTATCAACCCATCCCGGTCACCGTCGAGGACTGATCCGTCCTCGGCCGAAGGTGGTCCCTTCCGCTACGGATCGGTACAGTTGCGCAGAACACCATCCGATGCGGGCGAGAGGGAGCCATGTGGTACTGGCTGTTCAAGTACGTCTTCATGGGCTGGCTGTTCACTCTGCTTGGTCGGCCGAAAGTCGAAGGGCTGGAACACATTCCGAGTTCGGGGCCGGCGATACTGGCCAGTAACCACCTCGCGGTGGCCGACAGCTTCTACCTTCCGTTGGTCGTGCGTCGCCGGATCACGTTCCTCGCAAAATCCGAATACTTCACCGGCACCGGCCTCAAGGGCTGGTTCATCCGCTGGTTCTACAGCTCGGCCGGCCAGGTGCCCATCGACCGCTCCAGCGCGGACGCCGCGCAGGCGGCGCTAAACACCGCCGAGCGGCTGCTGCGCAAGGGCAAGCTGCTGGGGATGTACCCGGAAGGAACTCGTTCACCCGACGGGCGGCTCTACAAGGGGAAGACGGGGATGGCGCGGCTCGCGTTGCAGACCGGTGTTCCGGTGATTCCCGTCGCGATGATCGGCACCAACGTGGTCAACCCGCCGGGCAAGAAGATGTTGCGCTTCGGGCGGGTCACCGTGCGGTTCGGCAAGCCGATGGACTTCTCGCGCTTCGAGGGCATGGCAGGCAACCGATTCATTGAGCGCGCCGTCACCGACGAAGTCATCTACGAGCTGATGCAGCTGTCCGGGCAGGAGTACGTCGACATCTACGCCGCCAGCGTCAAGGCGAACAAGGAGAACGAGAACAAGGCCGGCAGTAATGGGTCGAGCGCTCAAGGTTCGAGCACCGAGGCGGCGCGCATCCCAGCGACGGCCGTAGGTTAGCGCCCGTTACAGCCGGGGGGCGATCAGCCGAGGGCAGACACCGGCGTCAGCGTCTGGGCGGCCGGATCCTGCGCCGCCCTGCGGGCGGTGACCGTCAGTCCCGCCGCGACGATGACCGCGACGGCCCACCACACATAGGACGAACCGGCGAGTTGACGCCACCAGTTGGCGGTGGTCTCGTGATGCTTGGGAAGCAGGTCGATCGGCGTCCACCTCATCAGCGCCACCCCGACCGCGGTGAGCGCGGCCAGCACCACGTTGCGGCGCCGCCAGGCCAGCACCGCCGTCACCAGCACCGTCGGCAGCGCCCACACCCAGTGGTGTGACCAGGACACCGGCGAAACCACCAGGCCAAACAGGGCGGCGCAAACCACCGCCAGGGTGGGCTCCTCGGCCCGCAGCACCCGCCGCATCGCCCAGATGGTCACCGCCAGGACCAGCAGGCAGGCCACCACCCACAGCGCGAAGCGTTCGTGCTCGCCGAGCCCCAGCCGGGCAAGAGCGCCGGCGATGTTCTGGTCCGTGTTCAGCGCGGTCTCACCGATTCGATCGGTGTGGTGCACCGTGCGGGTCCAGTACTCCCAGGAGTCGGTCCAGGCCAGCGCGAAACCCGCCAGCGTCGCGGCCGCAAAAGAACCCACCGCTGTCAGCGCCGCGCGATTGTCGCGGCGCAGCACGAAGTAGAGCAGAAAAACCGCCGGTGTGAGCTTCAGCGCTATGCCGAGGCCCAGCAGCAGCCCACGCGGCCAGGGCGTGCGGCGCGGCACGCAATCGGCGAGCACCAGCGTCATCAGCACGACGTTGATCTGCCCGAAGGCGAAGTTGGACGTGATCGGCTCCAGCCAGATCGACGACGCCGCCACGACGGTCACGGCCAGCCACAGCCGGCGCAGCCAAGTCGGCCCGCTCAGCACGGCTGAGGCGCTCCACACGTCAAGTCCGGCCAACACGATGCTGGTGGCCACGATCAGCAGCAAAAAGTTCAACACCGTGATCGCGATGCTGGCGGCCGGCATGTGCAGCCAGGAGAAGGGGCAGAACACAATGGCGGCGAGCGGGGGATAGGTGAACGGCAGATTCAGGCCGATCGGTGTGTGGAACAACACGTCGCGATACAGCGGACGGCCGTCCAACCAGGCCTGGCCGCCCATCTGGTAGACGTCGATATCGATGCGATACGGGGTGTGCCCGAACAGTCGCCAGGCCACGTAGTACAGCGCCCCGGCGGCCAGCGCCCAGAGCAGGGCCCATACCAACGCCCGGCCGGTTCCACTGCCCGCGCCGGGCGCCCGCCATCTGCTCATGTCGAAGAACAGGGTAATCGGTCTCCCCGTCCACACGTGCCACAGCGCGGCTCCCACGCAGTGGGACGGGGCCGGCGTAGGTTTCTAGAGTGCCTCACTGGTTCGTGCTGGGAGTGGCCCATTGGTTCGCGCATGACATCGTCGAGCGAGGCCGGCTGCCGTTGCTGTGCTGTCTGGTCGCGTTCATCCTGACGTTTTTCGTCACCCGCAGCTTCGCGCGCTTCATCCGTCACCGGGCGGACGCCGGTCTGCCGACCAGATGGTGGCAGCCGCGCAATGTCCATATCGCGGGCGTGCACATTCACCATGTGACGTACGGCATGGTCTTGGTGATGCTGTCCGGGCTCACATTGGTCACCCTTTCGGTCAGTGGTCGTGAGCCCGGGTTCACTTTGGCTGCAACGGTTTTCGGGATCGGGGCAGCGTTGGTCCTCGATGAGTATGCGTTGATCCTGCACCTGTCCGACGTCTACTGGGAAGAAGACGGCCGGACCTCGGTGGACGCGGTCTTCGCCGCGGTGGCCGTGGCCGGGCTGTTGATCATGGGCCTGCACCCGCTGATGTTTTTCCTCCCCTTCTGGCACGCCGCCGACTCGGTGGTGCTGCGTGCCGCGGTGGCGATCTGCGGTCTGTTGGTGACGTTGCCGCTGGCCGTGGTGGTGGTTCTCAAGGGCAAGGTGTGGACCGGCCTGATCGGCATGTTCCTGCTGATATTGCTGGTGATCGGCGCGATCCGGTTGTCACGTCCGCACGCGCCGTGGGCCCGGTGGCGTTACACCAATCAGCCGGAGAAGATGCGGCGTGCGCTGCAGCGCGAACGGCAGCTGCGTCGCCCGGTGGTGCGGGCCAAGCTCTGGGTGCAGTGCGCCATCGCGGGCACCCCGCGCCTGCCCGACGAACGCGCGGTGGACGCCCAGCTCGACCAGGACGTCCACGCCGCACCGGCGCCGACGGGGCCCATCCTGATCAGCCGATAGCGGTGGGTCGGCGGCCGGGCCTGGTTGGCCTGATTGGCCGCCTAAACTTCTCGAGGTGCGGTACTTCTACGACACCGAATTCATCGAGGACGGCCGCACCATTGAACTGATCTCCATCGGGGTGGTCGCCGAGGACGGTCGCGAGTACTACGCGGTGTCGACGGAATTCGATCCCGAACGCGCCGGCAGCTGGGTTCGTGCCAACGTCCTGCCCAAGCTCCCGCCGCCCTCCTCGCCGCTGTGGCGATCACGCAAGCAGATCCGGCTGGACCTCGAGGACTTCTTCCGCATCTTTGATGCCGGATCGACCGAGCCGATCGAGCTGTGGGCCTGGGTGGCCGCCTACGACCACGTCGCCCTGTGTCAGTTATGGGGCCCGATGCCCGCGCTGCCCCCGGCGATACCCCGCTTCACCCGGGAGTTGCGGCAGCTGTGGGAGGACCGGGGATCCCCTCGGCTGCCGCCCCGCCAGCGAGACGCCCACGACGCGCTCGTCGATGCCCGTGACCAGCTGCGCCGCTTTCGCCTCATCACCGCCGGCGAGGGCCGAGCGGTACATTCGCGCTGATCAGGCGTTGGCTAGCGCCGTCTGGCCCGCGGTTACCATGGACCGATGAACTGGACCGTCGACATACCGATCGACCAGCTACCGCCGCTGCCGCCGCTGCCGACGGACCTGCGGACGCGATTGGACGCCGCGCTGGCCAAGCCGGCCGCCCAGCAGCCGAGCTGGGACGCCGAACAGGCCGCGGCAATGCGCACGGTCCTCGAGAGCGTGCCGCCGGTGACGGTGCCGTCGGAGATCGTCCGCCTGCAGGAACAACTGGCCCTGGTCGCAAAGGGCGAGGCATTCCTGCTGCAGGGGGGCGACTGCGCGGAGACCTTCGTCGACAACACCGAACCGCACATCCGGGGAAACGTCCGCACCCTGCTGCAGATGGCCGTCGTGCTGACCTACGGCGCCAGCCTGCCGGTGGTCAAGGTGGCCCGGATCGCCGGCCAATACGCCAAGCCGCGGTCGGCCGACGTCGACGCGCTGGGCCTGAGGTCCTACCGCGGCGACATGATCAACGGCTTCGCACCGGACGCCGCCGCGCGCGAGCACGATCCGTCGCGGCTGGTGCGTGCCTATGCCAACGCCAGCGCCGCCATGAACCTGGTGCGAGCGCTCACCTCGTCCGGCCTGGCTTCGCTGCATCTGGTGCACGACTGGAACCGGGAGTTTGTCCGGACCTCGCCGGCCGGCGCGCGCTATGAGGCGCTGGCCACCGAGATCGACCGGGGATTGCGGTTCATGAGCGCCTGTGGAGTGGCCGACCGCAACCTGCAGACCGCGGAGATCTACGCCAGTCATGAGGCGTTGGTGCTCGACTACGAACGGGCCATGCTGAGGCTGTCCGAGACCGAGGACGGCGAGCCGCAGCTGTACGACCTGTCGGCGCACACCGTGTGGATCGGCGAGCGGACCCGCCAGCTCGACGGCGCGCACATCGCGTTCGCGGAGGTGATCGCCAACCCGATCGGCGTCAAGATCGGCCCCACGATGACACCGGAACTGGCCGTCGAATACGTCGAGCGGCTCGACCCGCACAACAAGCCGGGCCGGCTGACATTGGTGAGCCGGTTGGGCAACAACAAGGTGCGCGACCTGCTGCCCCCGATCGTCGAGAAGGTTCAGGCCACCGGGCACCAGGTGATCTGGCAGTGCGACCCGATGCACGGCAACACCCACGAGTCGTCCAACGGGTACAAGACCCGCCACTTCGACCGCATCGTCGACGAGGTGCAGGGCTTCTTCGAGGTGCACCGCGCGCTGGGCACCCACCCCGGCGGCATCCACGTCGAGATCACCGGCGAGAACGTCACCGAGTGTTTGGGTGGGGCCCAAGACATTTCGGACGTGGACTTGGGCGGCCGCTACGAGACGGCGTGTGACCCGCGGCTGAACACCCAGCAGTCACTCGAGCTGGCGTTCCTGGTCGCCGAGATGCTGCGCGACTGAGCATTTTTGGGCGCGAGCAGACGCAAAATCGCACTGCGCGATGGCATTTTTTGCGATTTTGCGTCTGCTCGCGAATGGCCTACAGCAGGCCGCTGAGGTTGCTGCCGATCGTCCATGCCGCCGTCGCGACCAGTCCGGTGAGCGCCAGCACGACGGCCACCCAGATCAGCACCATGCGCCGCGCGTGCTGCCGGGCCAAGACGAATTCGCTCATCGCGATCCCGGCGAATTCCCCTGCCAGCGGCTGATATTCGACTCTCCCGGATTCCGCGTCCGGGTCGGAGGAGCGCGCCGGCTCCGCCCAGTCCCCCGGCCCGCGGGTGAGCTCACGGGTGGGCTGGCGAACCGGTGCCCCCATCGGCGGGTGCTGACTCATGCGGCTGTAGTGCAGCGCCGCCGACCGGTGCTGTGCGGAGTTGCGCGGGGCCGGCACCCTGAAGTCCGGCAGGGCTAGTTCTTCGGCGATTGCGTCGAGTTCGGCGCCCATCTCGATCGCATCGGCGTATCGGCCGGCCGGGTCAGCCGCGGTCGCCCGCTCCACGAACTCGTCGAGCTGGGGTGGCACGCCGTCGATCACCTCGCTCGGCCGCGGCACGTCGGCATCCAGCCGTTGATAGGCGATCGACAACGCCGAGTCGCCAGTGAACGGCGTCCGCCCGGTCAGCAGTTCATAGGTGAGGATCCCGACGGCGTAGACATCGCTGCGGGGACCGGCGTTGCCGTCGCGCACCTGCTCCGGCGACAGATAGGCGGCGGTGCCCAAAATAACGCTGGCGGAAGTGATTCCAGCGGACGCGACTGCACGGACCAGCCCGAAATCGGCGATCTTGACGTCGCCGTCGTCGGAGATCAGGACATTCTCGGGCTTGACGTCGCGGTGCACCAGGCCGGCCCGGTGCGCGGCGCCGAGCCCGCCCAGCACCGGGCGCAGCACGGCCGCCACGGCATGCGGTGGCATCGGACCGCGTTCGGCGAGCAGCTCGCGCAGGGTGCCGCCCTCGATCAACTCCATCACCAAAAATGGATGCCGCGCGTCTAGCCCCTGGTCGTAGACCGCCACCAGCCCAGGGTCTTTCAGCCGGGCGACCGTTCGGGCCTCCATTCGGAACCGCGTCAGGAACTGGTCGTCGCCGGCGTAGCGAGAGTCCATGACCTTCAGCGCCACCGGGCGGTCGAGCCGGACGTCGAGCCCGCGGTAAACCGTCGAGGTGCCGCCGCTGGCGATCTTGGACTGGACCAGGTAGCGGCCGTCCAGCAATGCGCCTTCCAACGGGTCGCCCGTCCCAGCTCCGGCCACGGGGCCATCGTAGGTGCGGTGGTGCAAGGCCACGTGAAAGCCGGGTCCAGCGCGCCCAGCAGGCTTACACTTGCTGCGGTGAGCAGTATTCCGGCCGGCGACGACGTCCTAGAACCCGACGAGCCAACGTACGACCTGCCCAAGGTCGCAGAGTTGCTTGGCGTGCCGGTCAGCAAGGTTCAGCAGCAGCTGCGGGAGGGCCACCTGGTTGCGGTGCGGCGCGACGGCGGCGTGGTGGTGCCGCAGGTGTTCTTCACCAGCTCGGGTGAGGTGGTCAAGAGTTTGCCTGGACTGTTGACCATCCTGCACGACGGCGGTTATCGCGACACCGAGATCGTGCGCTGGCTGTTCACCCGCGACCCTTCGCTGACGGTCACGCGCGACGGCACCCGTGATGCCATCAGCAACGCCCGTCCCGTCGACGCCCTGCACGCCCACCAGGCTCGCGAGGTGGTGCGCCGGGCCCAAGCCATGGCCTACTGATGGCTACGCCTCGACGGGCTCTTCTACCTCGACGGGTCGCGGCTCCGGCGCCCGGTTCAGCGCATACCAAGCGGCCAGGGCGCAGCCCGCGGCCAGCGAGCAATGGAGCCAGGAATACATGCCGTGCGAGCCGTCTGGTTTGAAGATCACCATGACCCAGGTCGACAATCCGCCGATGGCGGCGACCGCTCGTCGCGACTGGGCCAGGGGGGCCGCCACCGCCAGCGGCCAAGAGTAGTACCACGGCAGGGCGGCCGGCACGAACAGCACCACGATCAGCATCGACCACGCGATCCCGGTCAGCGCCGCCCGGTCGTCGCGCCGGGACCGCCACCACAACAGCGGCAGTGACACCGCGATAACCCCCATCCCGATGAACCGGGTGACGCGCAGCGTGGCATAGAAGTTGACCGGGAACAGTCCGCTGCCCAAGGCGTGGATCAGGTTGGCGACCGCGGTCGGCACGGTCAGCCAATTGATGATCTTGACCGATCCGGCCAGCGCGGTCAGCCAGCCCAGGCCCACGCCGGCGACGGCCGACAACATGCCGAACACGACGACAAAGATCAGCAGGGACGTAGCGGTAGCCACCAGGAATGCCTTGGCCGGCCGATTTCCGCGGTGCTCGCGCAGGTGGCGCATCCACACCCACACCAGAAACGGCGCGGAGATTCCGGCGGTGGCTTTGACCGCGATCGCCACCGTTATCAGGACGACGCCCAGCACATGGCGGCCCTGAAAGGTCAGCGCGATCCCGGCGGCCATCAACCCCACCATCAGCATCTCGTTGTGCACGCCGCCCATCAGGTGTATGAGCACCAGCGGGTTGAGAACGCAGATCCACAGTGCAAGCGAGCCGTTGGTGCCCAGGTGATGGGCGATCCTCGGCTCGGCCCAGATAAGCAGCGCCAGTCCGGGCAGCATGCACAACCGCAGCACCATGGTTCCCGCGATCACGTGGTTGCCCACGAGCATCGTGACGAGCTTTGCGATGAGGATGAACGCCGGGCCGTAGGGCGCCGTGGTGATGGTCCAAATGGGACTTACGTTGTCCAGCAACGGGTTTGGGTTGGCCACGGGGCCTACCGCGTAGGGGTCGAAGCCGTCGCGCAGCAGCGCGCCCTGGGCCAGATACGAATACGTGTCGCGACTGAACACGGGCACCGAAAGCAGCAATGGCGCCAGCCAGAAGCCGGTGGTCGCCCGCATGGTGAACTCGGACGCTTGCCGGGCCAGCGCTTGCCGGCCCAACCGCACCCACGCGATCAGCATCAGAGCCACGCCGGTCCACAGCAGGATGGACGACAGCACCAGCCCATGGCCAAAGCGCAGCCAGGACAGGTGCAGCGCTTCGAGCAGGGGGTCGTGGGGCTTGGTGCTGCCTGCCCCGAGTCCCCCCGCCATGATCAGCAGCGATCCCAAAAAGCCCAACTTCGCCGACCGCGACTCCGGGGCCGCGGCAAACGCGAGTAGTCGTGAGAAGTGTTGGGCGACAACCTGTTGTGTTGACGATGAGTTGGCGGCCGGGTGGTGTGTTCCGGTGGTCATCGGCTCAGGCGGACCGGTTCGTGGAAATTTTGGCCAGATCGGAGAGCCCGGCTTTGGCCGCCGGGTCGATGGGCGCGGCCGCCAGCGTGGCCAGCGCCCGATCGGTCAGCTCGGCGATGCGCCGCTCAGCTGCGGCCAGCGCGCCCACCGACACGATCACGTCGCGGAGCCGATGCACCTGCGCGTCGGTCAACGGCGCACCGATGGAGCTTCGAAGCAGGTTCGCAGCCGAGGGATCGGACCTTCGCGCCAGTTGCACGGCCTCGGCCAGCAGGACGGTCCGTTTGCCCGAGCGCAAATCGTCGCCGGACGGCTTGCCGGTGACCGTCGGATCCCCGAACACCCCCAGGACGTCGTCGCGCAGCTGGAATGCGACACCGAGGTCGGTACCGAACCGACCGAAGAGGTCCTGGACGTCGGGTCGGTCCGCGGCGGCCGCCGCCCCCAGCTGCAGCGGCCGCGCCACGGTGTAGCACGCGGTCTTGAAGGTGTCGACGTTCATCGCGGACTCTACCGATTCCGCGGCGCTGGCCTCGGCGACGATGTCGAGGTATTGCCCGCCCAGCACCTCGGTGCGAATCTCGCCCCACACGCCCTGAATGCGCCGCTGGGCGTCGGGCGCCAGAGATCGCTTGGAGCCGAACGAAACCTCGAAGACAATGTCGTCTGCCCAAGCCAGCGCCAGGTCGCCGAGCAGGATGGCCGCCGACGTCCCGAATCGCTCCGCCGAGCCCCGCCACCGCCGCTCGCGGTGCAGCGCCGCGAAGCGGACATGCGCCGTCGGTTTGCCGCGGCGGGTGGACGAGTCGTCGATCACGTCGTCATGCACCAGGGCGCACGCGTGCAGCAACTCCAGCGCGGAAAACAGCAGCAACACATCCGGATCGGGCTCACCGTTCGCCACGGCGCGCCAACCCCAATAGGCGAAGGCGGGCCGCAGCCGCTTGCCGCCGTTGAGCACGAAATCCTCGAGCGCCGCGACCAGGGTGTCGTAATCGCCGCCGATGTATGCGGTCCGGGCCCGCCGGTCGCGCAGGTACCGCCGAAGTTGCTCGGTGATCGCGACGGTCAACTCGACGGTGGCCGCTGCTGCTGGGGCTCTTGAGCTCAGCGCGGCGCCCCTTTCTGGTCAGCAGAGACGTGGTGTTCTCTAGGCCCGACAGTGTATGTCGCTTCGGCGGCTCGAGTTGCTTCGACCGGCTCAGTATCGGGCCCCTATGCTGGCGGGGGCGTCGGGGCGGAGTCCCGTCTGATGACCTCGTCTGATGGCCTTCGTCTGATGGAGAGGAGTTGAGTGACCCTCAACACCATCGCGCTCGAGTTGGTGCCGCCGAACGTGGAGGACGGTCGGGAGCGGGCACTCGAGGATGCGCGCAAAGTGATGCGGTACTCGGCCGAGTTCGGCATCGAGGGCCGGATCCGGCACGTGATGATCCCGGGCATGATCGCCGAGGACGACGATCGGCCCGTCGCCATGAAGACGAAATTCGATGTCCTGGACTTCTGGTCGATCATCAAACCGGAACTGCCGGGGCTCCACGGGCTGTGCACACAGGTGACCGCGTTCATGGACGAGGCATCCCTTCGGCAGCGGCTCACCGATTTGCGTGCCGCCGGCATGGAGGGCGTGGTTTTCGTCGGCGTGCCGCGCACCATGAACGACGGCGAGGGTTCCGGCGTCGCGCCGACCGACGCGCTGTCGATCTACCGCGAGCTGGTGAGCAACCGCGGGGTGATCGTGATCCCGACTCGCGACGGCGAAGAGGGCCGGCTCAATTTCAAGTGCGAGCGGGGCGCGACCTATGGCATGACCCAGCTGCTGTATTCGGACGCCATCGTGGGTTTTTTGACCCAGTTCGCCAAGAACACCGACCATCGGCCCGAGATACTGCTGTCGTTCGGTTTCGTACCGAAGGTCGAGAGCCGCGTCGGCCTCATCAACTGGCTCATCCAGGACCCCGGCAACGCGGCGGTGGCCGATGAGCAGGCGTTCGTCAGGAGGTTGGCCGATGGCGAACCGGCCGAGAAGCGCCGGCTGATGGTCGACCTGTACAAGCGGGTGATCGACGGCGTCGCCGAGCTCGGCTTCCCGCTGAGCATCCATTTCGAGGCGACGTACGGAATGTCCGGACCCGCCTTCCAGACCTTCGCCGAGATGTTGGCCTATTGGTCGCCCGATAGGGCGGCCTAGCTCGGGGGTTGGTCGCTTCCCGCCGTGAACCGCGGGGAGCGGTCGCGGCTCATCCACGCCAGCAGCGCCACCACGCCGGCGGCCGCGAAGGACGCGATGCCCAGCCATACGCCGGCGCCGGTGAAATTGCGGGTGTTGGGGTCGGTGTAGCGGGACTGGGCGGTCATGGTGCTCACCACGCCCGGTTTGAGCTTCCATGCCACCACGTCGGGCTCGACGCGGTCGCCATTGGTGGAGGTCACCGGACCGGGAAAGGCGACCGTCAACTCCACGTCGGCGTCATTGTCCGTCACAGAGGTCAGATCCGCTCGGCCTTCCAGGATCACCAGGTTGCCGTTGCGGCGCAGCGACAGATTCACTCCCTGGGCGTCGGAGTTCATGTTCGCCAGCTGCGGCAACTCGGCGAAGGTCAGATCGGAGAACACCGCCTGCGACCCCACAAAGCCGTCGTTGTCGTAGTTCGACACCGCCACCTTCTGCCCGAACGGAAGGTTGTTGGTGTCGAGCTGCGGCCCGCTGTCCTTCGGGCTCTTCGGTTTGGCGGCCGCGATGATCTCGCCGGACACCAGGTCATCGGGCGAGACGGTGAGCGACGCCCGCACCCGCAGACAGCCAGTGAACAGCGGAACCATCAGCAGGAGCATCGCGATGGCCAGCGCGCGGCGCCGCCGGACCGCAAAAGCTCGGGATCCGCGGGCGTGAAGCATGCAGGAGCGGGCGCGCACCAGGTCATCGTGCCAGAGGTGTCCCGGGATGCCATCTCGGGCCGCTGGCGGTCTACGGGCCGCTATAGGGGCAGCGCGCGACCGAGGATCGCAAAGGGGCGTGGGTCCCCGGCGAAATGGTAGCCGCGAATGATGTCCGCGAACCCCAGTCGCCGGTACAACCGCCACGCCCGGTTGGGCTCGCCGTTGGTCTCGGGTGTGGAGAGCAGGACGTTCTCTTCGGCGCGTCCCGACAACAGCCGCCGGGCCAGCGCCTCGCCGAGGCCGCGGCCCTGGGCGCGGGGATGAATGTGCAGCTCGGTCAGCTCGAAGTAGCTGCTCATCAGCCGCGTGATCTCCTGGGGTGGCAAGCCGCCGCGCTGCAAACCCATGACGACCTGCTGTTGCCACCACTGCCCGGGTGCCCCGGGGTAGCCGTAGGCAATGCCAAGCAACGGCGCGTTGCTCAAGTCGGCATTCGGTACTTCCTCGTCGGGATCCCCGGCGACCTCCGCTTCGACGACAGCGACCCCTCGCCACCCGGGGCGGCGGATGTGCTCCAACCACATGGCGGCGCGCTGGTTCTCGGTGCCTCGCGGGTATCGCATGGCATCGACATACACCGCGAGGGCATCACCGAGGCGGCGTTCCATATCGTCCGGTGGCAGATCGATGAGGAATATCGCCAACTCGGTGTCCTCCTCATCCAGCGTCGGCGGGCCCTCCAGCGGTCGGTTCGCACGCGGTGCTTCGGCGGTGGGTCATCGTTCGGCCCGGTGGCGCTCCCGCCATTATCGGACGCGGACGAGGCGATTCGCCGCGCGGTGGCGCAGAACCGATGAACCGTCCCGCTTCGGAAGCGGGTTGTAACGCACCGGCGTCCGGCTTCATGAGCGCGGAAATCCGGGCTGGATAGAATCGCTGCCGAAGCAGTGGTACGGCACAGAATCAACTCGTATCATCTGACTTAGTTGCCCCGACACGGGCATCCGCGTGCTAATCGATAGTTACGTGTCAAACTGTCGGCAAGGAGGGACGAATGCCACTCTCCGATCATGAACAGCGGATGCTCGATCAGATCGAGAGCGCGCTTTACGCCGAAGATCCCAAATTTGCGTCGAGCGTCCGTGGCGGAGGGTTGCGTGCACCGACCGCGCGGCGGCGTCTGCAGGGCGCGGCGTTGTTCGTCATCGGTCTTGCGATGCTGGTCTCGGGGGTGGCGTTCAAGGCCACAATGATCGGCAACTTCCCGATTCTGAGCGTCTTTGGGTTCATCGTGATGTTTGGCGGGGTGGTCTACGCCATCACCGGGCCGCGGTTGGCCGGCAGGCCGGACCGCTCGGGTACTGCGCCGGGGTCGGCGCGCCAGCGCCGCAACAAGGGCGGGTCATTCACCACTCGGATGGAGGACCGGTTCCGCCGGCGCTTCGACGACTAGGACACTCGCGGGTGACAGCGGGGTAGCCATTGGCTGCCCCGCTTTTCGTCGTCGAGCGGGCGATCGGCGCGCGGCTCGGCGCCATGGTTGCATGCTCGGGGTGGTTGGTCCCGGCACCTAGCGCCGGCATTCGTTTCGACTTCAAATCGAGCCCAAATCGAGTCCGGACGCCGAATTCGCTCCCCACCGGGCCCCACCGAGACCACCTTTCGTCCCACCGGCCGCCGTCGCGCCTCTGACGTGCGGATTTTCGTCGTCGCCGTCGCCTGGACGACGCGATCGGCAAGGCCGCCGGACAACGTGCCGCGGCGCTCGGTGGTGAAAAGCCCCCAGAACTCACCGCCGACACTCCAACTATGGGGCTAAGGGGGGCTAAGTGGGGGATTGTGGGGTATGGTGACTGCAGCGTTCGGGTTGACCACAGGGCCGCTTTCGGGCCGCTTGGGCGGAGGTGAATCGGGTGTTTCTCGGCACCTACACGCCCAAACTCGACGACAAGGGGCGACTGACGTTGCCCGCCAAGTTCCGCGACGCATTGGCAGGGGGGTTGATGGTCACCAAGAGCCAGGATCACAGCCTCGCCGTATACCCGCGGGCGGAATTCGAGCAGCTCGCCCGGCGGGCGAGCAAGACCTCACGGAGCAACCCCGAGGCCAGAGCGTTTCTGCGCAATCTCGCCGCGGGCACGGACGAGCAGCACCCCGACGCCCAGGGCCGGATCACGTTGTCCGCCGACCATCGGCGTTACGCGAACCTGTCGAAAGACTGCGTGGTGATCGGAGCGGTCGATTACCTGGAGATCTGGGATGCGCAGGCCTGGCATGACTACCAGCAGACCCACGAAGAGAACTTCTCCGCGGCCAGCGATGAAGCACTCGGCGACATCATCTGATGAGTGGCGACCCGCTTCGCGCGGCTCCGCCGCGCTTGCGATCACCACTGACTCTGAGGCGCGTGCCCGTGCATCGTGGCCTCTGCCCGAACCGACCCTGGCGTACTTCCCCAACGCCAGGTTCGCGCCTTCGGACAGGGACCCGGGTGCAGGGGCGACCCCTCGGAACCGGGAAGGCGTTGCCTTGGTTGACAATTCAAGTTCAGGGTCAGGGTCAGGGTCGGGTTCGGGGTCAAGCGATTTCGGCCATGTGCCCGTTCTGCTGCAACGCTGCTTCGACCTGCTGCTCCCAGCCCTGACGCGCCACCACCGCGACGGAACGGGTGCGGTTCTCGTCGACGCGACCATCGGTGCCGGCGGCCACGCGGAGCGGTTCTTGACCGAGTTGCCCGGCCTGCGCCTGATCGGGCTCGACCGCGATCCCACCGCGCTGGATATCGCCGGCGCCCGGCTGTCGCAATTCATCGACCGCATCACGCTGATCCACACGCGCTACGACGGCCTGGCTACCGCGCTGGCCGAATCCGGCTGCGCCGCAATCGAATCAGTGGACGCGGTGCTATTCGACCTCGGTGTCTCCTCGATGCAGCTCGATCGGGCCGAACGGGGTTTTGCGTACGCCCAGGACGCGCCGCTGGACATGCGGATGGACCCGGCGGGCCAGCTGACCGCGGCCGACATCGTCAACACCTACGAGGAGGCGGCCCTGGCGGACATCCTGCGCCGCTACGGGGAAGAGCGGTTCGCGCGCCGCATCGCCGCCCAGATCGTGCGCCGACGCGCATACACCCAGTTCACCTCGACCGCCGAGTTGGTTTCGCTACTCTACGAAGCCGTTCCGGCTCCAGCCCGCCGCACTGGAGGGCATCCGGCCAAGCGCACCTTCCAAGCGCTGCGGATCGCCGTCAACGACGAGCTGACGTCGCTGCGCCGCGCGCTTCCCGCCGCCCTGGGGGCGCTCACCGTTGGTGGACGCGTCGTGGTGTTGGCCTACCAATCGCTGGAAGACCGGATCGTCAAGCGGGTGTTCGCCGACGCGGTGGCTTCGCGGACGCCGCTGGATCTTCCCGTCGAGCTTCCCGGGCACGAGCCGCGATTCCGCTCCTTGACGCGCGGCGCCGAACGCGCGGACGCCGCCGAGATCGAACGCAACCCCCGCAGCACGGCAGTGCGCCTGCGGGCCGTGCAACGAGTGGGAGGGGCGACGAATGAAGGTGACGAATGAAGGTTAAGCGCGAGCCGGCGAAACGCCGCCGCGCGGGTGATCGCGACAGATCTGCCCGCAAAAAGGGGCGTGCCGCCCCCGAGCCCGCGTCTTTGCACGGCAGCCGGCCCGCGAAGGCCTCGACGCCCACCCGGGCGGCGCGGGCACCGCGGTCAGGACCGCAGACCGGCCCGATTTCCCGGCCGGTCGAGCGGTCAGTCCGGGCGAAGAATACGAGTCAGGCCAAGGCGCGAGCCAAGGCGCGGAAGGCCAAGGCGCCCAAAGCCGTTCGGCCGCGCCTGACCGAGCGATTGGCGACTCGGCTGGCATCGATCGATCTGCGGCCCCGGACGCTGGCGAGCAAGGTTCCGTTTGTCGTGCTGGTCATCGGGGCGCTCGGCCTCGGGCTGGGCCTCACGCTATGGCTGTCCACCGCTTCCGCCGAGCGTTCCTATCAGCTGAGCCACGAGCGGGGGAAGAACCGGCTGCTGCAGCA
>NZ_JAFBAT010000207.1 GCF_019247615.1 Mycobacterium sp. | reverse complement strand
GGTGCTCGCCGAGGTGCCGTTTGAATCAAGTCGTGGCTTTGCCGCCGCGATAGGCACGTTGAGCGCGGAACCGTCGTCGCCAATCCTGATGCTCAAGGGCGCTCCCGAGGTGGTTTTGCCGCGTTGTCGGTTCGCCGATCCGGACGCAGACCGCGAGCATGCGGAATCCCTGGTGCACAGCCTGGCCGAAGAAGGCTTGCGTGTACTCGCCGTGGCGCGGCGCCGCTGGGACAACGGGACCAGCGACGATGAGGAAACCGACGCCGACGCCGTCGACGCGGCCGCCCAGGACCTCGAGTTGCTCGGTTATGTGGGTTTGGCGGACACCGCACGGCCCTCGGCGCGCCCCCTGATCGAGGCGCTGGTGGACGCCGACCGCAACGTCGTGCTGATTACCGGCGATCACCCCATCACCGCACGGGCGATCGCCCGCCAGTTGGGTATGCCATCCGATGCTCGGGTGGTGACCGGCGCGGAACTGGCCGGCCTCGACGAGGACGCATGCGCCCAGCTCGCCGCCGACGTCCAGGTTTTTGCCCGCGTCAGCCCGGAACAGAAGGTACAGATTGTGGCCGCGCTGCAGCGCTGCGGTCGAGTGACCGCGATGGTCGGCGACGGGGCCAACGACGCCGCCGCCATTCGGATGGCCGACGTGGGCATCGGGGTGAGTGGCCGTGGTTCGTCGGCAGCGCGCGGTGCCGCCGACATCGTGCTGACCGACGACGATTTGGGCGTGCTGCTCGACGCGCTGGTCGAGGGCCGCAGCATGTGGTCGGGCGTTCGCGATGCGGTCACGATCCTGGTGGGCGGCAATGTGGGCGAAGTGCTGTTCACCATCATCGGAACCGCTTTCGGGACCGGGCGCGCGCCGGTGGGCACCCGCCAGCTGCTGTTGGTGAACCTGCTCACCGATATGTTCCCCGCACTTGCGGTGGCGGTCACTTCGCAATACGTCGAGCCCGACGAAGCCGCGTACGAAACCGATGAAGAGGCGGAGGCGGCGCGGCGCGAACACCAACGCGCGGTGCTGACCGGGCCTAAGCCCTCCCTCGACGCTCCGCTGATGCGCCAGATCGTCACCCGAGGTGCCGTCACAGCGGCCGGTGCGACGGCCGCCTGGGCCATCGGACGGTGGACGCCGGGCAGCGAACGCCGCACCGCGACAATGGGATTGACCGCCTTGGTGACGACGCAGCTGGCGCAAACCCTGCTCACGCGTCGACACAGTCCGCTCGTGGTGGCGACCGCGCTGGGCAGCGCCGGTGTGCTGGTGGGCATCGTCCAGACGCCTGTTGTCAGCCAGTTCTTCGGGTGCACGCCGTTGGGGCCGGTCGCGTGGACGGGGGTATTGGGTGCTACCGGGGGAGCCACCGCGATCTCGGCACTGGCGCCCAATTGGCTCGCCAAGAGGGTCGCCGCCCTGGAAGCCGACACGGCCAAGCCGGTAAGCGCACCTACGTTCCCTAGGTGATTCATTAATCGGGTGACGCCCCGCGCGGTGTGATTCGTGACGAGGGCGTCAGGTCAAAAGTTCCTTGCGCACCACCTTGCCCGCGGGATTGCGCGGAATGCTGGCGACGACGTGAATGTCTCGGGGCTGTTCGAAGCGAGAAACCTTGCGCTTCAGGTACTCTCGTAGGCCGGGCTCGTCGATCGCGCTCTGCGGCTGCAGCACGACGAAGGCGGCCAGTCGATGGCCGAAGCGCTCGTCCGGAACACCGATGACGGCATTCTCGGCAACGTCGGGGTGTTCGGCGAGCGCGTTCTCGACCGCACGCGGATAGACGTTCTCGCCGCCGGAGATGATCATGTCGTCTTCTCGGCCGATGATGAAGAGCCGGCCCACGTTGTCCAGGTACCCCATGTCCCCGGTGCTGGTCATGTTGTCGATGACCGTCTTGGCTTCGACGGCCGGGGCGCCCGTATAACCCTCGCTGGTCAATTCGCCCCCGACGAATATGCGCCCGGTGACACGGGGACCGACGGGCCTGCCGCTTTTGTCGATGATGCGCACCGGGCAGCCGGCGACCGGCTTCCCGACGGTCTCCGGCGCGTCGCGCAGGTCGGCCGGCGTCGCCAGCGCCCCGATACCGACCTCGGTGGAACCGTAGCCGTTGTAAAGGATGTCGCCGTAGGCATCCATGAACCGCTGGCCGAGACTGGGATCGAGCCGGTCTCCGCTCGATATCACCACGCGCAAGTACGGCACCGGGTTTCGCGCCCGCACGCGCTGGGGCAAGTCAAGGATGCGAGCGAGCACCACCGGCACCGCCGTGAACGCGTCGGCGCGATGCAGCGATGCCTGCGCGAGCGCCGCCTCGGCGTCGAAGTGGCGGTTTGTCAGCACCGTGCCGCCGAGGGCGAGCGTGAGCGTCAGCATGCCAAGCCCCAGCCCGTGAAACATCGGCATCGCCACCGAAACCCGCGACCCCGTACGCAACCGAGTGCGATCAAGGATCGTCACCCACACTCCCACCGCCGAACGCAGCTGCGGGGTGCGCGGCACGCCCTTGGGCTTGCCGGTGGTGCCCGATGTCAGCAGAACGATTCGGCCGGGCGCGCCCACCGAGGGCCGCGCGGGTTGTGAGTCGGGGTCCTGTGCGGTGACCGTCGCTGGGTCGATGACGACGACCGATGCCTCCCCATTCTGGGCGCCCCGCAGCCTTTCGCTGAATTCTTCGTCGGCGACCAGCGCCGTGATTCGATGTGCGCTGATCGCGGAAGCCAGCGCGTCGGCGCGGAAATCGGTATTTACCAGCACCACGTCGGCACCCACCAGGGCCGCGGCGAAAAATCCCTTGAGGAAGCCCCGTCCGTTGCGGCACATGACCCCAACGGCTTGACCGGGTCCAATGCCTTGGGCGGCCAACTGGAGTGCGAGGCATTCGGTCTCCGACCGCAAGTCGCGGTAGCCCAGCGCGCCGTCGTCATCGATTATTGCCGCCCGGTTTGGCCATCGAGCCGCCGCGATTGCCAACAGGGTGTAGGGATTCGTGCCGCTTCGGCGCGCCTCGGTGATAAGCCGAACCCCGGCCGCCGGAGAGGGCGGACTCAGCAGTCCCGAACGCAGCATGGCCCGGGCTGCCGTGGCAATCACCCCGTCGGACGTTAAGGGCATCAACGCTGGGCCTCGCCGGCTTCGGTGTTGGCGAAGAAGCGGCGATGCCACAGCCGTGCTGCGCGCTCGGCGGGCCCGGCCAGCAGCACGGAAGCCACCTCGGCCGGCCACACCCAGGGCGGCTCGATGGTGCGGGGCCGTTCGATGATCGCCTTGGCGATGGTGTCGGCGGCTTCGTCCGGCGACATGCCTGGAAGCTGGCCGAGGATTGGTGTGGGCGCGATCATCCTCGTGCGCACCAGCGCGAAGTAAACCGACGTGACGTCCACACCATCAATGTGCAGTTCGGGCGCCACACTGCGCAGCCAGCGATCGAAAGCTCCCTTGGAGGCCTGGTAGGCGCCCCATTGCGGGCCGGGTACGACGCGCACCCCGACGCTCGACACGTTCACGATGTGCCCGCCCCCGTGCTCGCGCATCGCGGGTAACAGCCCCAGCAGCAGCCAGATCGGCCCGAGGTAGTTGATGTCGATGGTGCGCTGAAAGTCGTGCGGGCGGTCGTATTGGTGATGCAGCGAGCGGCGCAAGGACTTGCCGGCGTTGCTGACAACAATGTCGACCGGACCGTGGCTCTCGGTGACCTCCTTCGTCAGCGCATTGATGGCGGCTTCGTCCGTGAGATCGGTCGGGTAGGCGACAGCGCGGCCCCCGCCGGCGTTGATCGCCGCCGCGAGGTCGTCGAGCCTGTCGGCTGACCGAGCGACAACCAGCACAGTGGCGCCCGCCGCGGCCATCCTGCGCGCCGTCGCTTCGCCGATTCCATAGGACGCACCCGTCACCAGCACGGTCTTACCGGACACGACGCGGCGCAGTTTGTCGGGATCCGACACCCGCGCGGGATTGGCCAACCGGCTCGTGGCCGCTTCCAGCGCCCCGTTAAAGGCCTGCGCAATCGCGTTCATATCCCCTGCCGCATCCACTTTCGAACCGCGGATCGAGTCTGTGGCTCTGTGCTCGCCGTGCGCCTCGACTCGGCTACAGCTAGGAGATCACATCGGGCTGCGGGTCGGCGCTCCGGCCTCGGATTGCGGGGGCTTAGCAGGCACCGGATTCTTGCCGGAAAAAATCGCGGTTAGGCCTGGTTTAGGCCGACGTATCCTTGGGCACCTCATGCGGCATGATCGCACGTCAGTTCCCTCAATCCCCTCACTTACCTGTCGCTCGTTTACTTGCCTCCGCGGTGGTCGCGGCGTCGGGCGTTGGTGCCTCGGTCCTCGTGGCTGCCATCCCCTCGGCGTCCGCCCAACCTTGCCCGGACGTTCAGGTGGTCTTCGCCCGCGGCACCGATGAACCGCCCGGTGTCGGCGCGACCGGACAGGCGTTCATCGACGACCTGCGTTCGCGCGTGGGCGCTCGGTCGCTCGACGTGTATCCGGTGACCTATCCGGCCACCCACGAGTGGAGCACCGGCGTCGACGGCATCAGGGATGCCGGCGCGCATGTCGTTTCGATGGCACACGATTGCCCCAACACGAAGATGGTGCTCAGCGGCTATTCGCAAGGCGCGGCGGTGATGGGCTTCGTCACCTCCGCCTCGGTTCCGGACGGAATCGATCCGGCGTCGGTCCCCAAACCCCTGGACCCCGAGGTGGCCAACCACGTCTCGTCGGTCGTGCTCTTCGCGACGCCGAGCGACAAGGCGATGAACTTCCTCGGTGAGCCGCCAGTCGTCATCGGCCCCCTTTATCAGCCCAAGACGATCAAGGTATGCGCGCCGGAGGACCCGATCTGTTCCGAGGGCATGAATTTTGCCGCGCACGACACGTACGCGACCAACGGCGCAATGATCGACAAGGGCGCCGCGTTTGCGGCCAGTCGCCTTGGCGCAGGTTCCGGCGGACCACCGACCGTCGTCGCATCCCCGGCCGGAGGGTTTGGAAGCTAGCCGCTACTCCCTGACGAAGCCCTTGTTGCGCATCAACACGTCCGCCAGGAATCCGTCGTGCGGGATGTTGGGCGCCGCATAAAAGGTCGGGCGGCCGCAGTAGACGTTGGTGATCGTCGGTTCCGCGATCAGGCTGTCGATGAGCTGCTCGTCGCCGGTGACGGCGGCGACGACCAGCGAATGCCGCAGCGGTGCCACGCCCGCGTCGCGTGACCACGACGACACCCACGCGCAGGGAAACGGCAACTCGACGTTGAGCGGGTCATCGCGGCCGCCGGCGCCCGGCTCGTCCATCACGTGCAGGGCCGGACGCAGCGCGGCGTAGCCGTCGCCGAGTGGGAAGACCACCTGATCGGCGCCGAGCAGCGGCGTCGTTCCCGCGGCCTTGACAGCCAGATAGCTCGCCAGCGCGCGAGCCTTCTCAAGCGGCTGCGTGGGCAGGGTCGCGCGCTCGTCTTCGGTGGGCAACGGCGCGATGGCCGTCAACCGCTCGGCAATCGCATGTGCCAGCGGCGTGGGGTCGCCCTCGTAGAGCACCGCGGTGGCGTTGACGCACGCCATACCACCGAGGTTGGCGATCGAGTCGACGACGAGATCGACATGGTCACGCCAGTCCCGGTCGGCGGTGATCAGGATCTTGGCCCGGCCGGGCCCGTTGACGACCACCTTGGGATCGTTCGCGTACTTGTCCACCACGTCTTGACCGCCGTACACCAGGGCGAGATCGGCAGAGCGGATGATCTCGTCGGCGCCGCCATGGTCGGTGGGCAGATAGACGGCGTCTTCCGGGCGAAAACCCGCCTGGCGCAAGGCGTTAACCAGTCGATGTGCTGTCAGGGGCTCCCGGCGCGACGGGCGCACGGCCACCCGGTATCCCAGCGCGAGCGCCTGAGGCCACAGACCGTGCACGCCTGGGCCGTTTCCGGCGGCGTGCACGGCGAACACGTCCCCACGCCGTGCCCACACCGCACCGCCGGTGCGGGTCCGTTGCTCGCGCCAGTCGAGCGCGGTGCCCGTCGGCCGCGCCGGCAACACCGCATCGAAGGCCGTCGCGACGGCACTGGCCACCTCCCGTGCCCCGGCGCGGGTAACCGCGATTGGCAGTCCCGAAATACGGCTGGCCAGACGAACATACGACTCGAAGTCCAGACCGTCGATGACCGCGGAGGCGAAGACGTCGGCGGCGCGGGCCAGCGCCTCCTCCCGCTGTGCCGTCGACAGCGGCCGGACCCCGCGCTGTGCGGCAATTGCTCGCGAAACATACAACGGGGGAACGATACTCAGCTCGGCAACCGCGACGCCGGCACTGCTCATAATGACTTCGCGGTTGCGGGTACGGTACTCGCCGCCCGGTCCGAGCGCATCGATATGAACCAAATCGGTTGTGGTACAGCCTTGCTCGGGTTCCATGTTCAATACACGCCCTCGACGACGGCCTCTCCTTCGAAGGTGGTCACCGGCCGCACCTGGCTGACGGAATCGCTGAGTTGTCCCGCAGGCCCGGGCATCCGGACCGCCAGATCGCGCTCCAGGTTGTTCGGTATGAACATTCCTTTGCTGACGTGGTTCATGACCACCTGGCCCTGCTGCCCGTACGGAACTTGTTCCCGGGTATCGGGATCGACCACCCAGAACACGACGTAGGGCGTCCTCGGGTCGAAGACGAACGTGCCGTCATCGGTGGTTCGCGTCACCGCTTGGGAAAGCACCATCGTGCTGCCGAAGGCCACGGTGATGGTGGCTTTCGGAAAGATCTCGCGCAGCAGGTCGAGCGTGTCTGCGTCCACGTGTGCCCCGCTGAGCAACAGGTAGCGGACCTTGTCGTTCAGCAGGTCCACCACGCGGTCGTTTCGGGCGAGGGCCTCCAGCAGCGGCGGCGTGGTGTGCAGGTTGGCGACGTTCTGCGTCCGCAGCACGAAGACGGCCTGCTCGATGACGTGCTCGACGTAGGCGGCCACCTCGTCGCCGGCGTTGCGCGCCGCGACCTTCTTCACCCAGCGCGGGTCGATGTCGACCGCGTGGAAGATCGCGCCCAGCCGCTCACTGACCAATCGGGAAAAGTAGCCGACGCCATGCGGACCGCTCGGCATCAGGCACAGGAAGCCCCGGCCGGGCACGAAGCCGCCGCCGGCGAAGTCCTCGGTCTGCCATTCGACGACCTGGGCTATCCAATCCGGCAGCTGCGCAGTGCGTTTCGGGGCGCCCGTGGTGCCGCCGGATTCGAATATCTGCGGCACCGGCGGGGTCGAACCGTAGCCCCGCGGGATGAGATCCTCCACCGGCACATCGCGCAATTCGTTGACCAGATTGGGAAACCGGCGCAGATCCGCGAAGGCTTTGACGTCGGTCACCGGGTCGAAGTCCAGCTTCCTCGCCGCTCGCAGCCAGAACGGGGATCCGGTGTCCTCCCCGAAGTGCCAGCACATCGCGGCGCGCAGATAAGCCTCGGGGTCCGCGATCGGAACCGTCCTGGGCACGTCCAACACCGAAAAATCGACCGGGAAATCAGCACTGGCCACGCCACCGATCCTGTCACAGCAACCGCCCGCCGAGGTGACTCGACCGTCGTCGGCAGACCGTGGTTGAACGCAGCCTGACCAGCTGACAAACTCTTTGTGGTCCCGCGGTTTTCGGCAGCCGATCAGCGCGTCGGAGCCCGACCGACGTGTGCCGCGATCGCTTCGTTGAGGGCAGGGTAGATCTCGTCGTACACGCCGTCGCGCTCGGCGAACCGGAACGGCCTGACACGCTCCACGATGATCTCGTCGGCGTCGGGTTGCGTCCGTAACAGGCTCATCGTCTCGGCGATGTACTCGTCCAGCGGCATCGCCCTGGGGTCGCTGGCGTCGAACCCCCGCCCGCGCTGCAACCCCGTTTGCACGTGTGGTGGGACGATTTCTATCACCTGGACCGCCGTCTGGCGGAGCTGATAACGCAGCGACTGGGTGTACGAATGCAGCGCCGCCTTGGTGGCGCAGTACGTCGGGGTGAGCGCGCTGGGCACAAATGCCAGGCCCGACGATACGTTGACGATCGCCGCGCGGGGCTTCTTCACCAGCGACGGCAGCAGGGCCGCGGTGAGCCGGATCGGGCCGAGCAGATTGATCGCGACCGTCAGCTCGGCCGTGCCGGGTCCTCCTGAGGTGAGGTCTTCCATCCGCTGGATGCCGGCGTTGTTGACGACGACATTGATTGCCGGATAGCGGTCTGTGAGCTCCGTGGCGAAGCGCCTGATGTCGGCGGGATCGCTTTGATCCAGCGACATCATCTGCATGCCCGGATTGGCCTCGACGACTGACTCCAGCTGCGCACGGCGCCGGCCCGCGATGATCACCCGATTGCCGAGCATGTTCAATGCCTCCGCCAAGCCGCGCCCGATCCCGGTCCCGCCTCCGGTTACCAGGACCGTATTCTCCGTCAGCTGCATCGCCGCCCCTCCTTCGGAATTCAGCACGCTTGCGCCGCATCTGGCGGCGAACTCGAAGCGTACGACAACGATGATCGGCTACCACAAGGTTTCACCGCGGATTGATTGCACATATGCGCCGGCCTGGCGCAGAGTCGGACGGCAGGGCGCCGGGCACGCCGGCCGCAACGCAGCAGACACGAGGAGACGAATGCGTTACATCGCCTTGGAGGAAGCGTTTTCCATTCCGGAGCTAGCCGACCTGCAACCGGCCCACGAACAACTGATGCGGCTGCTGAAGCCCGAGTTCAGCGAGCGCTACGAACGCCGGCTACCCGATTTCACCGAATACCGGCTGGCGGAGATGGACGACGCCGGCATCGACATCCAGGTCCTGTCCCTGACGTCACCGGGCCTGCAGGTCGACATCGACGCCGAGCGGTCGTGCGAGCAGGCACGGTTCGCCAACGACTACCTGGCGAAAGTCATTGACGGGCACCCAGATCGCTTCCGGGGATTCGCCGCGCTGCCGCTCCAAGACCCCGCCGCCGCCGCGCGTGAGTTGGAGCGCGCGGTCACCCAGGACGGGCTGTGCGGGGCGCTGGTCAACGATTGCATCAGCGGGCCGGGCGGACGCTATTTGGATGCGCCCGAGTATGACGAGCTGTGGTCGGCGGTGGAATCCCTTGCCGTGCCGCTGTATTTGCACCCCGGAGCGCCGCCGGCCGATCGCTGGCGCGTCATCGACGGCCGCCCGGAGCTGTTCGGCGCGACCTGGAGCTGGGCGGCCGAGGTCAGCGGTCACGCCCTGCGGCTGCTGTTCGGCGGCGTGTTCGACCGGCACCCCGGGACGACGCTGATCCTGGGGCACATGGGCGAGTTCCTGCCGTTCCAGCGCAGCCGGTTGGACGCCCGCTACGCGACCCTGGAATTAGAGGCGACGACGGCTCCGCTGAAGCGGCCGCCCTCGGCGTACCTGGGCACCAACGTCGTCTTCACCAACAGCGGGGTGTTCTCGCCGGCGGTCATGTTGGGAGCGGTCCTCGAGGTCGGCGCGGACGCCATGATGTTCTCCGTCGACTATCCGTACGAGTCGTCGCTCGAGGCGGTCAAGGGATTCGAGCAAACGACACTGCCCGCTGCCGACCGGGAGAAGATCGCGCACGGCAACGCCGAACGGCTGCTGCGCATCTAGGCCGCGGCATCCCCAGCGCAGGTAGATCAACGGCAGGGCTAGCCGGTTGATCAACGGGTTCAGCGCGCGCATCGCGGCGGCGAACCGCTGGAAACGCCTCTCCTTGATGGCATCCCATTCGAGCCCGCAGACCTCGCGCATCTGCGGCGGCAGGGTGCCCAGCCGGTGCCGTACAGCACGGTCTTGTGCGGGACGAACCGGTCGAGCATCTCGTCCCAATAGTCGAGGAACTCGTCGTAGGTCTGTGGCTGACCGTCCGCGACTACGCCGCCCGTTACCCGGTACCGATCATCGGCCGTTAGCGAGTCTTGCGCGTCGGCGTCTCGGGAAGTTGTCGGGAACCTGCACTAGCCTGTATGCGTGGCCGGGCTTTCCGCAGCTCCGCGGACTCGCTACGCCAGTTGTGGCGAGGTCGATATCGCCTACCAGGTCTTCGGCGAGGGCCCGGTCGACTTGCTCCTCCTACCGGGGCC
>NZ_JAFBAT010000198.1 GCF_019247615.1 Mycobacterium sp. | reverse complement strand
CAGCTGCGCGGATTCGCTGGGGTGCAGCGCAACCCAGCCGTCGCTGCGCGAGATCGCACCGGCACCCGACCAGATGACCTCGCCGCTCGCAAGCAGTTCGTCGAGCATCGCGGGGGAGTAGTCCCGGATTCGCGGCGCCAGTACCAGCGGCTCGATCGCCGAGGCCGGAAGCCGAACCCCGGCCAGCTGATCGATCACCGACATCAGCCCGTCCAGCCCGGACTGGGCCGGGGAAGCAGAGGCGGCCAGGTGGTGCCAGGCCGGCAGGAACCTCCCGTATGCGGCGGTGCTCACCGGCTCGACCTGCGCGCGCAGCGCTGCCAGCGACCGCCTTCGCAGGATGCGCAACACGTCGGTGTCGCACCACTGCTCGCCGCCGGCCGCGACCGGCGCTGCCGTCACGAAGTCGCCGCGGACCAACCGCCCGTCGGCGGCCAGTCGGCCCAACACGTCGGCCGTCACCCGCAGTCCCAGGCCGAACCGGGCAGCGGCCTCGGCGGTGGTGAACGGGGTGTGCGTACGCGCATAGCGTCCCAGCAGTTCACCCAGGGGGTCCGCGACTGCCTCCGTGAAGGCGGCCGGCACGCCCATGGGGACCGCCACACCGACGCCGTCGCGCAGCCGGCCGATGTCTTCGACGGCCACCCACCAGGTCCGGCCCGCGAAAGACACGGTCAGGGCACGCCTGGCCGCGCGCAGACCCTCCAGCCAGCCGCCGATACCGGTCCCGTCGGTGGCGCCGGCCCGCTCGGCGACCTCCTGCGCTGTCAGCGGGCCCAGCAGACGCAACAGGTCCGCCACCCCTTCCGCGTCGCGGGCCGTTCGGTCGTCCGACAGGTGCTGCAACTGCCGGGCGGTCGCGGCGACGACGTCCGGGTCGAGCAGCTCCCGCAGTTCCACCCGGCCCAGCAGCTCCGCGAGCAGCGAGCTGTCCAGCGACAGCGCCGCCGCGCGGCGCTCGGCCAGGGGGGTGTCGCCCTCGTACATGAACGCGCCGACGTAACCGAACAGCAGGGACGCCGCAAAGGGCGAGGGCCGTGTGGTCTCCGCCTCAAGCACCCGCACCCGGCGGTGCGCGATGCCTGCCATCAGCTCGACCAAGGCGGGGACGTCGTAAACGTCCTGCAGGCATTCGCGGATGGTCTCCAGGACGACCGGGAAATCGGGGTATTTGCGGGCCACCTCGAGCAGCTGCGCGGCGCGCTGCCGTTGTTGCCACAGCGGCGAGCGGCGGCCGGGTTGGCGGCGAGGCAACAGCAGTGCGCGGGCCGCGCATTCGCGGAACCGCGACGCGAACAGCGCCGAACCACCCACTTCCGCGGTGACGATCGGATCGATCTCGTCGCTGTCGAAGACGAAGAGCTCCGCGCCCGGCGGGGCGTCGGCGGCGGCCAGGTCGGACACCGTGTCGGGCAGTCGCACCACGATGCCGTCGTCGGAGGCGGTGGGCTTCTCGTCGATGCCGTAGCGCTCCCGCAGGCGCCGCCCCACCGCCAGCGCGAGCGGTCCGTGCACGCGCAGCCCGTACGGCGAATGCAGGATCACCCTCCAGTCGCCCAGCTCGTCGCGGAACCGTTCGACCAGCAGGGTCGTGTCGGTGGGCACCACGCCGGCGGCGGTCCGTTGCTCGTCCAGCAGGTTCCGCAGATTGTCGGTCGCGTAAGCGTCGAAACCTAAAGCGGCGCAGCGCTTCTCGAACTGCTCGCGCCTCATCTCGGCCAGCTCGCCGGTGAGCGCGCCGAGGGCGGCGCCGAGCTCGGCAGGGCGGCCGACGTCGTCGCCGCGCCAGAATGGCAACCGGGCGGGCTGTCCCGGCGCGGGAATGACCAGCACCCGGTCGTGGGTGATCTCGGTGATGCGCCAGCTGGTGGCGCCCAAAGAGATGACATCACCCGGGCGCGACTCGTAGACCATCTCCTCGTCGAGTTCGCCCACGCGCGAGGGCTTCTGCGAATCTTCGACAGAAGAAGCCAGGTATACGGTGAACAGGCCGCGATCGGGGATGGCGCCGCCGGAGGTGACCGCCAGCCGCTGCGCTCCGGGCCGGGCGGTCAGCGTGCCGGTTTGGCGGTCGTAGACCAACCGTGGTCGCAACTCCGCGAAGTCGGTGGACGGATACTTGCCGGACAGCAGGTCCAGCGTGGCCTCGTAGGCGCTGCGCGGCAGCGTTGCGAACGGCGCGCTGCGGCGCACGGTGTCGAACCAGCGGTCGGCGTCCAGCGGCTCCAGCGCGGCCGCCGCCACGGTCTGTTGCGCCAGAATGTCCAGGGGGTTGGCGGGCACGCGCATTGCCTCGATCTGGCCGGCGAGCATCCGGTGCACCGTCACCGCGCAGCCGATGAGGTCGGTGCGGTGCTTGGGGAACAGGACCCCTCGCGACACTTCGCCGACCTGGTGCCCGGCCCTGCCAATGCGTTGCAGGCCGCTGGCCACTGACGGCGGCGCCTCCACCTGGATCACTAGGTCGACCGCCCCCATGTCGATGCCCAGCTCCAGGCTGGACGTCGCCACCACCGCCTTCAACAGCCCGCGTTTGAGGTCCTCCTCGACCAGCGCGCGCTGCTCCTTGCTTACCGAACCGTGGTGGGCGCGCGCGAGAACCGCCTCGGCGCCGAGGGTCTGGCCCGAGCCCATGATGTGTGCCGGCGCACCGCCGGGCACGCTCGGATTGGCCTCCGACGGGAGCGCGAGGCCGCAGCGTTCGGCGTGGATCTCGTTGAGCCGGGCGGTCAGTTTTTCCGCCAGCCGCCGTGAGTTGGCGAACACGATCGTCGAGTTGTGCGATTCGATCAGGTCGACCAGGCGTGCCTCGACGTCGGGCCAGATGGTGTTGTTCGCCAGGTTGGCCATGTCGGGCACCGGCACCTGCACGCTCAGTTCGATGGTTTTGCCCGACGGCGGCGCCACGATCGTCGTCGGGGACTGCCCGGACAGGAACCGGGCCAATTCCTCGGGCGGACGCACGGTCGCGGACAAGCCGATGCGCTGGGCGGGAGGTGCGCCGCGGAGTTCTTGTGCCAGATCCTGGAGCCGCTCCAGCGAAACGGCCAGGTGCGCGCCGCGCTTGCCGCCGGCAATGGCGTGAATCTCGTCGACGATAACGGTCTGCACGTCAGCCAGCGTTTCGCGCGCCGCCGAGGTCAGCATGAGAAACAGCGACTCGGGGGTGGTGATCAGCACGTCGGGCGGGTGGGCGATGAGCTGGCGGCGCGAGGCCGGCGGGGTGTCACCCGAGCGGACGCCGACGGATATCCGGGGTACGGGCGCGCCCCGGCGCTCCGCGAGCCTGGTGAGCCCGGCCAGCGGGGTGCGCAGGTTGCGCTCGACATCGACGGCGAGCGCCTTGAGCGGGGAAACGTACAGCACGCGGGTGCCGCCGGGCCGGTCCGACGCCACGGGCACGGCGGGCGATCGGGCGAGGGAATCCAGCGCCCACAGGAATGCCGCCAGCGTCTTGCCCGATCCCGTCGGCGCTATCACCAGGGTGTTGTCGCCGTCTGCAATGGCGTCCCATGCCTGCGCCTGTGCCGCGGTCGGGGCGGTGAAGGTGCTGCCGAACCACTCGCGGGTGATCGCGCTGAATCGGGCCAGCGGGTCGCGGGAGGTTCGAGTGGTCACCCGATCATCGTGCCAAGCAACACCGACAAAACCGGCGTGCCCGCCTACAGCCTCGCGGTGGCCATGGCCTCGGCCAGCTCGGGCGGTATCTCCGGCACCCGCGCGATGGCGTCCATCAGCGCGTGCGCACAGGCGTCGGCGAGCCGCTCGGCGTCCGTCGTCGGGTCCATGATGCGCTGAACGCACAACTCGAAGGTGAAGGCCAGCCAGCCGGAAATGATCACCCGCAGGTCCCGCTCGACGTCCGGGTCCAGCGAATGTGCGGGGACCGAGGCCACCACCTCACCGATGCGGGACATGATGTGTTCGCGCTGGCGGTTCTTGGCCTCGTCGTCGATGCCGAGCAGAACCGGGTCCGATCGGCCGAGACCGACGTAGGCGGCCCACGCGGCCTCCGGGTTCGACTGGTGGTAGGCCATGTACGCCAACACACCGCTCCGGATCTCCTCGAACATCGTCATGCCGGCCGAAGGCGGGTTGTTCGTGGCCTCGTACAGACGATCGGCCTCGTCTTTGACAACCGCGGCGAAAAACGCCCGTTTGTCGGGGAAGTAGTGATACATCAGCGCCCGGGAAACGCCTGCGCGTTCGGCGATCTCGTCGATGCGGACTTCGTCGTACGGTCGCTTCCCGAAGACTTCTGCGCCCAAAGCGAGCAGTTCGGCCCGTCGATCGTCAGGGGACAACCGCCTCCTAGCTGTGGGCATGTGTCAGATAGTACCCATCGGCCATGAGACGTCCCCGAAAACGGCTGTGGCAACCTTTCGTGGTTGCGCTGCCGTCCGCTTACACACGTCCTCCGGTCCACCCGCCGCAGAGGCCGTTTCACACCCCCGAAATCGGCATGGCCAGCCCGCCCGTGCGCGGGGGGTTTACGGCCCTGACCTAGGACGAAGGCGGTTTACGGTACGTCGTCATGGGGTATCTGGTTGAATGCGATCCACCACCGGAAGCCGGGATCTCAAGGTGGTCGGAATAGTCGTTCATCGGGCGTAACCAAATCGGCACAGCGAACGATGTACTAACCGCAGCAGGCGCGGGACACGAGGGGCTGGGATGCAGAGAATAGGGGAGCGGTCGCCGGGGGACCGCTTGGGCCAGGAGGACGCCGAGGTTCGCGGCGCGATCCGGTTTGCGGTGTTAGGCGCCGCGGCGGGCCTCGGGTTCGTGGTACTGGCGGCCTTATGGGTCAGCACCTGTCCGGGGATGACCGTCGACACCGCGGCATGCGGGCCGCCCCAGCGGACCTCGCTGGCCTTCGGCGGCCCGCTGATACTGTTCGCTGCCGGAGTGTGGTCGTTCCTGCGCACCTATCGCGTGTGGAAGGCGCACGGCACGTGGTGGGGATGGCACGGCGCCGGCTGGTTTCTGTTGACGCTGATGGTGGTGACCCTCGGTCTCGCGGTTCAGCCGATTGCCGGGCCGGTGCTGGCCCTCTGACGAGGCACGCCGGGGCGCACCTCGCGCGAGCGCTCGTGCCATTGCTCATCGATGTGGGTCACCCGGCGGCACTCGACGACGAACCACAGTGCCCCGGCGACCATTCCGAGCGCGGCGATGAGCACCGTCGTGGGCACCCATTCGTAGTGCCGGTACGCGGCAGCGGCGATCGCGCTGATGACCCCGAAGACGCCAACGGCGAACAAGATGAAGCCGGGCCAGAAGAGGTTGTCCTTCATGGTGATACCGGCGTGCGGTTGCGTGGTCCGGAAGTGGTCGCTTGGATCGTGATGCCTGTCTCCCATGACCTACCGTCCTTTCCCGTCCTTAGCCCCTAATCTTCCTTCTCCGCTGCCGATTTGCTCAGGCGGACCCGGCCGGGTTGCGGACGAGCGCGTCGGGAAGCGAGATCGCGCCGACCGTCGTCACCAGCCAGACCACAATCGTCGCGGCAAGCCAGGACGCAAATCCGTGAATGGCCAGCCCGTGAGTCAACGCCGAGGCGAGAACCATGGCGAAGACCGTCGATGCCAAGCCTGTGGCCCCGAGGAGCAACGATGCGTATGCATGGGGCAGTCTCAAGATCAATGGCGACAGCACCGCCTGTGTCGCCGCAAACACCGCGACCGCGACGACGAACCCCGGCAGTGACACCGAGACATCGGGAACGACCAGGGCCGCCACCACCAATCCGATTGCCCACGCACCGAGCAGCACGACAGTCCGCAACAGTATTTGCCACATGGCCACAAGTGTAGGTCGACAGCGAGCCGTTAAGAACCATGTTCAAGCATCGAAAAGCGCGCCTCCAGCTTCGCGCCCGGCCCGCGGATCCCATCGCCGGCGGGGGTTATTCGCCGCGGCAAGTGGGTATCAGCTCTACACCATGATGAGTGCCGGAAGGGTTGCATGCGCGCGCTCACCCCGTCGTCGGGGACAGAATCGCGAAAACACCCATATCACCCATATCTGTGTGTGCTGCCAGAACCACCGCCGTGCGCGCAGGCCCGTCATCTCGGGCCCGCCCCGGTCGGGCCGAATGTCGGGTGGTGATCATGAATAGCCCGCTGGGACGAACCGTCAAGGGCGGGCCGTCCAACCGTAGTAGTCTCAATCGGACATTGCCGGGAGGTCAGATGACCGATGCGGGATCGCGCGCCGATGTGGGTCAACGGGGCCAGCGCGCCGTCGAGTTGCATGTTGCTGCGCGCCTCGAGAATTTGGCGATGCTAAGGACGCTCGTCGGGGCCATCGGCACCTTCGAGGACTTGGATTTCGATGCCGTGGCGGACCTGCGACTGGCGGTCGACGAGGTGTGCACCCGGTTGATCCGCTCGGCGACACCGGGCGCGACGCTCGTCGTCGTCGTCGACCCGCACGACGACGAGTTGGTGGTCGAGGCGTCCGCGGCGTGCGACACCCACGACGTCGTGGCGCCCGGGAGCTTCAGCTGGCATGTGCTGACCTCGTTGGCCGACGATGTGCAGACCTTCCACGACGGCCGCGAACCCGACGAGAGCGGCAGCGTTTTCGGTATCACCTTGACGGCGCGACGGGCGGCCACCAGCAGGTGACGGCGGGGGCTGCCGGCGGTTCGGTTTCGCGGCCGAACGAATATGCCGATGTTCCAGACATGTTCCGCGAGTTGGCGAGTATCACTCCCGACTCGATGGAATTTCAGCGCCAGCGCGACAAGATCGTCGAGCGGTGCCTGCCGCTCGCCGATCACATCGCCCGGCGGTTCGAGGGCCGGGGGGAACCACGCGACGACTTGGTTCAGGTGGCGCGGGTCGGGCTGGTCAACGCGGTGGTCCGCTTTGATGTCGAGACCGGCTCGGATTTCGTCTCGTTCGCGGTGCCCACGATCATGGGGGAGGTCCGTCGTCACTTCCGCGACAACAGTTGGTCGGTCAAGGTTCCGCGGCGGCTGAAAGAGCTGCACTTGCGGCTCGGCAGCGCCACCGCCGATCTGTCTCAACGGCTCGGACGGGCGCCGACGGCCACCGAACTTGCCGCGGAACTCGGCATGGAGCGCGACGAGGTCGTCGAGGGCCTGGTGGCGGGGAGTTCCTACAACACCTTGTCCATCGACACCGGCGGCGGCAGCGATGACGACGATGCTCGGGCAATCGCCGATACGTTAGGGGACGTGGACGCCGGTCTCGACCGCATCGAGGATCGCGAGGCTTTGCGTCCCTTGCTCGAAGCGCTGCCCGAGCGGGAACGCATGGTGTTGGTACTCAGGTTCTTCGAGTCGATGACGCAAACGCAGATCGCCGAGCGCGTCGGCATCTCCCAGATGCACGTGTCCCGGCTGCTGGCCAAGTCGCTGACGCGGCTACGGGACCAGTTGCAGTAGGGGCCCCGAGTCCTCGCCTTCACTGCCGGTCGATCGCAGCCGCCGCTGGACTCCCCGCGGGGGCGGAGGTGCCGTCAGCGGCAGAGTGCCGTCGGGGTCGCAGATGCGCAACAACCGTGAAACTGCGGCGCTTGGCACCATCGCCCATTGCACCTGGGCGCGCGAGCATGCGACGTTGACGTGGTGCAGTGCCGAAAAGCCGGCTGTGCCAATGAATTCCACGCCCCGCAGATCCAGCATCACCCGCCGCGAATGCATGACCTTGCGTTCCACGTACGACGCGAGCTGGTAGGCATTGGCGGCGTCGAGCTCGCCGTGCACAGTGATCACCGTGCCCGAGCGGCTCCAGCGAGCGCTGAACTGGGCCGTGCGGCTCAGTTGCCAAGATTGCGCCACAGACATGTCTGACTCCATCGTTGGGAGGATCGTGCTGTGGATACGTCGGGCGAGCGCTTAAGCTTCGGGAGCTTTGAACGGGAAGTCGCCCTTGCCTGGCGCGGCGGTCGGCGTGCCCGACGCTATCCGTACGGCTGTGAACTCAACCTGGCTCGAACCCTACTCTCGGAGCGTCGGGGGAGACAATCTCCTGTGGATTCTCTGAACTGATTCTCAGGAACGCTGGTGGGCACAGCGTTGTCGCCGAAAGGTTGGTTACTTGATCTCGGCCAGCACCGTGCCCTGGGTGATGGCCGCACCCGCCTCGACTGCAAGGCCGGTGATGGTGCCGTCCTTGTGGGCGGTGACCGGGTTCTCCATCTTCATCGCCTCGAGGACGACCACCAGGTCGCCGGCGGCAACCTCCTGTCCCTCCTCGACCGCAACCTTGACGACCGTGCCCTGCATCGGAGCGGTTACCGCGTCGCCGGATGCCACCGCGCCCGCGTGGGACCCTCGCTTGCGCGGCTTTGGCTTCTTGCGAATGACCCCCGGGGGATCGCCGGCGCCGTTGGACAGCGCCAGATCGCCGGGCAGCGAGACCTCGAGCCGGCGGCCGCCGACCTCGACGACGACCTTCTGACGTGGCCGGGTGTCTTCTTCCTCCAGGGGTTCGCCGCCGGTGAACGGCTCGATGGTGTTGTTCCACTCGGTCTCGATCCAGCGGGTGTGCACCGAGAATCCTGGGGAAGCACCGTCGTCACCGATGAACGCCGGGTCGGACACCACGGCACGGTGGAAGGGGATCACGGTCGCGAGGCCTTCGACCTCGAACTCGTCGAGCGCGCGGCGGGCACGCGCCAGCGCCTCGGAACGATCGGCGCCGTAGACGATCAGCTTGGCCAACATCGAGTCGAACTGACCGCCGATCACCGACCCCGTCTCGACACCGGAATCCAACCGCACACCCGGACCGCTGGGCGGGTGGAACTTGGTCACCGGTCCCGGGGCGGGCAGGAAGTTGCGCCCGGCGTCCTCGCCGTTGATCCGGAACTCGATCGCGTGCCCACGCGGCGTCGGATCCTCGGTGATGTCCAGCTTTTCGCCGTTGGCGATCTTGAACTGTTGGAGCACCAAGTCGATGCCCGCGGTTTCCTCGGTGACCGGGTGTTCGACCTGAAGGCGGGTGTTGACCTCCAGGAACGAGATCAGGCCGTCCTGGCCCACCAGGTACTCGACCGTCCCGGCGCCGTAGTAATGCGCCTCTTTACAGATCCGTTTGGCGGATTCGTGGATCTCCTTGCGCTGCGCGTCGGTCAGGAATGGCGCCGGCGCCTCCTCGACCAGCTTCTGGAAGCGGCGCTGCAGCGAGCAGTCGCGCGTACCGGCCACGACGACATTGCCGTGCTGGTCGGCGATCACCTGAGCCTCGACGTGGCGCGGCTTGTCGAGGTAGCGCTCGACGAAGCACTCCCCGCGGCCGAAAGCGGACACCGCTTCGCGTACCGCCGACTCGTAGAGCTCGGGAATCTCGTCGATGGTCCGGGCCACCTTCATGCCCTTGCCGCCACCGCCGAAGGCGGCCTTGATGGCGACGGGCACGCCGTATTCCTTGGCGAAGGCCACCACCTCATCGGCGTCCTTGACGGGGTCGGGCGTGCCCGGCACCAGTGGGGCCTGGGCGCGCGCGGCGATGTGGCGGGCGGTCACCTTGTCGCCCAGGTCGCGGATCGACTGCGGGCTGGGCCCGATCCAGATCAGCCCGGCGTCGATGACGGCCTGAGCGAAGTCGGCGTTCTCCGACAGGAAGCCGTAGCCGGGATGGATAGCGTTGGCGCCCGATTTCTCCGCGGCGTCAAGGAGCTTGGCGAAATCCAGGTAGGACTCGCCGGACGTCTGACCGCCCAGGGCAAACGCCTCATCGGCCAGCCGCACGTGCGGTGCGTCGGCGTCCGGCTCGGCGTACACCGCCACGCTGGGCAGGCCCGCGTCGCGGGCAGCGCGGATCACCCGGACCGCGATCTCGCCACGATTGGCGACGAGCACCTTGGAGATCCTTGAGCTGGCGTGACTAGGCACTGCGCCTCCTGTAGAACTGGACGTCTTCGTCTCTAAGAGATTTTCTTACAAGTCTTGTCCCGGGAAGTTTATGCGCCGCGCCGTGAGCCCTGATACCCGGTCTCCACTCAATCAGGAGTCGCGCTCGGAGTCGTTCAGGCGCCGCTTGATGCGGGCAAGCATCGCCGACATCCCACGCAACCGCAGCGGGCTGATGAGGGCGGCCAGGCCAAGGTCGGTGTAGAAATCCTCTGGGACCGCCAGAATGTCGGCCGCAGGTTGTTCGTCCAGGCCGGCCGCCAGGATAGAGGCGAATCCCCTCGTGGTCGGTGCTTCGGCGGGCGCGCTGAAGTGCAGCCGCACCCGATCCCGGTCGCTCGCGTCGACGTGCAGGAAGAGGGGCGACTGACACTCGGGGACGGGCTCCATCGCTGCTTCTTCGAGTTCGGCGGGCAGGGCCGGGAGTTCATCGGCGAACTCCAGCAGCAACTTCAGCTTGTCCTGGCCCCCGACCTCGGCGAATTCCGATACCACCTCGGCCAGCGGGGCAGGCAGGCCCGCGGGAGCCGCCATCAGGCCGGCACCACTCCGGTTGCCGATCCCGGGCTTTCGCCCGCAACGATGGGCACACGCACGGTGTTGCCCCACTCGGTCCAGGATCCGTCGTAGTTGCGCACGCCCGGCTTGCCCAGCAGGTGGGTGAGCACGAACCAGGTGTGGCTGGACCGCTCGCCGATGCGGCAATAGACGACGGTCTTGTCGTCCGGGCTCAGGAAGCCGTACAGCTCTTCGAGCTCCTCGCGGCTGCGGAACCGACCGGTCTCGTCGACCGCCTTGCCCCACGGAATCGAGCGGGCCGTGGGGATGTGACCGGCGCGCAGTGCGCCTTCCTCGGGGTAGTCCGGCATGTGGGTGCGCTTGCCGGTGTACTCGTCGGGGGAGCGCACGTCGATCAGCGGCTGGCTGCCGAGGGCGCCCAGCACGTCGTCCTTGAACGCGCGGATGGGTTCGTCGTTGCGCTGGACGACGGGATAGCCGGTCGACGTCTTGGTCGGCACGTCCAGGGTGGTGTCGCGGCGCTCGGACATCCAAAGGTCGCGCCCGCCGTTGAGCAGGCGCACATCGGGGTGCCCGAACAAGGTGAAGACCCATAGGGCATAGGCCGCCCACCAATTGCTCTTGTCGCCGTAGATCACCACGGTGTCATCGCGGACAATGCCCTTGCGGTTCATCAGCTCGGCGAACTGCTCGCCGTTGATGTAGTCCCTGACCCTGGGGTCGTTGAGATCGGTGTGCCAGTCGATCTTGACCGCGCCGGGAATATGGCCGACGTCGTAGAGCAGGACGTCCTCGTCGGATTCGACGATCGCCAGACCGGGTGCGCCCATGTTGGCGGACAACCAGTCGGCAGTGACGAGCCGTTCGGGGTGCGCGTAGGCCGCGAGGGTCGGGCTTGGATCCGGGGGTAATGCCACGATTTCGAGCCTACCCATCCCCGTCCGCCCAGCGGCGACCTGTTGCGGGCGAATTCGCGGGGTCTGTCCGACAATTCCACGCTCGGCGTCAGTTACCGGCCCACAGAGCGGCCACCGACAGGTCCACCCGCTGTAGCAGCGAGCGCAGCATCGGCAGGCTCACGCCGATCACGTTCGACGGGTCTCCGTCGACACCGTCGACGAACCAGCCGCCCAGGCCGTCGAGGGTGAAACCTCCGGCCACGTGCAGTGGTTCGCCGTTGGCGACATAAGCGTGCAGGTCCGCGTCCGTGGGCATAGCAAAATGCACTGTGGTGCAAGCGGACTCAACTTCGCGGTCGGTGATCTTTGCGTCGCTCAGCCGCAGCAGGCAGTGGCCTGTGTGGAGGCGACCGGACTGGCCGGCCATGAGGCGCCACTGGCTGACGGCGGCTTCCGGCGAGCCGGGCTTACCGCACAGCCGGCCGCCGATGTCGAGCATCGAATCACAGCCAAGGACAACGCAGTCCGAGGCGACGACGCCCTGCAGCCCGCCGGCCACCCGCTCGGCCTTGGCCGCGGCGAGGGCGCACACCACCTCCTCGGGCGAGGCGTTCGGTCCCAGGGCCCCGGTGAGGCGATCCTCGTCGACCCCCGAGACGACGACCAGCGGCTCAATTCCGGCCTGGCGAAGGACTTTGAGCCGGCCGGGCGAGGCCGACGCCAGCACCAACCGGGTCAATGCTTGAGGTGGAACATCTGGTGCATCATGAGCCGCTGATAGTTGGACATCTCAAAGCGCAGCCGGTCGACCGGAAGCCCCCACCGGGAGCGTTCGGTTTGTTCCGGCTCGGGCGCACCACCGCCGGCGCTGCCCAGCACGGCCAGCAGCGCGGCCAACTCCTCGACACTGGGCTGTCCCTTGAGGATCCGGATGTGCGGCTCGTGCGGCTGTTGCGTCGCGCCCTCGTCGGTCATAGCGGGATCGTTGATCACAGCGGGATGTTCCCGTGCTTCTTGGGCGGCAGGTGCGAGATCTTTCGTTCGAGCAGGCGCAGGGCCGTGGCAATGTAGCCGCGCGTGTGCGACGGCGGGATCACCGCGTCGACGTAACCCCGCTCGGCGGCGACGTACGGGTTGACGAGGGTGTCCTCGTACTCCTGCTGCAACTGCAGGCGCAGCGCCTCGACGTCCTTGCCCTCTTTGGCGGCTTCGGCCAGCTGCTTGCGATAGACGAACCCGACGGCGCCCGATGCACCCATGACGGCGATCTGAGCCGTCGGCCAGGCGATGTTGACGTCGCAGCCCATGTCCTTGGATCCCATGACGCAGTAGGCGCCGCCGTAGGCCTTGCGGGTGATGACGGTGATCTTCGGCACGGTGGCCTCGCCGTAGGCGTACAACAGCTTGGCGCCCCGCCGGATGATGCCGTTGTATTCCTGGTCGGTGCCGGGGAGAAAGCCAGGGACGTCCACCAACATCACGATCGGGATGTTGAAGCAGTCGCAGGTCCGGACGAACCGCGCGGCCTTCTCCGAGGCGTTGATGTCGAGGCAGCCGGCGAAATGGGTCGGCTGGTTTGCGACGATGCCGACCGGCCGGCCCTCGATGCGACCGAATCCCACCACGATGTTCTGCGCGTAACCGGCCTGGACCTCCAGAAACTCATCCTCGTCGAGGATGCGGGTGATCACCTCGTGCATGTCGTAGGGCTGGTTCGGCGAGTCGGGGATCAGGGTGTCGAGCTCCATGTCCTCGGCCGTGAGGTTGTCCTCGATGGCGCCTTCGGGATGAGGCTCGGCGTAGCGAGGCGGGTCGGTGAAGTTGTTGGGCGGCAGGTAGCTCAGCAGGTCGCGCACCCAGTCGAAGGCGTCCTGTTCGCCCGAGGCCACGTAATGCGCCGTACCGGACTTGGCCATGTGCGTGTGGGCGCCGCCGAGCTCTTCCATGGTGACGTCCTCACCCGTGACGGTCTTGATGACGTCCGGTCCGGTGATGAACATCTGGCTGGTCTGGTCGACCATCACCACGAAGTCCGTCAGGGCGGGGGAGTAGACGTGTCCACCGGCGGCGGCCCCCATGATCAGCGAGATTTGCGGGACGACGCCGGAGGCCAGGATGTTGTTGCGGAAGATGCGGCTGTACAGGCCGAGCGAGACGACGCCCTCCTGGATGCGCGCGCCCGCACCGTCGTTGATGCCGATCAGGGGACGCCCGGTCTTGATCGCGAGTTCCTGGACCTTGACGATCTTCTCGCCGTACACCTCGCCGAGGCTGCCTCCGAACACCGTGGCGTCCTGGCTGAAGATGCACACGTCGCGCCCGTCGATGGTGCCGTAGCCGGTGACCACACCGTCGCCGAGCGGCCGGTTCTCGGCCAGGCCGAAGTTGCTGCTGCGGTGGCGGGCCAGCGCGTCGAGCTCGACGAACGACTCGTCGTCCAGTAGGGCGTAGATGCGCTCGCGGGCCGTCAGCTTGCCCTTGGCATGCACCTTCTCGACGGCGGCCTCGCCCACCGGATGCAGCGACTCTTCCCGCCGCCTCCGCAGCTCCTCCAGCTTGCCCGCGGTGGTGTGGATGTCGATCGTGTGCTCGCCCGCAGGTTCTGCGGAATGGGCCGAGCGGTCGGTAACGCTTGTCATGGGTCTCGATGGTATCGGCAGGCCCCACGGTAGGTCCGCGTGCCATGCGGGCCTGCGACGCGCGATGCCCGCATGTCGATCTCCTCCGCCTAGAAAGGCGGCGGTTCGTCCGGGTCGGGGTTGTAGCCGGGTGGCGGTTTGTCTCGGCGCGCGCGGGCTTGGGCTTCGGCTGTGGCTTCGCGGGCTTCCCGATTCTGTCGGCGTTCGGTGGCGATGCGTGCGGCGCGGTTTTGGGTGCGGGTGCGGCGGCGTTTGGGCATCATGGCGCTGCGTTGGGCGCAGTAGTCTGCCGGTGGGTCGGCTTCGGGGGTGGGTATGCCGCCGACCGCGTGGCACAGGCTGGGAAACAGCAGGGCGCTGCCGGGGGTGGTGACATAGGTCTGCCCGGCCGGTGAGGTGAAGATCAGGGTGCCGTCGGGCA
>NZ_JAFBAT010000312.1 GCF_019247615.1 Mycobacterium sp. | reverse complement strand
CGAAAGCGCGCGGATCTACGACGAGGTGCCCGCCGTGTGCGCCACCAAGGAGGGCGCGTTCCGGCCGGAGGCGAGCCGGCGGCTGCACGAGTTGGCGCCCGACCTGGTGGTCTGGGAATGCGATAGGACCGTGTACCGCGCCGGGTGGTTGCGTGCCGGCATCGTCTGCCCGGCGCAATTGGGCACCGCCGGCTACCTGTTCGAGACGCCCGAGCGTCGATTGTTCTCGGAATACTGGGATTTGGTCCAGAGCGACAAGCTGATCGAGGCGATGGACTACGGACGCGAATCCGGCATGGACCAGTTCGACCTCGACGTCGGGTCGTGGTGGACGTGTTACCCCGGGCGGCCCGACTACTTCACCCACTGGGGCGGTGCCTTCAAGTACGCCGCCTCGGTGCTAGGGCTGCCGATCGGCGCGTACCCGCATTCCCGGCCGCCGCAGGCGCAGTTGCCGCCGGAGGCCAAGGCGCAGATCGAGAACGCCTACCACCGTCTCGGCCTGATCGCGGGGTAGCGCACCGCCGAAGTACTTGCGGGTCAAGAAGGCCCGGCCACCATGTGACCGGGCCCTCTCGCTGACGTGCTACTGCTCGGCCCGCTCGCGGGCCTCCTCGGCCTTGGCCTTGACACGGGCCTTTTCGGCCTCGGCTTCCTTGCGGCCGGCGTCGCGCTGCGCCTGCGCCTTGTCCTGCTGGGCCTTGCCCTCCTTGGTCAGGTCATCGTTGCCGATGATGATCCCGATGACCTGCTTGGTCCTTCCGAGGACATCCTCGACGACGCCCCTCACGAGCTCGACTGGACCGCTCTTGGTGTCCACCATTACATCTCCCTCCCGATCGATGGCTTGACTGCTAGGCTTCCCAGTCCCGGGGCCGACGCAAACATGTTGCGAAGTGGCGCGCGCCACAGCCTCAGTTGACCAGCGCCGGCGCGTCACCCGACGTCGGGACCTCGGGTCGCATTCGGCGTTGTCGCGCCCGCAGCGCGAGAGCGACGGGAGCACCGATCAGCGCCGCCCAGAACAGGATTTGCGCGCCCGTCAGCGCCAGCTGGGCCCGCAGCACCGCCGCGCGGGCCTGGCGAAGGCGGTGAACAAGCGCTCTCAACGTTGTCTTCACGCGTCATCGATAACCCGCCGGATCGCCATTTCAAACGCCCGCGACGGGCATAGGGGTGATTGCTACTCGCCTAACGAATGGTTGGGGCATGCTCACTCTGGGTGTGATCGGCGGCGGGCGCCCCTTTAGGTGACGGCCGGGTGACCGGAAAGCCAAGATCGACAAGCACCTTCGGCCATCGGGCGGGTGACGGTTCGGCGGCTGGAAGATCGCTGCTGGATCGGGTTGCAGCCGCCCGCGGAGACAGTTGTGGAATGCGCTACCGATAGGTATACAGTATGCGTACAAAGTCGGTGGGGATCCGGTGGTCAAGGGTGAGGAGGTGCCGCGGCAGATGTCCGGTAGCGACGGTGCTTCCGAGGAAGCTGTGCTCTATGAGGCCACGGCTAGCGGCGTCGCGATCCTGACCTTCAACCGTCCGGATCGCCTCAACGCCTGGGGCCCCGACATCGCCGCAGCGTTCTATGCCGGGATCGACCGTGCCGAACAGGATCCGGACGTCCGGGTGATCGTGGTGACCGGTCGGGGCAAGGGGTTCTGCGCGGGCGCGTATCTGGGCGCGCCTAGTGCGGCGCCGACCTACGGCGAGACGATGGAGAAGGCGGCCCAGACCGACCTGGCCGCGTTGGTCGGCGAGCGCCCACCTCACTTCGTGACCACCCTGCGCAAGCCCGTCATCGCGGCCATCAACGGAGCCTGCGTCGGCATCGGCCTGACCCAGGCGCTCATGTGCGACGTCCGGTTCGCGGCCGCGGGCGCCAAGTTCGCCGCGGTGTTCGCCCGCCGCGGGCTGATCGCCGAATTCGGCATCTCCTGGATACTTCCGCGGCTGACCAGTTGGGGGGTCGCCCTCGACCTGTTGTTGAGCGGGCGCACCTTCCTCGCCGAGGAGGCGGCCGAGCTGGGCCTCGTCAAAGAGGTCGTCGCGCCCGAAGATCTGCTGAGCCGCGCCCTGGAGTACGCGGAGGACATCGCGCGCAACTGCTCGCCGGCCTCGATGGCGGTGATCAAACGGCAGGTTTACGGCGACGCCACTCGCGACGTCGTGGACGCCACGTCGCGCGCCGAGGTGCTGCTGCACGAGGCGATGCCGCGCCCGGACGTCATCGAAGGGATCACCAGCTTCCTCGAGAAGCGGCCGCCGCAGTTCCCTCCCTTGGTTGGGAAGCTCACTTCAACCGACGCTTAATTTTTCGCCGGTGGTACCGGAAAGGACTCTCAATGAAGAAGTCAAGCCGCCGTCTCGGTGATTTGGGGTGAGCCGGGTTGCCAGGTGCGGTTGTCGCGGATGAGGGCGTAGAGGACGTTGGTGCGTCGTCTGGCCAGGCAGATTGTGGCCGGGATCGGTCGTTTGC
>NZ_JAFBAT010000161.1 GCF_019247615.1 Mycobacterium sp. | reverse complement strand
AACCACGACGAGCGCAACGAGGCGCTGGTGGAGATCTGGAAGGAAGCCACCGACGAGGTCGGTCAGGCGCTGCGGGAGCACTACCCCAGCGACAACCCGATCATCACCATCGTCGACTCGGGTGCCACGGGTAACTTCACCCAGACCCGAACGCTGGCTGGCATGAAGGGCCTGGTGACCAACCCGAAGGGTGAGTTCATCCCGCGCCCGGTGAAGTCGTCCTTCCGCGAGGGCCTGACCGTGCTGGAGTACTTCATCAACACCCACGGCGCTCGAAAGGGCTTGGCCGACACCGCTTTGCGTACCGCCGACTCGGGGTACCTGACCCGCCGTCTGGTGGACGTGTCGCAGGACGTGATCGTGCGCGAGCACGACTGCCAGACCGAGCGCGGCATCGTCGTCGAGCTGGCCGAGCGTCAGCCCTCTGTTGATGGCAAGGCCACGCTCATCCGCGATCCGTACATCGAAACATCGGCGTACGCGCGGACTTTGGGCACCGACGCGGTCGACGAGGCCGGCAACGTGATCGTCGCGCGTGGCGAGGATCTGGGTGACCCGGAGATCGACGCGCTGCTCGCGGCGGGCATCACGCAGGTGAAGGTGCGCTCGGTGCTGACCTGCGCGACCGGCACGGGCGTGTGCGCGACCTGCTACGGGCGGTCGATGGCCACCGGCAAGCTGGTGGACATCGGCGAGGCCGTCGGTATCGTGGCGGCGCAGTCCATCGGTGAGCCGGGCACGCAGCTGACGATGCGGACCTTCCACCAGGGTGGCGTCGGTGAGGACATCACCGGCGGTCTTCCTCGGGTGCAGGAGCTGTTCGAGGCCCGGGTGCCGCGCGGCAAGGCGCCGATCGCGGACGTCACCGGGCGGGTCCGTCTGGAGGACGGTGAGCGCTTTTACAAGATCACCATCGTTCCCGACGACGGGGGCGAGGAGGTCGTGTACGACAAGCTCTCGAAGCGGCAGCGGCTGCGGGTGTTCAAGCACGACGACGGCTCCGAGGGGGTGCTGTCCGACGGCGACCACGTCGAGGTGGGCCAGCAGCTGATGGAAGGCTCGGCCGATCCGCACGAGGTGCTGCGCGTGCAGGGCCCCCGCGAGGTGCAGATCCACCTGGTCCGCGAGGTTCAAGAGGTCTACCGGGCCCAGGGCGTGTCGATCCACGACAAGCACATCGAGGTGATCGTGCGCCAGATGCTGCGGCGCGTGACCATCATCGACTCGGGCGCGACGGAGTTCCTGCCCGGCTCACTGATCGACCGCGCGGAGTTCGAGGCCGAGAACCGCCGGGTGGTTGCCGAGGGTGGCGAGCCCGCGGCCGGCCGTCCGGTGCTGATGGGCATCACGAAGGCGTCGCTGGCCACGGACTCGTGGCTTTCCGCGGCGTCGTTCCAGGAGACCACGCGAGTCCTGACAGATGCGGCGATCAACTGCCGCAGCGACAAGCTCAACGGTCTGAAGGAGAACGTGATCATCGGAAAGCTGATCCCGGCCGGGACCGGTATCAACCGCTACCGCAACATCCAGGTACAGCCCACCGAGGAGGCCCGCGCCGCGGCGTACACGATCCCGTCCTACGAGGATCACTACTACAGCCCGGACTTCGGGCAGGCCACCGGAGCCGCCGTGCCGCTGGACGACTACGGGTACAGCGACTACCGGTAGTTATTGAAGGAAAGAGCCCTCGCATCGCGCGGGGGCTTTTTTCTATGGGGGCGAGAAGACGCAGAATCGCACGATCACGGCCCACGCAGTGCGATTCTGCGTCTGCTGGCCAACTAAACTGGCCCCGTGCTCATCGGTTCGCACGTCCACAACGACGACCCCCTGGCCGCCGCCCAGGCCGACGGCGCCGACGCGGTGCAGTTCTTCCTCGGCAACCCGCAGAGCTGGAAAAAGCCCAAGCCCCGCGATGACGCCGAGGCCCTGAAGGCGTCCACCATCCCGCTGTACGTCCACGCGCCATACCTGATCAACGTGGCGTCGGCCAACAACCGCATCCGCATCCCGTCGCGCAAGATCCTGCAGGACACCTGCGACGCGGCCGCGGAAATCAACGCGACGGCGGTGATCGTGCACGGCGGCCATGCCGACGACGACGACATGGAGGCCGGCTTCGAGCGCTGGGTCAAGGCGCTGGATTACCTCGAAACCGACGTGCCGGTGTATCTAGAGAACACCGCGGGCGGCGACCACGCGATGGCTCGCTACTTCGACACCATCGGTCGGCTCTGGGATCACATCGGCGACAAGGGAATTGGCTTCTGCCTGGACACCTGCCACGCCTGGGCCGCGGGTGAGGAGCTGGTCGACGCCGTGGAGCGGATAAGGGCCTTGACAGGGCGCATCGATCTGGTCCACTGCAATGACTCGCGGGACGCGGCGGGCTCGGGCGCGGACCGGCACGCCAACTTCGGCACCGGTCAGATCGATCCGAAACTCCTTGCGGCGGTGGTCAGGGCGGCCGACGCGCCGGTGATCTGCGAAACCGCCGACGAGGGCCGCAAGGACGACATCGCGTTCCTGCGGGAGAAGTGCTCCGACGGTTAGCCGCGCTGCTTGGGGTGGCACTCGTGGTCGCCGCGTGCTCGCCTGCTCTGGTGGTCGCGCTGCACGGCCACGCCGGTAGCGCCGCGCAACAACGTGTCGATGACGTCGGCTTCATCAACGCGGTGGTCGACGACATTTTCAAGAACGCCGGCGTCAGTCCCACCACCCTCGGTAACGGTCCGTTACATCTCTTGTGCAACTGTTCAAAAACTGTAACATGATGGCATGCCAGACACCCATGTCGTCACCAACCAGGTCCCGCCGCTGGAGAACTACAACCCCGCGACATCCGCCGTGCTTGTCGAGGCCCTGATCCGCGAGGGCGGGCAGTGGGGCTCAGAAGAGGTGAACGAGGTCGGGGCGCTTGCGGGCAGCCGCGAAGCGCAGCGGTGGGGCGAGCTCGCCGACCGCAACCGGCCCGTGCTGCACACCCACGACCGGTACGGCCACCGCGTCGACGAGGTGGAGTACGACCCGGCGTACCACCAGCTG
>NZ_JAFBAT010000012.1 GCF_019247615.1 Mycobacterium sp. | reverse complement strand
TGCACGACGAACCCGGTTGTCAGTTGTACTCGTTGCACCAGTCGGGCGAGACCTTCGTCTTCGTCGAGCAATGGGCCGACCCCGAGGCGCTCAAGGCGCACGGCACCTCGCCGGCGATCGGGAAGATGTTCGCGGCGGCCGGTGAGCACCTGGCCGGCGCGCCGGACATCAAGAGACTCGAGCCGATTCCGGCGGGCGATCCGGACAAGGGGCAACTGCGTTCGTGACGCAGGGGCCGCTCACCGGAAAGGTCGCGTTCGTCACCGGGGCGGCACGCGGTCAGGGCCGCGCGCACGCGATCCGCCTGGCCGGCGATGGTGCCAGTGTCATCGCCGTCGATCTGTGCGGGAAGATCGACAGCGTCCCCTACCCAATGGCCACCCCGGACGACCTGACTGCGACCGTCAAGCTCGTCGAGGACACCGGGGCGCGCATCGTGGCCACCCGGGGCGACGTGCGCGATAGCGCGTCGCTGTCGACCGCGCTGCGGGCGGGCCTCGACGAGTTCGGCCGGCTCGACATCGTGGTGGCCAACGCCGGCATCGCGCCCATGCAGTCGGGCGGCGACGGCTGGCGCGACGTCATCGATGTCAATCTCACCGGCGTGTTCCATACCGTGGAGGCCGCGATACCGACCATGATCTCCCAAGGCACCGGCGGGTCGGTCGTGCTGATCAGCTCGGCGGCGGGCCTGGCCGGCATCGGCAGCGCCGACGCCGGCTCCATCGGCTATGCCGCCGCCAAACACGGGGTGGTCGGGTTGATGCGAGTGTACGCCAATCTGCTTGCCCCACACGGCATTAGAGTCAACTCGATACATCCCTCCGGGGTCGACACCCCGATGATCAACAACGAGTTCATCCGCGCCTGGATGAGCCAGCTCATCGAGCGGTCCAAATCGCCGCCGGATATGGGCAACGCGCTGCCGGTAGAGGTCATGCAACCCGATGACATCGCCAACGCGGTGGCATGGCTGGTGTCCGACCAGGCCCGCTACATCACCGGCGTCACGCTGCCGGTCGATGCGGGCTTCTTGAACAAGAAGTAGCTGATGTCACGAAATGCCGCGGCGCAGACCGCTTTCGGGCCGATGGTGTTGGCGGCCGTCGAACAAAACGAGCCGTCCGGGCGCCGCCTCGTTGACGACGACCTCGCGGAGCTTTTCCTGCCCGCCTCGCTGCGGTGGCTCGTGGGCGCCACGCGATTCACCCCGGTTCGCAACCTGATGATCCGCGGGTCCGAGTGGTCGGGCCCGGGCCTGTGGGCCAATCTTGCCTGCCGCAAGCGTTTCATCGCCGACACGCTCGACGAAGCGCTCGGCGACATCGACGCGGTCGTCATCCTGGGCGCCGGGCTGGACACCCGCCCGTACCTGCTGACGCGCCGCGTCCGCATGCCGGTCTTCGAGGTGGACCTTCCCGTCAACATCGCCAGGAAGGCGAAGGCCGTTCGGCGCGTCCTCGGCAACCCGCCGCTCTCGGTTCGCTTGGTGGCGTTGAACTTCGAGCGCGATGACCTGCTCACCTCGCTAGCCGAGTACGGTTATCGCACCGATTACCGGGCGTTCTTCATTTGCGAAGGGGTGACCCAATACCTCACCGAAGACGGTGTCCGGCGCACCCTCGAGGGGCTGCGTGCCACGGCCGCGGGCAGCCGGTTGGTGTTCACCTACGTCCGCAGGGACTTCATCGACGGGACGAACCGGTACGGCACCCGAACGTTGTACCGCAGCGTCCGTCAGCGCCGGCAGCTCTGGCACTTCGGCCTGCAGCCCGACGAGGTCGCCGACTTCATCGCCGCTTACGGCTGGCGACTGGTGGAACAGGCCGGCCCCGACGAACTCATTTCGCGCTATGTGCAGCCGACCGGCCGCAATCTGAAGGCCTCCCAGCTGGAATGGTCGGCGTATGCGATAAAGACCTAGCCGCCAAGGTCTAGACCTCGATGACCGTGGGCACGATCATCGGCTGCCGGCGGTAGGTTTCGCCGACCCACTTGCCGACCGTCCGGCGCACCCCCTGAGCGATCCGGACCGGATCGGTCACGGCGGCGGCGACGAGTTGCTCCAGCTCGGCCTCGACCTTGCGCACCGCGGGCTCAAGCGCCTTGGGATCTTCGGAGAACCCGCGCGAAAACAGTTGCGGCGCAGCCGCCGGACGGCCGGTGCCGCGTTGCACGACCACGGTCACCGCGACGAAACCCGACGACAGGATGAGCCGTTCGCCCAGGGTGATGTCGCCGACGTCGCCGGTGATCAACCCGTCGACGAACATCTTGCCGATCGGCACGGCTCCTGCGATGGAGGCGATTCCGGCGACCAGGTCCACGCTGACCCCGTTCTCGGCCAACAGGATTGACTCCTCGGGCACCCCGGCGCGCGCGGCCAGCTTGGCGTTGGCGCGCAGCATCCGCCAGGTGCCGTGCACCGGCATCACGTTGCGCGGCCGCACCCCGTTGTAGAGGAAGAGCAGCTCGCCGGCGTACGCGTGACCGGAAACATGGACGCGCACTTGCTGATTGGTGACAACACGGGCCCCGATCTTGGCCAGGGAGTCGATGACCCCGTACACCGCCTCCTCGTTGCCGGGTATCAGGGACGATGAGAGGATCACCAGGTCCTCCCGCGTGAGCGTGATGCTGCGGTGCTCGCCGCGCGACATTCGCGACAGCGCCGACATCGGCTCGCCCTGGGTACCGGTGGTGATCAACACCACCTGCTCGGGCGCCATCAGCTCAGCGGCGGAGATGTCGATGAGATCGGAATCGTCCACCCGCAGAAAACCCAATTCACGCGCAATGGCCATGTTGCGCACCATGGATCGGCCGACGAATGACACCCGGCGGCCCAATGCCACGGCCGCATCGATGATCTGCTGCACCCGGTCCACGTTGGACGCGAAGCACGCCACGATGACGCGGCCGTCGGCACCCCGGATCAGCCGGTGCAAATTCGGGCCCACCTCGCTTTCCGAGGGCCCGACCCCGGGGATCTCGGAATTGGTGGAGTCGCACAGGAACAGGTCAACGCCCGCGTCGCCGAGCCGCGACATCCCGGGCAGGTCGGTGGGCCGCCCGTCGAGCGGAAGCTGGTCGAGCTTGATGTCTCCCGTGTGCAAAACCGTTCCGGCGCCCGTGTGCACCGCGATGGCCAATGCATCCGGGATGGAGTGGTTGACTGCGAAGTATTGGCACTCGAAGACGCCGTGCGTGGTGCGCTGTCCCTCCGCGACCTGCACGAAGACCGGCTTGATGCGGTGCTCGCGGCATTTGGCGCCGACCAAAGCCAGCGTGAATTTCGAGCCGACGACCGGGATGTCGGGGCGCAGCCTGAGCACGAACGGGATCCCCCCGATGTGGTCCTCGTGCGCGTGGGTCAGCACCAGCGCCTCGATGTCGTCGAGCCGGTCCTCGATATGGCGCAGATCCGGCAGGATCAGGTCAACGCCGGGTTCGTCGTGGGTGGGAAACATGACCCCGCAGTCGATGATCAGCAGGCGGCCAAGGTGCTCGAAAACCGTCATATTGCGGCCTATTTCGCTGATACCGCCCAGCGCGGTGACCCGCAACCCGCCCGGTGCCAGGCGACCCGGTGGGTTGAGGTCTACATCCACTTGTGGCTCACCAGGTGGCTTACCGCAGCACCGATGCCGCACGCATGTCGGCGGCCAACGCATCGATCTGCTCGGGCGTTGCCGGCATCTGCGGCGACCGGGGGTCGCCGGCGTCGATGCCCTGCAGGCGCAGCCCCGCCTTCGACATCGTCACCCCACCCAGGCGTCCCATGGCGTTGCACAGCGGGGCGAGGGCAACGTTGATCTTGCGGGCGGTGGCGATATTCCCGGAACCAAAGGCGGACAACAACTCTCGCAGCTGAGCGGCGGCCAGATGTGAGATCACGCTGATGAAGCCGGTGGCACCCATCGCCAGCCAGGGCAGGTTCAGCGCGTCGTCGCCCGAGTAGTACGCCAGACCGGTCTCGGCCATGATCTGGGCACCGCTGTGCAGATCACCCTTGGCATCCTTGATGCCGACGATGTTCGGGTGTTCGGACAGTTCGTGGATGGTGTCGGTCTGAATCGGTATCACCGAGCGCGGCGGGATGTCGTAGAGCAGCACCGGCAGTTCGGTCGCGTCGGCGATGGCGGTGAAATGCGCGACCAGACCGGTCTGCGGCGGCTTGGAGTAGTACGGCGTGACCACCAGGAGCCCGTGCGCGCCTTCGGCCGCGCAGGCCTTGGCCAGCCGGATGCTGTGGGCGGTGTCGTAGGTGCCCGCGCCTGCGATGATGCGGGCCCGGTCGCCCACCGCCTCGAGCACGGCACGGAGGAGCTCACGCTTTTCGTCGTCGGTGGTGGTGGGCGATTCACCGGTGGTCCCCGACACCACCAGGCCGTCACAACCCGCGTCCACCAGGTGGTTCGCCAGCCGCGCAGCGGCGGCGGGGTCGAGGGATCCATCGGCGCTGAAGGGGGTCACCATGGCGGTCAGCAGGGTTCCCAACCGTGCGGGGGCGTCGAATCCGACGGTGTTCACGGTGTTCAGGTTACCTGGCGGCGGCAAGGGCACTTGTCACTGCGGCGAGCGTGCGTGTCGGTACGACGACACGCCGTCCAGCCCGCACATTCGCGCACCTTCGCGACGGGCTGCGCTCAGGCTTCGGTCGCCAGTGGGCTGGTGGCGACCTCGGTGCCGTCGGCCAGGGTGGCCACCTCGAAGTCGGCGAACACCGCGGGAGCCACGTCCAGCAGCCGGCGCAGGCACTCGATGGCCAGCCGCCGGATTTCCACGTCGGCGTGCTCGCTGGCCCGCATGGCGATGAAATGCCGCCACGCCCGGTAGTTACCGGTCACGACGATGCGCGTTTCGGTGGCGTTGGGCAGCACCGCCCGGGCCGCCTGGCGCGCCTGCTTGCGCCGCAGAATCGCGCTGGGCTGGTCGGCGAACTTTGCTTCCAGCCTGCCCAGCAGCTCGGTATAGGTGGCGCGGCTGGCGTCGGCGGCCGCGGCCAGGATCTGCCGCAGTTCGGGGTCGTCGTCCATGCCCGGCGGGACGACGACCTGCGAGTCTCCCTCCGGCACATAGCGTTGCGAGAGCTGCGAGTAGGAGAAGTGCCGGTGCCGGATGAGTTCGTGCGTGCACGATCGCGAAATGCCGGTGATGTAGAAGGACACACTGGCGTGCTCGAGCACCGAAAAGTGTCCGACGTCGATGATGTGCTTGAGGTAGGCGGCGTTGGTCGCGGTTTTCGGGTTGGGCTTTGACCAGCTTTGATAGCACGCCCGGCCGGCGAATTCGACCAGCGCCGGACCGCCGTCCGCGTCGGTCGTCCACGGCACGTCCGGAGGCGCCAGAAACTCGGTCTTGGCGATCAGCTGCACGCGCAGCGGCGCGGTCGTGGCCACGGCGCTCACCTTAGCGCTGGGCGTGCCGAGTCTGCGCTCAGCGCGTGTGTTGGGCCCGATCGGGCGCCCTGAGTCCAGTTCCGGCGCTAGCTGGGCATCGCGCGGCCACCTGGTCTTGACAAACGTGCCGAGCAAGCTCGGAACAGCGAATCGCATCCATGCGGGCTCGCGGCATAAACTCGCGCAGGTGGGATCGGATGAACTGCAGGTCGTACTTGATCAGCTAAGAGCTGCGGCCGCTCAATGGCAGGGTCTGAGCGGCCAACTTACGGGGGTAGCGCCGCCATCGCCGGGGCAGCCGTTCCAAGCCACCACGGCGGCGGTGAGTGGCGTCAATGCAGCAATTGGCGTCGCTGGGGCGGCATTCGCCAACCGAATTCAGGCTGGGGCTGCCGGGATGACTTCGGCGGCTGCAGTTTACGCGAATCAAGAGGCGACTGGGGCGGGTGAGATGGCTGCTGTGACGCGGGGGGCAGTGGTGTAGATGCCGGTCACTTTGTCGCAGGTTCGAGCATGGACCACCGAGCACCTGGTCAACGCGGCCAGCTACTGGAGTAAGACCGCCGATCAGTGGGAGGACGTTTTTCTTCAGATGCGGAACCAGTCCTATTCCATCACTTGGAAAGGCGCTGGGGGTGACGGGCTTCGGCAACGAGCCGGCGCGGACCTGTCCGTCGTCAGCGGCAAAGCCGACCAGTTGCGTAAGGCAGCCGGGATTGCGCGTAATGGCGCCAGCGACATCGGCGCGGC
>NZ_JAFBAT010000311.1 GCF_019247615.1 Mycobacterium sp. | reverse complement strand
ATCGCCGAGCGCGACCAGGCGATCGGCGAGGTGATCAAGAATCTCAACATCGTCCTGGACACCACGGTCCGCCATCGCCAGCAATTCGATCAGACCGTCAACAACCTGCAGGTGCTGATCACCGGGCTGAACGACCATCGGGAGCAGCTGGCCGGCGGAACCGCACACATCAGCAATGCCGCGGGAACCGTGGCCGACCTGTTGGCCGAGGACCGCTCGTTGCTGCATTCGACCATCAACTACCTCGACGCGGTTCAGCAACCGCTCATCGATCAGCGCGAGCAGCTGGACGACTTCATCCACCGGGTGCCGACCGCGTTGAACATGATTGGGCGCACCATCGGCTCCTACGGCGACTTCGTGAACTTCTACGCCTGTGACATCAACCTCAAGCTCAACGGGCTGCAGGCCGGTGGACCGGTGCGTACGGTCAAGCTCTTCGGGCAGCCGACGGGTAGGTGCACGCCGCAATGAGAACGCTGGAACCTCCCAATCGGCTGCGCATAGGGATCATGGGCATCATCGTGACCCTGCTCGTCGTCGGCGTTGGTCAAAGCTTCACCAGCGTCCCGATGCTGATGGCCAAGCCCCACTACTATGGCCAGTTCACCGACTCAGGCGGACTGCAAAAGGGTGACAAGGTGCGCATCGCCGGCATGGACGTCGGCAAGGTCGAGGCGCTCAACATCGACGGTGACCACGTGGTGATCAAGTTCAACATGGGCACCGAAACCATCGGCACCGAGAGCCGGCTCGCGATCAAGACAGACACCATCCTCGGCAAGAAGATCCTCGAGATCGAGAACCGGGGTGAGCAGACGCTACGGCCTGGCGCCAGCTTGCCGATTGGGCAGAGCACCACCCCGTACCAGATCTACGACGCGTTCTTCGACGCCACCAAGGCCGCCCAGGGCTGGGACATCGACACGGTCAAGCAGTCGCTGCACGTGTTGTCGGAAACGATCGATCAGACCTACCCGCACCTGAGCGCCGCCCTCGACGGCGTCGCCAAATTCTCCGACACCATCGGCAAGCGCGACGAGCAGATCAAGCATCTGCTCGCGCAGGCCAACCAGGTGGCGAGCATTCTCGGTGACCGCAGCGATCAAATCGACCGGCTGTTGGTCAACGCCAAGGCGCTGCTGGCGGCGTTCAACGAGCGAGGCCAGGCCATCGATGCGCTGCTGAGCAACATCGCCGCCTTCTCCCAGCAGGTGAAGGGATTCATCAACGACAACCCCAACCTCAATCACGTGCTGGAGCAGTTGCGCACGGTCAGCGACATCCTCGTCCAGCGCAAGGACGATCTGGCGGCCGGGTTCACTGAGGTCGGCAAGTTCCTGCCGTCGTTGAACGAGGCGATCGGGTCCGGGCCGTTCTTCAAGGTGGTGCTGCACAACCTGTTGCCGGGCCAGATCCTGCAGCCATTCCTCGACGCGGCCTTCAGGAAGCGCGGTCTTGACCCTGAGAACTTCTGGCGCAGCGCCGGGTTGCCGGAATTCCGCTGGCCCGACCCGAATGGCACGCGATTCCCCAACGGCGCGCCGCCGCCGGCGCCTCCGGTGCTCGAGGGCACCCCGGATCACCCGGGACCGGCCGTCCCGCCCGGATCGCCCTGCTCTTACACGCCGGCGAATCCCGGCGGCAACATCACCGTCGGGGACGAGGGACTGCCGCGGCCATGGAATCCGCTGCCCTGCGCGGGTGCGGCGGTCGGTCCGTTCGGTGGCCCCGGTTTCCCTGCGCCGGTCGACGTCGCGACCTCGCCGCCGAACCCCGACGGTCTGCCGCCGACGCCGGGGGTGCCGATCGCGGGACGCCCGGGCGACCCGCCCCCGAACGTGCCGGGCACGCCGGTGCCGCTGCCCGCTCAGGCACCGCCTGGGGCGCGTACGGAGCAACTGGCGCCGGCCGGGCCGACGCCCCCACCCTCGACGTTCGCCCCCGGTCTCCCGCCCGGTCCGCCGGCACCGCCCGGCCCCGGCGCACAACTGCCGGCACCATTCATCAACCCGGGAGGTTCGGGAGGCAGCGGCGCCGCGGGGGGAGGTAGCCAGAATTGAGCAGCGCCTTTGACATTCGCAACGTCCGGTTGCCGAGGATGTCGCGGACGACGGTGATCATCGGCTCGCTCGTGGTCGCGCTGGCCATCGTCGTCGCGTTCGTCGGCTGGCGGCTCTACGAAAAGCTGACGAACAACACGGTGGTGGCCTACTTCTCCGCGGCGAACGCCCTCTACCCGGGGGACAAGGTCCAGATCATGGGCCTGCGGGTGGGCTCGATCGACAAGATCGAGCCGGCCGGCGACAAAATGAAGGTCACGTTCCACTACGAGAACAAATACAAAGTTCCCGCCAACGCCTCCGCGGTGATCCTCAACCCGACGCTGGTGGCCTCGCGTGCGATCCAGCTGGAGCCGGCCTACAAGGGTGGCCCGGTGCTCGCCGACAATGCGGTGATCCCCCAGGAGCGCACCCAGGTGCCGGTGGAGTGGGACGAGCTGCGCAACAGCGTCACCAACATCATCTCCAAACTCGGCCCCACGCCCGAGCAGCCGAAGGGCCCGTTCGGTGAGGTCATCGAGTCGTACGCGAACGGGCTGGCCGGCAAGGGCCAGGAGATCAACAACACGCTCAACAGCCTGTCGCGCTCGTTGACCGCCTTGAACGAGGGTCGCGGTGACTTCTTCGCGGTGGTGCGCAGCCTGGCGCTATTCGTCAACGCGCTGCACCAGGACGATCAGCAGTTCGTCGCGCTGAACGAGAATCTGGCGGACTTCACCTCCCGGCTCGCGAGCTCCGACAACGATCTTGCCAATGCGGTACAGCAGTTCGACAGCCTGCTGTCGACGGTGCGTCCGTGGCTCGACCAGAACCGCGAGGTGCTGACCCACGACATCAACAACCTGGCGACCGCGACCAACACGCTGCTGCAACCCGACTCGCTGAACGGCCTCGAAACCGCCCTGCACGTGCTACCGACGGCCGCGTCGAACGTGAACCAGATCTACCACCCCTCCCACGGGTCCGTCGTCGCCATTCCGTCGATCACCAACTTCGCCAACCCAATGCAGTTCGTCTGCAGCTCCATCCAGGCCGGCAGCCGGTTGGGCTATCAAGAGTCGGCCGAGCTTTGCGCCCAGTATTTGGCGCCGATCCTCGATGCGATCAAGTTCAACTACCCGCCGTTCGGCGTGAACCTGTTCAGCACCGCCGAGACGCTCCCCAAGGACGTCGCGTACTCCGAGCCGCGGCTGCATCCGCCCAACGGTTATAAGGACACGACCGTCCCGGGAATCTGGGTACCGGACACGCCGACGGCGTACCGCAACACCACCCCGGGGTGGATCGTGGCCCCGGGCATGCAGGGACAGCAGGTCGGACCGATCACGGCGGGCCTGATGACGCCGGACTCTCTGGCCGAACTGATGGGCGGCCCGAACATCGCGCCGGTTCAATCGAACTTGCAGACACCGCCGGGCTACCCGAACGCCTACGACCAGGTCCCGATCGCGCCGGTTGTCGGCCAGAACCCGCCGCAGGTGCCGATACCGCCGTCCCCGCCGGGGCCGGACGTGGTCCCCGGACCCGTCGCCCCGACGCCGGCGCCGGTTGCGGCGCCCGCGCCCAATGCCGGTGGGCCGCCGGTGCCCGCCAACGCAGGACTGGGCCAGTGAGGAGCGCGACGAGCGCCATGGGCGCGAGGAGCAAGCCGAACCGTCGGCCAATGAGGAGCGTCATGAGGCTGATGCCGCGGATTCGCCGCCGCGCCTGGCACGGACTGGTGTTGCTGGTGGCCGCCCTGGTGCTGAGCTCGTGCGGGTGGCGCGGAATCTCGAACGTCCCCATTCCCGGCGGTCCCGGCAGCGGCTCGGGTTCCTACACGCTTTATGTGCAGGTGCCGGACACGCTGGCGATCAACGGCAACAGCAAGGTGATGGTCGCCGACGTGTTCGTGGGCTCCATCAAGGCCATCAACCTCAAGAACTGGATCGCGACCCTGACGCTGGGGGACGACAAAAGCGTCAAGCTGCCGAAGAACGCGACCGCCAGGATCGGCCAGACTTCGCTGCTGGGATCTCAGCACCTGGAGCTGGCCGCCCCGCCGAACCCGTCGCCGGAGTTGCTCAAGGACGGCGACACCATTCCGCTGAAGAACTCGTCGGCCTACCCGACGACCGAGCAGACGCTGGCAAGTCTGGCGTTGATCCTGCGTGGTGGCGGCATCCCGAACCTGGAAGTGCTGCAGAACGAGGTCTACAACATCTTCAACGGGCGGGGAAACCAGATCCGGGCGTTCCTCGGAAAGCTGGACACCTTCACCAACCAGCTCAACCAGCAGCGTGACGACATCACCCACGCCATCGACTCCACCAACCGCCTGCTGGTCTACGTGGGTGGCCGGGCCGACGTGATCGATCGCGTGCTGACCGACATCCCGCCGCTGATCAAGCATTTCGCCGACACCAAGAGCTTGCTGATCAACGCGGTCGACGCGGTGGGACGGCTGAGCCAGGCCGCCGACCAGTACCTGTCCGAAGCGCGTGGCCCGCTACACACCGATCTGCAATCGCTGCAATGCCCGTTGCGGGAGCTCGGCCGTGCCTCGCCGGACCTGATCGGTGCCTTGAAGCTGATCCTCACGCAGCCCTACGACATCGACACGATTCCGAGGCTGATGCGCGGCGACTACCAGAACATCTCGCTGACGCTCGACGTTACCTACAGCGCCATCGACAACGCGTTCATGACCGGTACGGGTTTGTCGGGAGCCCTGCGGGCGCTCGAGCAGTCGTATGGGCGCGACCCCGAGACGATGGTTCCCGACGTCCGCTACACGCCGAGCCCCAACAATGCGCCCGGTGGACCGCTAGTGGAAAGGGCGGACACCAGCCAATGCTGACTCCCTTCATCAGACGGCAGCTGATACTGTTCGGGATTCTCACCGTGATCTCGATAACGGTGCTCGGTGTGTATTACCTGCAGGTTCCCAGTTTGGTGGGTATCGGCCGGTACGAGCTCAAGGCGGAGTTGCCGGCGTCCGGCGGGCTGTATCCGACCGCCAACGTCACCTATCGCGGCATCACCATCGGCAAGGTGACCGACGTCGAGCCGACCGAGACGGGCGCCGAGGCGACGATGAGCATCGACAGCCGTTACAAGATCCCGATCGATGCGGTGGCCAATGTGCACTCGGTGTCGGCGGTCGGCGAGCAGTATCTGGACCTGGTGTCCGCCGGCAACCCGGGCAAGGACCTCTCGCCCGGACAGACCATCACCAAGGGCACCGTGCCCAGCGAGATCGGGCCGGCCTTCGACACCGCTAACCGGGGTCTGGCGGCATTGCCCAAGGATAAGATCGGCCAATTGCTGGACGAGACGGCGCAATCCGTCGGCGGCCTGGGTCCCGCGCTGCAGCGCTTGGTCGACGCCACCCAGGCGATCGTCGGCGATTTCAAGACGAACATCACCAACGTCAACGACATCATCCAGAACTCCGGCCCGATCCTGGACAGCCAGGTCAATTCGAACAGCGCAATCGAGCGGTGGGCGCGCAACCTGAACACCTTGGCCGCCCAGAGTGCCCAAAACGACCAGCACGTGAGAAGCATCCTTCGCCAGGCCGCGCCGACCGCCGATCAGATCAACGACGTATTCAACGACGTCCGCGAGTCCCTGCCCCAGACGCTGGCGAATCTCGAGGTGGTGTTCGATCTGCTCAAGCGCTACCACACCGGCTTGGAACAGGTGCTGGTGTTCTTGCCGCAGGGTGCTGCGATCGCACAGACCGTGGCCGCCCCGTTCCCCAACCAGGCAGCCCTCGACCTGGCGCCGTCGATCAACCAGCCGCCGCCATGTCTGACCGGCTTCATTCCCGCTTCGGAGTGGCGCTCTCCGGCGGACACGAACCTGGCGCCCTTGCCGACCGGAACCTACTGCAAGATCCCGATGGAGACGCCGGCCAACAGCGTCCGCGGATCGCGCAACATCCCATGCGTCGACATCCCGGGAAAGCGGGCAGCCACGCCGCGAGAGTGCCGCGACCCCAGGCCGTACGTACCGGCGGGCACCAACCCCTGGTACGGCGACCCGAACCAGCTCCTCACCTGCCCCGCGCCCGCGGCGCGCTGTGATCAATCGGTGAGGCCCGGCATGGTGATCCCGGCGCCGTCGGTCAACACCGGCCTCAACCCGGCGCCCTCGGACCGAGTTCCCGGGACGCCACCGCCGGTGAGTGACCCCTTGTCGCGGCCGGGACAAGGTACCGTGCAGTGCAACGGCCAACAGCCCAACCCGTGTGCTTACACTCCGATCGGGCCTCCGTCGGCGGTGTACAGTCCCCAAAGCGGTGAGCTGACGGGACCCGACGGGATCAAGTACTCCGTCGAAAACTCGACCAAAACAGGAGACGACGGATGGAAGGAGATGCTGGCGCCAGCCGGCTGAACCCCCCACCGATGGCGATGTTTCGTCGTCTACGCAGATCCGCCCGGAAAGCAAGCTCGAAACCCCAGGAGGAGCCGGCGGTCGCTGCCGAGCCGACCAGCCCCGAGGTGACGACCGAGGATGCGGCAGCATCCGAGGGCGGAGCCGAGCCGACCAGCCCCGAGGTGACGACCGAGGATGCGGCAGCATCCGAGGGCGGAACCGAGCCGACTAGCCCCGAGGTTACGGCCGATGATTCGGCAGAATCCGAGGGCGGAACCGAGCAGACACGCCCCGAGGTGACGGCCGAGGATGCGGCAGAAGCCCCACTCGCGGCGGCCGACGCCGCGACTGCGGATGCCCAACGTCGTCCATCCCGTATCGGCCGCGGCTGGAAAGCC
>NZ_JAFBAT010000307.1 GCF_019247615.1 Mycobacterium sp. | reverse complement strand
GATCTTGCCCTGCCGGGTGACGATCATGGGGGCGAGGGTGCGGCGCGCGGGCCGACCGCTCTTGCGGAGCGTGACTCTGGCCATCGTGATCGCCGCCATTCGAGGTCGCAAAAGGGACGAGCGAGACTTTTGCCTCGAGACAATGGTCTCGTCAAGCGATATCGCTTGCAAGGCAGCCGGTTCGGCGCTTTCCGCAAACCTCACGGCAACGTCACCGTTGCTTGGGTAACAGAAGAAGTTTAGTCCGGGTCGGCATCGCCGGAAATCGTTGCGCGTCGTGCCGGGCGGTCGTCGGAACCGTGGGGGGCTGTCACCGGTATCAGGGATGCGGGTTGGGTTGCTGGGACGTGTCGATGCAGTCGGCCATGCCGTTGGAGGCCGCGTCGCGGTCGGTCAGCGCATCGAGTCCGAAGGTGGTCTCGCAGAACCTGAGCAGGCTGACGTGGGAGTTGAGCTGCGAGCTGATGTGGCCGGGTTTGGCGTACGGCCCAACCACGAGGCACGGCACGCGTGACCCGTACCGGAACGGTTGCCCGTCGAAGTCGGCGAACTCGTCGTCGGCGCGTTGCGCGTGGCTGTGGTCCCAGCTTTCCACCACGGGCGGGTCGACGTGGTCATACCAGCCGCCCCAGTCGTCCCAGGTGATGAAGATCGCCACGCGGTCCCAGAGGCCTCCCGAGGCGACGGCCGCGATCTGGTCGAGGGTCCAGTTCATGCCGTCGGTGACGTTCTGCGTCGGGTGCTCGGACAGATCGGGCTTTCCGTCGCCGTAAACCCATGACACGGTGGGGAGTTGCCCCGCCCGGGCGTGTTCGGCGAACACGTCCCGGGCGTGGTTGTTGCCACGGGTGTGCAGCCCGTCGATGTAGGCGAAGGCGTATCCGCCGTAGTTTCCCCATGACAGCCCGGCCTTCTCGAGCGCGGTCGGCAACGAGGGCAGCCGGTAGCGGTCGCTCGGGGCGGGCCGGTAGTGGTGGTGAGGATTGTTGATCACCGGGGAGTCGGCGCAAACCAGCATGAGGTGGTTGGGAGTGGACGGGCCGGCCACCTCGGAGAAGTAGTTGTCGCACAACGTGTATCGGCGAGCCAACTCGAAGTAGCCCGGGATGTCGGACTCGGTGTACTGCACCCGATACCGGGTGTCGTCCGATCGCCCCATCCACGCCTGGTGGCGGTGGTCCGGATCGTTGGGCGGCGGGTTCTCCGCGGGGGGCAGCGTCACCCCGTTCGCGCCGGGGAACGTGCCGAAATAATTGTCGAAGGTGTGGTTCTCCTTCACAACGATCACCACGTGTTCGATCGGGCCCACCGCATCCTCCTCGTCGGCGCCGAGTCTCGTCGCCGAAAGGCAACGAGGGGTGAACGCCCGGAGAAGCGAAGCCCCCCGTCGGCCGCAGTGACCGGCGGCCAATGCGAGCGCTGCAGCCTTTGAAACCATGAGGCATGGCCGCACGCCGACGAGCCGATCCGGCACAGACCCGACAGGCCCTGCTGGTCGTCGCGGACTGGCTGCGCGACGAGTCTCTCCCGGCGCCCGACCGCAACGCCCTGGCGACCGCGGTGCGGCTCACGGCGCGCACGCTCGCCGAGGTCGCCCCCGGCGCCAGCGTCGAGGTCCGCGTACCGCCGTTCGTCGCGGTGCAGTGCATCGCCGGGCCCCGGCACACGCGCGGCACGCCGCCAAATGTGGTCGAGACCGATCCGCGCACGTGGCTCCGGCTGGCGACCGGGCTGGTGCCGCTCGACGAGGCGCGGTCCTCCGGCGCCGCGACTCTGTCGGGGTCGCGGGCCGGTGAGATCGGCCACTGGCTGCCCCTGGTCGATGTGCGCTGAATATCACCCTGAACTGCAGCTTTAGGGTGCCGTCACGGAATTTCCGGCGCTCAACACGCGCTGTGGATTGCGTGTCGCGGACATCGGGCCCGTAGACTCCATTACGTCACCAATCGTTCGCCAGGGAGCCGCCGAACCGTGACCGTCGCTGGAGCCGAAGCACCCGAGCAGGACCTGAACTCCCCCCGCGAAGAGTGCGGCGTATTCGGGGTCTGGGCCCCCGGCGAGGAAGTCGCCAAACTCACCTATTACGGCCTGTACGCGCTGCAGCATCGTGGCCAGGAAGCCGCGGGCATCGCCGTCGCCGACGGATCCCAGGTGCTGGTCTTCAAAGACCTCGGCCTGGTCAGCCAGGTTTTCGACGAGCAGACGCTGGCCGCGATGCAGGGCCACGTCGCCATCGGTCACTGCCGCTACTCCACAACGGGCGACACGACGTGGGAAAACGCCCAGCCGGTTTTCCGCAACACCGCCGCCGGCACCGGGGTTGCATTGGGGCACAACGGGAACCTCGTCAACACCGCCGAGCTTGCCGCGCGGGCCCGCGAGGCGGGCTTGATCGGTACCCGATGCCCGGCGCCGGCGACGACGGACTCCGACATGCTGGGCGCCCTGCTGGCCCACGGTGCCGCCGATTCCACCCTGGAACAGGCGGCGCTGGAACTGCTGCCGACCGTGCGCGGTGCCTTCTGCCTGACGTTCATGGACGAAAACACGCTGTACGCCTGCCGCGACCCGTACGGGGTGCGGCCGCTTTCGCTCGGCCGGCTGGACCGGGGCTGGGTGGTCGCGTCCGAGACCGCGGCTCTCGACATCGTCGGCGCCTCGTTCGTGCGCGACATCGAGCCGGGTGAATTGCTGGCGATCGACGCCGACGGCGTGCGCTCTACGCGTTTCGCCAACCCGATGCCCAAGGGCTGTGTCTTCGAATATGTCTACCTGGCGCGGCCGGACAGCACGATCGCGGGCCGCTCCGTGCACGCCACCCGCGTCGAGATCGGACGCCGGCTGGCGCGTGAATGCCCCGTCGACGCCGACCTGGTGATCGGCGTGCCCGAGTCGGGCACCCCCGCCGCGGTCGGATACGCGCAGGAGTCGGGCATCCCCTACGGGCAGGGCCTGATGAAGAACGCGTATGTCGGGCGAACCTTCATTCAGCCGTCGCAGACCATCCGCCAGCTCGGCATCCGCCTCAAGCTCAACCCGCTTCGGGAGGTGATCCGCGGCAAGCGGCTCATCGTCGTCGACGACTCGATCGTGCGCGGCAACACCCAGCGCGCGCTGCTGCGGATGCTGCGCGAGGCCGGTGCCCTCGAGGTGCATGTCCGCATCGCCTCGCCGCCGGTGAAGTGGCCGTGCTTCTACGGCATCGATTTCCCGTCGCCGGCCGAGCTGATCGCGAACGCGGTCGAGGACAAAGGGGAGATGCTGGAGGCGGTACGGCACGCCATCGGGGCCGACACACTCGGCTACGTCTCGCTGCGCGGCATGGTAGCCGCCTCCGAGCAGCCGGCCTCGCGGTTGTGCACCGCCTGCTTCGACGGCAAGTACCCGATCGAATTGCCCGGCGAGACGGCCCTGGGCAAGAACGTCATCGAGCACATGCTCGCCAACGCCGCGCGCGGAGCCGGACTCGACCAGCTGACACCAGACAAATACCAGCCGTACGCTGACGAAGTTCGCTCATAGTTGCTCGAGGTTTGATCCCGGCGCCCAGCGCCGCCCGGTAGCCTTTATCGCGATGACGGATCCCGGAAAGAGCCCCGGCCGCGAGCCGGGCAGCCAGGGCATCACCTACGCGTCGGCTGGAGTGGACATCGAGGCCGGAGAACGAGCCGTCCGTTTGTTCAAGCCGCTGGCGACGAAGGCGAGCAGACCCGAGGTCCGGGGCGGGTTGGGCGGATTCGCCGGCCTGTTTGCGCTGCGCGGCGACTATCGCGAACCGGTGCTGGCCGCGTCCACCGATGGCGTCGGCACCAAGCTGGCCGTCGCCCAGGCTATGGACAAGCACGACACCGTCGGTCTCGATCTGGTGGCGATGGTGGTCGACGACCTCGTGGTCTGTGGCGCCGAGCCACTGTTTCTGCAGGACTACATCGCGGTGGGCCGGACAGTGCCGGAACGCTTGGGCGCGATCGTCAGGGGCATCGCGGAAGGATGTGTGCGCGCCGGCTGCGCGCTGCTCGGCGGCGAAACGGCGGAACACCCCGGCCTGATGGAACCGGACCACTACGACATCTCGGCCACTGGCGTCGGCGTCGTCGAGGCCGACGACGTGCTCGGGCCCGACCGCGTCAGGCCGGGCGATGTCATCATCGCGCTGGGATCCTCCGGCCTGCACTCCAATGGATACTCGTTGGCGCGAACGGTGCTTCTCGAGATCGACCGGATGAACCTCGCCGGCTACGTCGAGGAGTTCGGTCGCACCCTGGGTGAGGAACTGTTGGAGCCGACCCGGATCTACGCCAAGGACTGCCTGGCGCTGACGGCCGAGACCCACGTTCGGACCTTCTGCCACGTCACCGGCGGCGGGCTGGCCGGCAACCTGCAACGCGTGATCCCGCAGGGGCTGGTCGCCGAGGTCGACCGCGGCACCTGGACGCCCGCGCCGGTGTTCGCGATGATTGCCCAGCGCGGGCGGGTGTCGCGCGAGGAGATGGAGAAGACCTTCAACATGGGTGTCGGCATGATCGCCGTCGTCGCTCCAGAAGACACCGATCGCGCCCTGGCCATTCTGACGGCGCGCCACCTGGACTGCTGGATCCTGGGAACCGTGGGCAAGGGGGGGAAGGACAGCCCGCGGGCGAAACTGGTCGGGCAGCACCCGAGGTTCTAAGGAGGCCTCAACGACGGGGGTCAACGCCACATCGGGGCACGGAGCGCCGCTATCGGGGAGGGAGCTCTAGCGTCGCCAGTCGCCGTGGTCGTCCCATGAATCGCCTGGGCCTGAATCGTCCGAGCCGTCCAGCTCGTGGGATCCATCGGCACCGGTGCCTGACAGCTCGCGCTGAAGCCGCTCGAAGTCGGTCTGCGGGGAACTGTATTTGAGTTCTCGTGCAACCTTGGTCTGCTTTGCCTTAGCCCGGCCGCGGCCCATGGGGGAACCCCCTCGCGCAATAACGGAGCGGCCTAACGAGTAGGCGGCTCCGATCTCTTGGTGTCGTTTATTGTCCTGCCGACAGTTTACCGTGCTTCGGTGGTAGGGGAGGCGACTGCCCCTGCCCGCCGCGGCGGACAATATCACCGATTATTTCGCACTTCCCCGCAACCGTTCAACGGCCAACCGTCCCACCCCGACGTGCTCGGCCGACGGCAAGGAATCGGCGTCGATCACCGCGGCGACCGCGCCCTGCGGCCCGGTCCGCAATTCCGTGTCGGCCGTCACCCCTCGCTTGAGCAGCGCGAGCGCCACCGGACCGAGATCCACGTGTTCGACGACGGTTCCGAGGCGGCCCACCGCACGACCGCCGGCGAGCACCGCATCACCGGTCGAGGGCCGCTCCACCGAGCCGTCGAGGTGCAACAACACCAGCATCCGGGGAGGCCTGCCCAGGTTGTGCACCCGCGCGACGGTCTCTTGCCCGCGGTAGCAGCCCTTATCAAGGTGCACCGCTCCGTGGCCGGGACCGCCGATCCAGCCCGCCTCGTGGGGGATCGTGCGCTCATCCGTGTCGACCCCCAGTCGCGGCCGCAGGGCCGCCACGCGGTTCGCCTCGTAGGTCCACACCCCGGCGGGCCGCACGCCGGCCCGCCCCAGGCGCCCCTGCCAGGTGGCCGACTCGTCCCGCGGGACAAGGAGGTCCAGTGCGATCGCGCCGGCGGGGGCGCCGGTCATCCGACGAACAAAACCCCCGCCTGCCAGAACAGCGGTCTGCTCGGCGGGCAATGCGTCCAGGCGAAGAGCGTCGAGCACCGCCCGGTCGCCCAGTCGCGGACCCAGCAATGAAAGCACCGCCATGTCGGCGCGGGCCGGCGTGACCTCGGACCAGAACACCATCTTGCGCAGGTACTCCAGGAAAGGGTCGCCCCGCCAAGGTTCGGTGTCGAGGTACGTGATGCCGCCGAGTTCGGTTTGAATCCAGTGGTCTTCGACCCGGCCCTGACCGTCGAGGCTGAGGTTTTGGGTGCTGGCGCCCTCGGGCAGCTGGCTCACGTGCTGGGTGGAGATGCTGTGCAGCCACGGCTTCCGGTCCTTGCCGGTGAGGGTGAGCACCGCGCGGTGTGAGCGGTCGACCACCACCGCGTCGGTTTCGGCCGCCCGCTGCTCACCCAGCGGGTCGCCGTAGTGCCACACCGCGCCGGCGTCGGGCCCACGATCGGGTGCGGGGACTGCAGTCACACGTCAACTCTACGGACGCGCTCCAACCGCACGCTCGTCGCTAGGCTTGTCGTTCATGGCCGGCGAGATGGGTGTGATCGTCACGCTGGACGGCGAATGGCATCCGCCGGGAACTCCCCTGCTGCACGCCGACGACCTGGCGGCCCTTCGCGGCGACGGCGTCTTCGAGACGCTGCTGGTCCGCGACGGCCGGGCCTGCCTGGTCGAGTCGCATCTGCAGCGGCTCACCCACTCGGCCAAGCTGATGGAGCTACCCGCGCCGGACCTCCCGAGTTGGCGCCACGCGATCGAGGCCGCCACGCGGCAGTGGGCCGCGGGAAACTTCGGGGAAGGCGCGATGCGCCTGATCTACACCCGCGGCCGGGAGAGCGATTCGACCCCGACCGCCTACGTCATGGTCAACCCGATCCCGGAAAGGGTGGCCGCCGTTCGCCGAGACGGGCTGGCGGCGGTGACGCTCAATCGCGGACTGCCCACCACCGGTATCGACGCGCTGCCGTGGCTGCTGGCCGGCGCCAAGACGCTGTCCTACGCGGTCAACATGGCCGCATTGCGTCATGCGGCGAAACTGGGCGCCGGTGACGTCATCTTCGTCAGCTCCGACGGTTACATTCTGGAAGGCCCACGTTCGACGGTCGTGATCGCGGCCGCCTCCGAAACCGGCGAAAATCCGTGCCTGCTCACACCACCGCCGTGGTATCCGATCCTGCGGGGCACCACGCAGCAGGCGCTGTTCGAGGTCGCCCGCTCCAAGGGCTACGACTGCGACTATCGCGCGCTACGTGTTGCAGATTTGCTTGCCGCCCAAGGTATTTGGCTCGTGTCTGGCATGACCGTGGCGGCTCGCGTGCATACCCTCGACGGTCGGCGGCTGCGCCGCCCGTCGATGGCCGCCGAATTCGCCGAACTGGTCGACGCGGCGATCGTCAGCGATCGGTGAGCGCCGAATTCTGTTGTCGGCTCGCGGAATGGCGGGTACGGTCGGCCGTACACAAGGAAGGAGGTGGTCCGCGAATTGTTAGCTTCATGGACATGTGAGGTGGCTACGCGCTAGCTGCACAGGCTCGGAAGAGCCGGCGCACACGCACGCTGGCGAATTCCCCGTAGCCACCCGGCCCCCGAGTTCCGGTCCGTCCAACCAGGAGCTACGCTCGGGGGCCGTTCCATCCCATGACCCGGCACCCGCCGGTGAGCGCCATCACCTCACGTTGGCGGCCATCGCATCGGCGATCTGACCGCCTTGGTCCTGGACACCCACTTCGCAGGCCATGATGTCGAGCACCACGTCCGACACCGCGCTCAGGACGCGCTCGCAGCTCGCCCGGCTGGGATCGCCCGGCGTGCGCGACAGCGTGATCCTCGACGGCGTGTCGGCGACGTTTCCGAAGGTCCAGTTGGCCTTGTTGTTGTACTTCACGGTCAAGCCGTTGCAGGCCTTCCATTTGCCGGCAGAGGCCGTCACGAACTCCTGGGCTTGCGCGGCGGTTGAGAAGCTGACCGCGGCTTGGTAAACCCGGTAGCTATTGTCCTGCGTGTCCAGGCCCTGGCCGAGCACGCCCGTAGGGGTGTAACCCGCATAGGCGGACTCTCGAATCGGATCGAACGCGCCATAGCAGGCCGAATTTGACAGGGGCTCGTCCGGACGCAGCCGCGAGGCCGTCTGGTCGGTGGAGACTTGCATCGGCATTGGTGGGTTCATGATGCCGTTCACCTGCTGCGCACTGATCAGAATCGAATCCAGACGCCCGGGCGCCGCCGCCGGCGCCCCTGGTGCCGCCGGTGTGCCCGGAGCCGCCGGCTGTGGGCCCCCTGGCGCCGCCGGCGCCGCCGGCTGGGCAGTGGCCGGCGACTTCTTCGAGCCCCCCTGAGTGGCCAGCACCACGACGACCACGATCGCGATGACGACGGTGAGGGCGGAGCCGCCGATGACCAGCAACCTCCGGTTGGGTCTGCCGCCGGCGGCGGCACCACCGCCTGCGGCCCCGGACGCGGCCGACCCCGTTTTGCCGGGGGCCTGGGACGCCGCACCGGTTCGTCCCGCCGGGGCGGCGGCCCCGGACGTCGCCGATGCACCCGTCGAGGGATCGGACTCCGCCGACTCGAGCGAAGCCAACGCGTTGTCGATTTCGGTTCGTGTGCGGTATGTGACGTCGTGGCGTAGGCGCATCATGCGCAGCAGTTGGGCGATGTCGCTTCGCGCGCTCGGATCGTCGCCGTCCTCCTCGAGTCCGGATCGGAGCTCGACCAACAGCTGAAGCTGCTGCTGCGGGCTGAGTTCCTTCTCCGCCAGAACGTTGCCCATCCGCGTGATGTAGCCGAACGGAACCGGCGGCTCCTCCGGCAGCGGGTCCGGCAACGGCTGTGGCTTGGCCTGTAACGCGTGAACCGCGGTGACCAACTGAATGCCGGCCTCGACGCTCGGGTCCCGGTAGTCGATGATCTGCAGTGTGGCAACGGGATTCACGCGCATGCTGTCGACGGCGCCGATCCGAACGGGGAGTATCGGCCGGCCCAGAGCCTGCGCATAACGAAGCTCGGCCTGACTGGGCTTGGACCGCAGCCAGTTGTTCGACAGCGCGATGATGAACACGTCGCAGGAGCGGATCTGCTCGCATATCTTGGCCCACCAGGCGTCGCCGCCGCCGAGCTCCTGGTCGAACCAGACCTGCTGCTGGCCGCGCCGCAGGGCGGCCAGCAAGGCGTCGAGCGCTGACCTGTCCTGGCTCGAGTAGCTGACGAACACCGCCATCGCAGTTCTCCCTACCGTGAGGCCGAGCGAGATCGGAGCGAAAGCCAGCATGCGACCGGCCCTTTACGCCCCGACGCCCGACTGTGCGCCGATACCGTATCAGTGTTCGCCCGCCTCATGGTGGGCAATCCATCGGTGCAGTTTGGATCCCGAGATCACGCAGCCCCGGATCGCCTATTCGCCGCCGTCGGTGCGGATGTCGGCCGCTTCCGAACGACGAACTTGGGCATAACGACGGGCAAACTCCTCACCGGGAACGGGCCATTGCTCGCCGTTCTTTCCCCGCACCACCCAATCGCCGCCGGACGCCGTGGTGGGTCCCTCGAGGGTATCGACGGTCTCGCCGGGGTGCGCCGGGCGCGCTTGAACGAGTCCCTTTCTGCGCCAGAGGCCGTCCCCGGCCGGCTCGTAGGTGTCCCGGAAGATGTCTTCGCGTACCGACCAGAGCTTTCCGTCTTCTCGTACGGCCCAGTCTCCGGCGGCGGCATGCATGGTCTGTCCGGAGTCAGACTCCCAAGTCCATGGCGCGCTTCGTTGTTCGGCGCTGACGGTTCCTACTCGGGTGAAGGTCCGCCATAACGGACGGGACCGATAGCCGAGCTGGCGAAGGCTCCACAGCGTCGCCGCCAGACTGCGCACCGCGGCGCCGAGCAGTTCCGGATCGCTTTCGACTGCCGACCAGTCGACCAACTTGTCGTGGATCTTGCGAGCGTCGTCGCGGTTTGCACCGTACTTCCAGCCGTTACGGCGGTAATAGCGACACCAGTCCTCGTGTTCAGCCCGTGCCATGCCCATCGCCGAGTGGTGGTCGAAACCCATGAGCGTGAGCTGTTGCAGGGGCGGCGCATCGGCCATGTCGCGCCCGGAAAGCTGGGCCGGCGGACTGCCCCAGGTGTTCCAGGTGTGTCCCGCGATCTGTTCGACCATCCAGAGCGCATTGCGCACCTGACGGCGGTTCGACCCGCGATAGAACTCGCTGAGCTCCGCCCAGGGAACCGCGGCCGGTGATCGCGGCGCCAGCGGGTCGATGGTCGCGACATAGCGCTCGTGGATCAGCCTGGCCGCGCGTTCCCACGCATCCTGTATCTGGCCCTCGCGTGTGTCCAGCGAGAGGGAGTAGGACTGCAGCATGCCGACGACCTGGATCGCATCATCAGCGATGCTGGTGTTGAGATCCGATGCGTAGATGGGCATCTCCGGGAAGCGGGCAGCCAGCCTGGTTGCGGTCGCGGCATGCGTCTGGACCAAGATCACCGCGCATTCCCCCGGGTCGGCGTCACCCAGCAAACGCAGCAACGTGGGTATCGTCGGCGCCTCGGCTACGGCGTCAATCACCGGTCCGTTGGACGCGAAACCTGCTTGCCGACGGTAGAATTCATGATCCTTGAGGTAGTCGTCGGCGTCGCGTTCCACCAGCGTGAGCGCTGGCAGCGGTGCCGCGCCGGGTGGCGAGTAGAAGTCGCGTTCGAGGGCGCGTCGCGTCAAGCCGGCGCACAGCGCCAAGGTCAGTTGCGAAGTGCCGCAGACAAATACACGCCGTGTGCTTCCGGCCGCAATGATCCCGTCGAGCAGCCTGTTGGCGGTCACCTCGTATTTGCCGACCACATCGGCCGCCCACCGGGTGTCCGATCCGCCGAACTGCTGGGCCCGCCAAGCCTCCGCAAGCCACGGGTCGTCGATCCGGACGATGAGGGGCAATCGGTTCTTGTGGTTCACCTCGGAGAGTCGGCGACTGATCAGGTCCAGCCACAACAGGTTGATCGCCGGGTCGGGCGACATCAGATACAACCTGCCCAGGCGGCGCCATAGCCGTAGCGACACCAAGGTCGACGGGTTGTTGAAATCTACGAGAACCACCCGCGCGCCCTGCCTGCGGGCCCGCTGTACGCGGTCATCCCCGGCATTCGTGATGAGGACCACTGTGCCGCGTCGGTCCGACGTGCTTGTGACGCCACTGACCACTGCCTGGCTGTCGTCGTCGGTACCCACGATGGCGGTGACGGAGTCCGCGAGGTTGGCACGCAACCGGTCCACCTGCGAGCGAAAGACTCCGACCACGACGCCGCCCAGTCCGGTGAAGATCGCGGCCAGGGCGGTGACCCGCGCCATCTCCAGGGCGACGGGGGTCGGGGTGGGGCAGACCCGCCCCCCGAGGGAGAAGTCACTGGTGCTTCCCTTGACCAATGAGGCGGTCGCCATCAGCGGGGTGAATATCGCCGGATGGTCGACGTCGTGGCAATACCAGTAGGAGCTGAGCCCCAACGCGGCGGTCACGCTGATCAGGGCCGCGATAACGGTGAACGAGATGCCCACCCTGCGGCCCGCACCGGCCGACCTGAAGGACAGCAGGCAAAAAGTCAGAACCGCCAACGTCACCGCAAGGGTCGGCCCCGATCCCGGCTGACCGAACCACCTCAACCACGCCGGTAAGGCGTTCGAGGTGGAGGGCCGCAACGCCAGCAGGCACAGGCAGCACAGCACAAGGAGTCCCACCACCGATGCGACCCAGCGGGCGGGACGGGAGGTCGCCACACTACGACGCATCGGTTGACCTCCTGACGTGGTGGGTGCCGCACCGCACATGATGACACCGAGCGCGGCTATTGATGCGTTGATTGCGGTGCGGGAACAGGACCCTCAACCGGCGAACCGCGACAGCCGCGCCGACAGATGCGGAACCAGGCCGCCGTCGGCGTCCACCCGCTCCTCGACATAGGCCAGGTCGCCGCCTTCCACGATGCCGTAGAGTCGCTTGGCCCCACCGACCAGCAAGCCCGACCGACTGCGGGCCAGCGCATCGGTCACCAGCTCCCACGACGATTGGGTGCGCGGCCGTCCGTAGAACAACTCGATATAGCCGGCCGAATGGGCCAGCAACAACTCGATCGCCTGGGACTCCGTCGGATCGTCGGGATCCCTGACGAAACGCCAGAACCCGGTCTCGCGTAAGCCGGGCTCCTGGTATTCGCCGGTCTCGTCAAGCCGCCAGGACCGGGCCTCCCAATTCAGATAATCGCCGCCGTCGTGCGAGACCACGATCTGCTGGCCGAACCGGTAATCCCCGTCGGGCCCGCGGCCCTCGCCCTCCCCGCGCCACACGCCGACCAGCGGCAGCAGCGCCAGCAGAGCGTCATTGAGGTTGGCGCCTTCGCGCAGGTTCGCGGTGTCGGCGGGAAGCGGCAGATCGTCGAAGGCGGGGATGTTGCGCGCGGCGGTCACCTTCGCGCGTTCGGCGGCGGCTGCCACGGCACGGTCGCCCGAGCCGGCCGGCCCGTCATCGTCGCCGGGGCGGGTCACGACTCGTCAGTGATCAGCCGGTAGAGCGTGTACAGCGCGAACCATGAGATGACTACCACCGCTACGACCAGCAGGATCTCGAAGAAGAGCACCACGGCACGAGTCTATTCGTCCGGCGGGCTCCCGGGCACATCGCGGTCAGTGCCCGGCCTGCTCAGGCGATTTTGACGTCCACCTCGTGGATGCCGGCGCCGGACGGCGTCACGACGGCGTCGCCGTTTCCGACCGGGGACAGGGCGCGCAGCGTCCACGATCCCGGGGCTGCGAAGAACCGGAAGTCACCCGTGGCCGACGCGACCACCTCGGCCGTGAACTCGTCCGAGGCGTCCAGCAGGCGGACAAACGCGCCGCCGACGGTCTGCCCGTCGCGGTCCACGACGCGGCCGGTGATCACCGTTTCCTTCTCCAGATCGACGCTGGCGGGCAACGTCAGTCCTTGCTTCGGTCCAGAGCACATATCAGCTTCCCAACTCGATCGGGGCGCCCACGAGGAAGCCGTATTCCGTCCAACTGCCGTCGTAGTTCTTGACGTTTTTTTGCCCGAGTAATTCCCGTAGGACGAACCAGGTGTGCGACGAACGCTCTCCGATCCGGCAATACGCGATGGTTTCCTTCGTCCCGTCCAGTCCGGCGTCGGCGTAGAGCCTGGCCAGCTCCTCGTCGGATTTGAAGGTGCCGTCCTCGTTGGCGGCTTTGCTCCAGGGCACATTGATGGCGCCGGGGATGTGCCCCGGCCGCTGGCTCTGCTCCTGCGGCAGGTGCGCCGGCGCGAGGATCTTGCCGGAGAACTCGTCGGGTGAGCGCACGTCGACGAGGTTCTTGACGTTGATGGCCGCGATGACCTCGTCCCGGAAGGCGCGGATGCTGTTGTCCGGCGGGGCTGCGGTGTAGGAGGTGGGCGGCCTGTTGACGGTGTCGGTGGACAGCGGGCGCCCGTCGAGCTGCCACTTCTTGCGGCCGCCGTCGAGCAGCTTGACCTTGTCGTGGCCGTACAGCTTGAAATACCAGTAGGCGTACGCGGCGAACCAGTTGTTGTTGCCGCCGTAGAGGATCACGGTGTCGTCGTTGGAGATGCCCCGGTCGGACAGGAGCTTGGAGAATTGCTGGGCGTCGACGAAGTCGCGCCTGACGGGGTCCTGCAGATCGGTGCGCCAGTCAAGTTTGACCGCGCCGGCGATGTGGCCGGTGTCGTAGGCGCTGGTGTCCTCGTCCACTTCGACGAAGACGACGTTCGGTGCGTCGAGATTGCTCTCAGCCCAGTCAGCGGAGACCAGGACGTCGGAGCGTGCCATGTGGGGAATCCTTTCGGTTGCTGCTCGAACAGGTTTACGCGGGATCGGCGGCCCGTCGCAGGCGCGCGACCAGCGGGTAGAGCTGACAGCCCAGGCAGATGCCGAAGGCCGCATTCAAGAAGGCGGCCACCAGCGCGGCCGCGGTCGCCACGACCCCGAGAAGTACAGCGCCCGACGCGAATGCGGCGGCGCCGGCGACCGCGAAAATCAGACCGACGAGCTGGGCGAACTTCAGTGGCGCGTCCGGTTCGCGCTCCTTGACCGGTCCCAACCGCGGTGCCACGACGCTGGCGAACACCCGGCCGTAGGGGTGCCGCCGGGGACCGCCGACGGCGCCGATCGCGAAGATCACCCCCTGTACACCGAGCACAAGGGCGGCGGCTGGCGGGCTGACTGCCGAAACGAGGAGCGCGAGCACCAGGACCACGGTGGTGACCCAGGCGGCGAACCGTGGTCCCCGGACGTCGACGCGGTCCGGCGGCGCTGTGGTGTTGCTGCTCGGCACGGTACTGCTCCTAAAAAACTCTTGTTGCGCTGAAAAGGTTAAGGCATGCCTTTGGAGGCTTGAGTAGGCCTCGAAGCCGCTCCAAGCGCGCGCCGGGCGCGGCTGGTCAACAGCTACAGCGACAACAACAACCCGCAGTGCAGCACAGCTCGACTGCGCGGCGCTTGGTGAGCACGGGCTCAAGGCGGGCTGACACGCCGGCAAGCTTACCCAATGACACGGGGCTCAAGCCAACAACGGCTCCAGCGCGGACCGCAGGGCCGTGGCCTTGGGCACCCCGGACACGCGGTATCGCTGGCGGCCGTCGGCATCGAAGATCAACGTGGTGGGAAGCGACATCACCGAAAATCGCCGGGCGGTCGCCGGGTGGGCGTCCAGATCGACTTCGACGTGGGCTACGTCCCCCAGGTCGCCGAGGTCCTCGCACACCTGGACGACCACCCGGCGAACGCGGTCGCAGGGCCCGCACCACGGGGCGCTGAAGTGGACGACGGTCGGCCCGGTCCGGGAAAGGCCCAGATCCGCGGCGGCTGCCTCAACGCCCCCAGCGGACTCCGCGGAGATCTCGCGGACATTTCCCGACCGCCGGGTCAGCAACCACCCGGCCAGGCACGCCACCGCGAGCGCGCCCACCGTCGCGGCGATGACCGTGGTCATGCGCGCCGCTCTTCCCGCGACGCGAGTGGGGTCCCAAGATGGCTTCGCTGTGCACCTCCGGCGCGCGTCATGACTGTTTGAACTCCTCGAGCGTGAGGGTTAATCCATAGGCGATGCCCTCGATGATCACGTCGGAGCCGCGCGCACCGACATTCTGGGGGGCCACCGCGAAGGGCAGCTTTTGGTTCGGCAGCCTCCCGCTGAAGGCATGCAGCACGGCGTCGCGCTTGTCCGCGGGAACGGGTTGGTTGGCGGTGTCGGGCCCGGTGAGGACGCCGGTGGGGGTGAAAACCAGCGTCGCCTGGTCATCGGGTGCGATGGAGAGATCCACCGAGACGCTGACCCGGCGGTCGAAGTGGGCCGATTTCGGCGTGCCGCTGAACACCAGCCCGTGGCTGCCGGAGATGCCCGACGCGGTGACACCGCCGGTAGCGGTGTTGGTTTCGTTGGGCGGAGCCTCGACCATCAGGTCCGTCATGCCCAAGTAGCGGCCGAGGTGGGTCGAGTCGATGATGATACGGCTCTCCAGCTTGCCCACGGGCAGCTTCGCATCGGGCCGGATCAGCCAGGACGCATAGGTCAGGTCTATTGAGTACATCGTCGCCTCGAGGGTGGCCTTGTCGACCATCTGGTGGTCAACGGCGTTGGCCTTGATCTCCACCTGGCTGTAATGCCTGCGCAACGCCTGCGGGATGAACGGGAAAGCCAGGATCGCGACGAACGGGTCGGAACTCAGATGCGCCGTTTTGCGCACGGTGCACGACAGCCGGTATTCGGCGTAGATGCTGGTTCCGTAGTCGACGCCGACGGCTGCGATGGCGACGGCGGCCACGGCCGAAGCCGCCGCCAGCACCCCGACCAGCACCTTGCGCATCCGCACATTGTGGCTCACGGGCGGCCGGTTCTTTGTCTTCAGTTCTGCCGCACCGTCGGGTGGCGGGGCTCACAGTGACTCACACGTTGCTCCATAAAACCAGGTGTCAAGTTATCGTTGGATGACCTGGTAACTAACGGTCGTGGCGTTTTGAAATTTGGGAGATGCCTTTCCCACGGGCAGGAGGGGCTTGTTGGAGCTATTACTGCTTACCTCGGAACTGCATCCCGACCCGGTTTTGCCGTCGTTGTCGCTGTTGTCCCACACCGTCCGGACCGCCCCGCCGGAGCCGTCGTCATTGCTCGAGGCCGGGACGGCGGACGCCGTGCTGGTCGACGCGCGCACCGAGCTCTCGTCCGCCCGGGGGCTTTGCCGGCTGTTGAGCACGGCGGGCCGGTCGGTCCCCGTGTTGGCCGTGGTCAGCGAAGGCGGCCTGGTGGCCGTCAACGCCGACTGGGGACTTGACGAGATTCTGCTGCCGAGCACCGGACCCGCAGAGATCGACGCCAGGCTCCGGCTGGTGGTCGGGCGCCGCGGGGGGCTCGCCGACCAGGAAAGCGCGGGCAAAGTGAGCCTCGGCGAGTTGGTGATCGACGAGGCCACCTATACGGCGAGACTTCGCGGCCGACCGCTTGACCTCACCTACAAAGAATTCGAATTGTTGAAATACCTGGCCCAGCACGCCGGCCGGGTCTTCACCCGTGCGCAGCTGCTGCACGAGGTGTGGGGGTATGACTTCTTCGGCGGCACCCGCACCGTCGACGTCCACGTACGACGACTGCGGGCCAAATTAGGCCCCGAATACGAGGCTTTGATCGGCACGGTGCGCAACGTGGGTTACAAGGCCGTCCGGCCGGCGCGTGGCCGGGCGCCGGTTGCGGAGCCCGACGAGGTCGACGACACCGCATCCGAGGACCTGCCCGAGCCGTTGGGCGATCCGCTCCGCAGTCAGTGACGTGCTCGGATCTGAGCCGGAGTGGCGTTCCGCGCTGACCGCCCATGAACAGCGGGCGGTGCGCGAACTCGTCTCGGCCGCAACCGAATTCGACGGGGTAGCGCCGGTCGGGGAACAGGTGCTGCGTGAGCTCGGGCACGACCGCACCGGGCACCTGGTGGTCAGCGGCGCACGCTCGGGCTCCCCGACGGACACCGCGATCGTCGGCTATCTCAACCTGAGCCCTCAGCGCGACGGGGGTGCCGGGATGGCGGAACTGGTGGTGCATCCGCAGGCCCGCCGGCGCGGCATCGGCGCTGCCATGGGACGCGCGGCGATGGCAAGGACCGCCGCGCGCAACCGATTCTGGGCGCACGGCACGCTGGCGCCGGCGCGGGCGACCGCTTCGGCGCTGGGTCTAGTCCCGGTGCGCGAACTCGTTCAGATGCGACGTACGTTGCGCGACGTTGCCGGCGCGGTGCCCGCCGTGCCCGCGGTGGCGATCCGCACTTATCGGGGCGCGGCCGACGACGCCGAGCTGCTGCGGGTCAACAACACCGCGTTCGCCAACCATCCCGAGCAGGGCGGGTGGACGGAAGCCGACCTGGCGGAGCGGCGCGGGGAACCGTGGTTCGACCCGGACGGCTTGTTCTTGGCGTTCGGCACCCCCGGCAGCGATGATGCGGGCAGGCTTCTGGGCTTTCACTGGACCAAGGTGCACGCCGAACAACCGGGCCTGGGCGAGGTCTACGTCGTCGGTGTGGACCCGTCCGCGCAGGGCCGTGGGCTCGGGCAGGCGTTGACGGCCATCGGCGTCGAGTCGCTTGCCAGGCGGCTGGGCGGTTCGCCCAATCCCACGGTGATGCTCTACGTGGAGTCGGACAACGTTGCCGCGTTGCGCACCTACGAGCGTCTGGGCTTTACCACCTACAGCGTCGACACGGCCTACGCCACCGCGACCGGCTGATCGAAAGCCCCGGGCGCCAATCGTTCATGTCGCATTCATGTCCACGGACTTCGCTGGGTGGTACCGACGCCGGCGGCGCCGGTACGCGTTGGAGACTCGCCGGAAAGCGAGATCAGTGACGATCGACCATGTGGGCAGGACGCTGGCGGCGGTCGCGTTGGCCATCAGCGTTGGGACCTTGAGCGCGTGCGGGAGCGACGCCGGCCGCCGCGCCGCCTCGGCGCCGTCCGGCTCGGCGGCCGCCGGGGCGGCGGGATGCGGCGGCAAGAACGAGCTGAAGGCCGAAGGCTCGACTGCCCAGCAGAACGCGATCGAGCTGTTCAACCAGGCGTGGGGCCGGACGTGCCCGGGCAAGGCCGTGTCTTACCAGCCCACGGGCTCGGGCGCCGGTCGCGAGCAGTTCATCGCCGGCCATGTCGACTTCGCGGGAACGGACTCACCGCTGGTAGCGGATCAGCTCGGTCCGGCCGCCAAACGGTGCGACGGAAACCCCGCATGGGACCTGCCGTTGGTCTTCGGCCCCGTCGCGCTGGTGTACAACCTGCCCGGAGTGCGAAGTTTGGTGGTCAACAGCGATGCCCTGGCCAAGCTCTTCAGCGGCGCAATCACCACTTGGAACGACCCGATACTGGCGGCGCTGAATCCCGCCGTCACGATGCCCGACACCAAGGTCGTGCCCATCTACCGGGCGGACTCGTCGGGAACCACCGACAACGTGCAGAAGTACCTGACGGCCGCGGCCCCGCAGAGCTGGGCGAGAGGAGTCGGCACGGAATTTCGAGGCGGCGTCGGCGAAGGGGCCGCGAAATCGCCCGGCGTCGTGCAGGCCGTGCGGGCCACACCGGGCGCCATCGGATACGTCGAGAAAGGCTTCGCCGACCAAGCCGGTCTGCCGTACGCGGCGATCGGCACCGCTCGTGGCGTGGTCGTGCTCGACGCCGACACAGCCCGCAACGCCATCCGTGCGACCGGCTTCGTGGCCGATGGCAATGACCTGGTGCTGGATCTGAACCCGATGTACACGGCCCGGCGGCCGGACACGTACCCGTTGGTGCTCGCCAGTTACGAGATCGTGTGCTCGAAGGGGTATGACCCGGACACCTCCGCGGCGGTCAGGTCATTCCTCATCGAGGCCGCCAACGACGGGCAGAACGGCCTCGACTCCGCCGGCTATGTCCGGCTGCCCGATAAGGTCAAGGAGCGATTGGTTACCGCGATCAACGCGATCCAGTAGCCAATCGGTCAGAGCAGCGACAGTAAAACTGTGACGGGATCACACTGACAACGTCTCCAGGGCCAAACCCCTCCGCAGCGGGCTCCGGTGCGGTCGTGGCCGCGCCCTTTCCCGAGTCGCCCGTGGTGCCCATCAGCCCATGGGGACGTGCGAAACCCCGCTTGGGAGACAGGGTTTTTCGGCTGCTGGCGCAGGCTTCGGGCTGGCTGATCGCCGTGCTGATCGCCGCCATCGGGGGATTCCTGCTCTTGTGGGCGATGCCGGCCCTGACGCGAAATCAAGAGAATTTCTTCAGCTACGGCGGCACGTGGACCACTGCCGGCCCCTCGGCAATTCATTTCGGGATCCTCGAGCTGCTGCAAGTGACCGTTTTCGTGTCGCTGTTCGCGCTGATCGTGGCCATGCCGACCGCCCTGGGGGTCGCACTGTTCATCACCCAATACGCCCCGCGCCGGGTGGCCGGTCCCCTCGCGTACTCGGTCGATCTGCTGGCCGCCGTCCCCTCCATCGTCTATGGCGTATGGGGGCTGCACGTCCTGGCGCCGCACCTCCGACCGGCCGCCACCTGGCTGAATCACACCATGGGCTGGTGCTTTCTGTTCGCGGACGGAAACGGGTCCGTGGCCGGCGGAGGCACCATCTTCACCGGTGGGACCGTGTTGGCGGTGATGATCCTGCCGATCATCACCGCGGTCACCCGCGAAGTATTCGTCCAGACGCCGCGTGACGAGATCGAGGCGGCGCTGGCAATCGGCGCGACCCGATGGGAAGTCGTGAAGTTGACGGTGCTGCCTTTCGGGCGGTCCGGATACGTCAGCGGCGCAATGCTGGGCCTGGGCCGCGCCCTGGGCGAGACGGTCGCGCTCCTGGTGATCCTGCGGGGCACCGGAGCGGCGTTCGGCTGGTCGTTGTTCGACGGCGGGTCCACCTTCGCGACCGCAATCGCGGCCACCGCGTCGCAATTCGGTGACAAATTTCAAGCCGGGGCGTATATCGCGGCGGGGCTGGTCCTTTTCCTGCTCACCTTTCTCGTCGACGCCCTGGCACGTGGTGCCGTCGCCCGAGTCGGAAGCGGACGGCGCGGCCGATGACATCGCTGCTGGACCGCCCACTCAAGCCGCGGGCGTTTTCAGAAATCGGCCCCCGCCGCCGGATCGCCGACATCGTGGCCGCGGTGTTGGTGACGCTCGCGATGGCGCTGGCCCTGACACCGCTGGCGTGGGTGCTGTATTCGGTAATCACCAAGGGGTGCAGGCTGATTGCGTCCACGGCATGGTGGACGCATTCACAAGCGGGTATGACGGCGTTTGTGGCCGGCGGCGGTGCCTACCACGCGATCGTCGGCACCGTGCTGCAGGGACTGGTGTGCGCCGTCATCTCGATCCCGATCGGCCTCATGGTGGCGATCTTCCTCGTCGAATACGGCGGCGGCAGCTCGCTAGGCAAGCTGGTCACATTCATGGTGGACATCCTGTCCGGCGTGCCCTCGATCGTCGCGGCCCTGTTCGTCTACGCCGTGTGGGTGGCGACGCTCGGCCTTCCGCGTTCGCAGTTTGCGGTGTCGCTGGCATTGGTCCTGTTGATGCTCCCGGTGATCATCCGGGCCACCGAGGAGATGCTGCGCATCGTTCCGGTGGACCTTCGTGAGGCCGGTTACGCGCTGGGGATCCCGAAGTGGAAGACCATTGCCAGGATCGTGGTTCCCAGCGGACTGTCCGGCATCATCACCGGGATAATGCTCGCGGTGGCCAGAGTGATGGGTGAGACGGCGCCGCTGCTGATTCTCGTCGCTTACTCGCAGTCGATGAACTACAACATCTTCCGCGGCTTCATGGGGTCACTGCCGGGAATGATGTACAACCAGACGTCGGCCGGCGCAGGCGTCGACCCCGTGCCGACGGATCGGTTGTGGGGCGCGGCGCTAACCCTCATTCTGGTGATCGCGCTCATCAATGTCGGGGCTAGAGTGATCGCGAAAATCTACGCCCCCCAGAAGCGGTAGTCAGGAGCACTCAGTGGCGAAGAGGTTGGACCTCAAGGCAGTAAACATCTACTACGGGTCGTTCAAAGCGGTGGGGGATGTGACGCTGACGGTTCTGCCGCGCAGCGTGACGGCGTTCATCGGTCCGTCGGGCTGCGGCAAGACGACGGTGCTACGCACCCTCAACCGGATGCACGAGGTGATTCCCGGTGGCCGGGTCGAGGGCAGCGTGTTACTCGACGATCAGGACATCTACGCTCCCGGCATCGACCCGGTCGGCGTGCGCCGGGCAATCGGCATGGTGTTCCAGCGACCAAATCCGTTCCCCGCCATGTCCATTCGCGACAACGTGGTCGCCGGGCTGAAGCTGCAAGGCGTCCGCAATCGCAAGCTGCTCGACGAAACGGCGGAGTATTCGCTGCGCGGGGCCAACCTGTGGGACGAGGTCAAGGACCGGTTGGACAAGCCCGGCGGCGGCCTGTCCGGTGGCCAACAGCAGCGGCTGTGCATCGCGCGGGCCATCGCCGTGCAACCCGATGTGTTGCTGATGGACGAGCCGTGTTCGGCGCTGGACCCGATCTCGACGATGGCCATTGAGGAACTGATCAGTGAATTGAAGCAGGACTACACCATCGTCATCGTCACGCACAACATGCAGCAGGCCGCCCGGGTGAGTGATCTGACCGCGTTCTTCAACCTCGAAGCCGTCGGAAAACCCGGCAAACTGGTCGAAATCGACGACACCGAGAAGATCTTCTCGAACCCCACGCAAAAGGCTACCGAGGACTACATCTCCGGCCGCTTCGGCTGATCCTCCGCGGTCCGGCCGACGCCGCTACCTCTTGTCCTCCTCGGGAAGGATGCCGGTCGCCTGGAAGATGACGCGTCGCGCGACCTCGACCGCGTGGTCGGCGAACCGTTCGTAGAACCGTCCCAGCAACGTCACGTCGACGGCGCAGGCCACGCCGTGCTTCCATTCCCGGTCCATCAGCACCGAGAACAAGTGGCGGTGCAGGTCGTCCATGGCGTCGTCTTCCTCGGCGATCTGGGCGGCTTTCTCCGGGTCCCGCGACAACACCACCTCTTGCGCGCTATTACCCAATTCGACCGCCACCCTGCCCATTTCGGCGAAATAACCGTTGACCTCTTCGGGTAGCGCGTGCAGGGGATGGCGTCGTCGGGCGATCTTGGCGACGTGCAGGGCCAGCGCGCCCATCCGGTCGATGTCGGCCACCATCTGTATGGCGCTGACGATGGACCGGAGATCACCGGCGACCGGCGCCTGCAGCGCCAGCAGCACAAAGGCGCTTTCCTCGGCATGGGCGCTCAGCGTGGCGATCTCTTCGTGGTCGGAGATCACCTGTTCGGCCAGCACCAGATCGGCCTGCAGCAGCGCCTGGGTCGCCCGCTCCATCGCCGTACCCGCCAGCCCGCACATCTCGCCGAGGCGCTCGGACAATTCTGCGAGCTGCTCATGGTAGGCGGTCCGCATGCTGCCCAGCCTACGTTCTGGACGCGGAAAACGGCGGCGCCCTGCCGCCGAAATTCTTTACTCGCAGGTCGTATCGGCCGCGTTGGTGACCGCCAGATCCTCGGGGAGCCTGGTCGGCGCGTTCCCGGAGCCGCGCTCAATCTGCATGCTGATCGACGAGCCGCTGGGTGCGGGACTGGCGACCGAGTTGAAATCCGGGCCGAGCACCACCTGAACGACCTGCCCATAGCCCGACACCCGCTGGACTCTCGCATTCGCTAACGACGACGCCACGGTGGCCGCGGCCTCCTCGTTGCCGGGCGAGAACAACAGGGTCGTCGCGCTCACCGAACTCGGGTAGTCGTCGGGCGTCATCACGTTGAAGCCGTTTCGTTTGAGCTGGCTGCTTGCGGATGTCGCCAGACCGCTCTGCGCGGTCGCGTTGGAAACCCGCACGGTGACGTCGTGCGGCGAGGTCGTCGTGACCTGCCGGCGCTCGGATTCGGGGGCGGCAACCGGCGTGGGCGACTGTTTGGTGGTGGGCCCCGGCGTCGGCGCCGACGTGGGGGCGGCCGCCAAACTTCGGGCGTTCTGGTCGTTTTCCTCCGGAAGTGGATCGTCGTTGATGATCGCGTCGAAAAGCGCCCGCATATCGGACACCCGTGGCGGCTCGTCGCCGTTCTGGTCGGTCACACCGGTCGGGACGGTCACGAACGTGATGTGGCCGGCCGCCATGCCCTGCAACGATTGGCCGAGCTGGACGAGGTCCTTGGTCTTGACATTGTCCACGTAGGTGTCGCTGATGAGCATGTCGACGACCTTGTTGAGCTTGTTGGGATCCAGCAGCGTGTCCTCGGAGATCAGCGACCGCACCAGCGACGACAGGAACAACTGCTGCCGTTTGATCCGTCCATAGTCGCCGTTGACCTCGGTGGTCACCTGTCGGGCCCGCACATAGTTCAATGCGGTTGTGCCGTCGACTACTTGGCGTCCCGCGTGGTCGAGCACCGTACCCAGCTCGGAGTCGTGCAGCGGGGTGCTGGAGCACACCTGGACGCCGCCGAGGGCGTCGACCATCCGCGCGAAACCGGCGAAGTCGACGGCGATGAACCGGTTGATGCTCAATCCCGACAGCTTCTGGATTTCCTTGACCAGGCACTTGGGTCCGCCGAAGGCGTATGACGAGTTGAGCTTGGTCTCGGTGTAGACCATTCTCGGGCCCCAGGTCTTCGTCTTCTGGTCGTATATGGGTCCGTACTTGCCGGTGTTCGGATTCCATGCCTCGCATTGCATGGGGGTGATCGCGAGGTCGCGGGGGAATGACACCGCGACCACGCGTTTGCGGTTCGCGGGAATGTTGACCAACATCACGGTGTCGGATCGGGCGCCGTCGGCGTCGTCGGTGCTGCCGGCGCCCATGTTGGCGTTTTCCCCTGCGCGCGAGTCGATTCCGACGATCAGGAAGTCCTCGTCGCCGTACTGCCCGCTGGGGTCGCGAATGTCGCCCGAATGGGGGTCGAGCGCGCTGACGGTGTTGAGCCGCGCGTTCTTCGACGTGCTCCACTGCCATGCCCCGCCCGTGGTCGCCAGCGCGAGCACCGCGAGCACTGCCGCCAGCGACCGCGCCGCCAGCAGCATCGGCCGGCGGGATCGGGTTTTCGACTCGCGGGTCTTCGGGGTCCCCGTGCCGTGGAGTGGGGATTCGCTGCCTTGCGGATCGGTGGCGGCGAGGTCGAGAACCTCCGTGGCGACCTCTGTTTCGGTGTCCTCTGTTTCAACCGCGTCGGGGACGACCTGCGTGGGCGTTTCCGCCTCGGGGGCTACGTGGTGGCGGCGGGACCGCTTGGGAGTGGGCGTCCCGACTTTGGCGATCAAGTCGGCGACGGTGACCGCGCCGCTCGCGTGACATCCGCCACTCTCGGACCCGACCTCGTCGTCGTCGACGGGTGCTGCGCGGTGCGTCTGCGCCTGCCACCGGAAAATGTCGTCGCCGAACGCGGGCTCCGAGAACCGCTCCCAGGGTGCGGCGCCCGGCGCCGACCGCCGACCGGTGGTCAGCCGAGCGTCGCCGGTACCGATTGCGCGTCGATGGTCAAGAGTGGCGTCATTGCCGCCGTCACCCATGTCCTATCGGCCTCCGAGAGTCTGCTGCGGACGTCAAGGGGTGTTACCGCGTAAGATCCGCGAATCGCACACACCCCCGCTGCATCGCGATGCGCAAGTCCCACATCGTACTGAGTTATCCCGCCGGAAGCGATTTCAGGCGTGGACGCTTCAGCCGCCCGAGTGCATGACGTCCGCTCCCGCGGGCACCGTGCAGTCGTCGGGGTCGGTCAGCCAGCCGTCGGGCAGGGCGACGCGGGCGGGTGAACCCTGGCGGCCCCGAGGGCCGGTCGCCGCGTCTGGAAACGGGACTGCGCCCTCCAATTGATCCAGCAGAGAATCGAATTCATCGAGCGCCTTGACCGTCGCCAGGGCTCGCCGCAACGCCGAGCCGGCGGGAAAGCCGTGCAGGTACCAGGCGATGTGCTTGCGGATGTCGCGCATGCCCTTGTCTTCGCCGAAATGTGCGGTGAGCAGTCGCGCATGCCGCCGCATGATGTCGGCGACCTCACCGAGCGTGGGCGGGGGAGGGGATGGATGGCCGGTGAACGCCGCCGACAGTTCGGCGAAAAGCCAGGGGCGGCCCAGGCATCCGCGGCCGATCACGACGCCGTCGCACCCGGTGCTGGCCATCATCGTCAGCGCGTCGCTGGGTTCGTAGATGTCGCCGTTGCCGAGCACGGGGATGCTCCGGACGTGCTGCTTGAGCTGGGCGATCTGTTCCCAGTCGGCTGCGCCGGAATACCGTTGCGCGGCCGTGCGTGCGTGCAGGGCGACCGCGGCCGCGCCCTCTGCCTCGGCGATGCGGCCGGCGTCCAGGTGCGTGCGGTGCTCGTCGTCGATGCCGATGCGGAACTTGACGGTGACCGGGATGCCGGAGCCTTGTGTCGCCCGAACGGCGGCGGCGACGATCCGGCCAAACAGCCGCCGCTTGAAGGGCAGCGCGGCCCCGCCGCCGCGCTTGGTGACCTTGGGCACCGGGCAGCCGAAGTTCATGTCGATGTGGTCGGCCAGGCCCTCGTCGGCGATCATCCGCGCGGCCACGTACGTGGTGTCGGGGTCGACGGTGTAGAGCTGCAGCGAGCGGGGCGATTCGTCCGGGGCGAACGTCGTCATGTGCATGGTGACCGGATGCCGCTCGACGAGGGCGCGCGCGGTCACCATTTCGCACACGTACAGCCCGCTGACCGTGCCGACCATGGACCGCTCGAGTTCGCGGCACAGGGTGCGGAATGCAACGTTCGTCACACCGGCCATCGGGGCCAACACGACGGGACTGGCGAGCGTGATGGGGCCGATGCGCAAGGCGCACCTACCGACGGCTCATGGCCAGCTTGCCCGCGGTCTTGTGCAACTCCTGGGCGGTCAGCTTCTTACCCGTGCGCGCCTCCCGCTCGATGTGCCGCTGCTTGGACACCTCGAACTTGTCGCAGGCAGCCTCGAGTTCCTGGATCAGCACGGCGAGGTCATCGCGCAATTCGGCGGCCTCCCCGGTGAAGTCCTCGCGCTCGAAGATGCGCCACTTCTTCAGGATGGGCATGACGACCTCGTCGAGGTGGATGCGCAGGTCGTAGACGCCCCCGACCGCGATGAAGACAGCCTTGCGCCGGAACTCGGGCACCTGGAAGCCGGGCATCTGGAAGTTGCGCAGGATGAGGTGCAGCGCCTTCATCGCCGTGTTGGGGGCCAGTTCGAACGCGGCCTCACTGACGTCGCGGTAGAAGATCATGTGCAGGTTCTCGTCGGCCGAGATCTTGGCCATCAGCTGGTCGGCGATGGGGTCGTTGCAGGCCTTGCCGGTGTTGCGGTGCGAGATCCGGGTCGCCAGCTCCTGGAAACTGACATAGAGGACGGAGTGGGTGAGGCTCTCGGCGAACAGGTCACCCTGGTGGTTCTGGCCGGGGCTGAAGCCGCGGTTGACCACCTCGAGGCGAAGCAACTCCAGTTCGACGGGGTCGACCGCGCGCGTTACCACCAGGTAGTCGCGCAGCGCGATGCCGTGCCGGTTCTCCTCAGCGGTCCAGCGGTTGACCCACTGGCCCCAGGCGCCGTCCATGCCCATGTTCATCGCGATCTCGCGGTGATACGACGGCAGGTTGTCCTCCGTGACCAGGTTCTGCACCATGGCCACCTGCGCGACTTCGGAGAGCTTGCTCTGTTCGGGATGCCACTCCTGCCCGCCGAGCGCGTAGTAGTTCTTGCCGTCCGACCATGGGATGTAGTCGTGCGGGTTCCAGTTCTTGTGCATGCTCAGGTGACGGTTCAGGTTCTTCTCGACCACCGGCTCGAGTTCGCGCAGCAGCTGCAGGTCGGTCAGCTCGGCCGACATGGGGCCTCCAGTTATCTGTGTCTACGGGTTGCAGTCAATATATCTGTGTCCCCCGGTAGCATCAAGTTTGCTTCCGGCGTGGCACGTCACGTTTAGCGCCGGCCGGGCCCCGTAAAACGAGGGCGGCCCGACGTAAAAAACTAGCCCGATTTCCCCTGCTCAGCGGGGAAGACATACGGCGCGGCGGTGACGAACAGCATGTTGACGCAGTAGTCGATGAATTGCCCGCGGCTCGCCCCGAGCTGTCCATGCAGGTACGCGGTGAAAAGGCTCGTCAGGCCGCCGACCAGGCTGGTGGCGATCATTTTCTGCAACACCGGATCGCCAACGCGCGACAACTTGCGCTGCAGCAGCTCAATGAAGTTGGGCATCCAATCGGCGCCCGACTTGGTCAGTATCGGCTCCACCGCAGGCGCCAGTAGCAGCACGCGTCCGCGCACCGGGTCGTCGACCATCAACTCGACGAATTGCTCGACGGCCTCGCGCGGGGTTTTCGCGGAGGTCAGGGCTCCCATGGCCCGCGTGCAGACGTCGTCATATACGGCACGCACGAATTCGTCACGATCGGGAAAGCTTTCGTAGAAGTACCGTTCGGTGAGCGCCGCCTTGCGGCAGACCGCGCGGACGGTCAGCGCAGGGCCGCCCTCACCGCCCAGCAACTGGACGCCGGCGTCGATGAGCTGGTCGCGGCGAAGGGCCAGGCGGCTCTCCAGCGGAACGCCGGTCCACCGGCCCCGTGTTTGACCGGTCCGCACATGACTCCTAAGCTTCAAAGTGACAACGTATGTAGTCAGATCTGTCGGATCTGTCGGCGCCACAGGAATCCAATAGTGACCAAACATACTTCTGCCGCCCGTTCGCTGACCAGCGCCGAGACGGCGAGCCTCGCCGGCGGCTGTCCGGTGTCCCCGCTGGGCTATGACGCCCCGCCCGTACCGCTCGGTCCCGATTCCTTGACGTGGCGGTATTTCGGCGACTGGCGCGGCATGCTGCGGCTCAATGCAGAACATGCACCCGCAACTGGGTGCGGCGGTCATCGACCATTCGACGTTTTTCCGGGAGCGCTGGCCGCGCTTATTGCGATCGTTGTACCCGATCGGCGGAGTCGTTTTCGACGGCCAGCGCGCTCCGGCCACCGGTGCCGAGGTCCGCGACTACCACGTCGATATCAAGGGCGTCGACGAACAGGGACGCCGCTACCACGCGTTGAACCCGGACGTCTTCTACTGGGCGCACGCCACCTTCTTCGTCGGCACCATCCATGTGGCCGAACGGTTTTGCGGAGGGCTGACCGAGGCGCAGAAGCGTCAGCTGTTCGACGAGCACGTGCAGTGGTATCGGATGTATGGCATGAGCATGCGCCCGGTGCCGGCATCCTGGGAGGATTTCCAGGTCTACTGGCACCACATGTGCCGCAACGTATTAGAGGACAACTGGGCGGCACGCGCCGTGCTCGATCTGACCGTCTTGCCGAAACCTCCTTTCGCCCAATGGCTTCCGGGTTGGCTATGGGCCGCGCAACGCACAGTGTTGGCGCCGTTCTTTGTGTGGCTGACGGTCGGTCTCTACGATCCGCCGGTGCGCGAGCTGATGGGCTACCGGTGGTCGCGCCGGGACGAATGGCTGCACCGGCGCTTCGGCGACCTCGTCCGTCTCGTCTTCGCCTTTGTCCCGGGGCGGTACCACAAGCATCCGCGCGCCCGCGCCGGCTGGGATCGTGCCGCCGGGCGATTGCCGGCGGATGCCCCGCTGGTGCACACGCCGGCGCGCAACCTGCCGCCACTCGACGAGCGCGACAACCCGAAGCACTACTGCCCGAACGTCGACTGAGCGCGCGCGTTACCCGTGCGCGTCCGCGAGTCGGACTGGTGCCCGTGCTGATGACGTGTTCGGTCCCGTCCTCGTGGGTGCGGGGCTACCACCCGCATGCATACGCAGGTAGCAGCGAAGGCGGGCGGTCGTTGCAACGCCGCCGACCTCACCCCGGTGGGACGACCGTCGATTCCGGTCGGCCGCCGTTGCGTTCGTTCCAGAACCGATAGACGTCCACCGCCTTCTCTTTTGGTTCGTATCTCATCGGCAGGCGCCGCTGGTCCCAGGGTTTCGCGAACTCGTTGTAGAACGTGGAGACCTCGAAGTACTTTCGGTCGTCGAGGTAGTACTGCTCATAAGACTCGCGGGTGATGAGAAAGACGACTTCCTTGGGCGAGCAGTAGTACAGCGAGCCCAGACACATCGGGCACGGGTGTGCCATCACGTAAATGGTGGCGTCGACCAGATGCTCGGTCCCCAGCTTGGTGCACGCCTCGCGGATCGCGAGGATTTCGGCGTGCGCCGTTGGATCCTTGGTCTGGGCCACTTTGTTGACGCTCTCGGCGAGGACTTCGCCGTCGCGGGCGATCACGGTGGCGAATGGGCGCCCGCCCTCGGAGACGTTTCGGCGGGCCAGGTCGATCGTCCGTTGGGCAAAGTCGGTCACAGGTCGCAGGGTAGTCCTCCGGGACCTTCGAACCAGTCCTGTGGTAATAACTAGATCGTCTATATTTTTGGGTCGAAATGGGGAAGAACCATGGCACGCACCGATCGTGATCGCTGGGACTTGGCGACGAGCGTCGGCGCGACCGCGACCATGGTCGCCGCCCAGCGGGCGCTGTCCTCCGACGAGAAGTTGATCGATGATCCCTACGCGGCCCCATTGGTTCGCGCCGTCGGAATTGACGTCTACGTCCGGCTGGTAAACGGGCAGATTCCGGTTGACGGAAATTCCGAGTTCAATCCACACCGGATGGCCCAGGGGATGGCCTGCCGCACCAGGTTTTACGACCGATTCTTCCTGGATGGGACGAAATCCGGCATCGGCCAGGCGGTGATCCTCGCTTCGGGGCTCGATGCGCGCGCATACCGCCTGCCGTGGCCGGCGGGAACCGTCGTCTACGAGGTGGACATGCCGGAGGTGATCGAGTTCAAGACGTTGACCCTAGGCGAACTCGGCGCCGAGCCGACCGCCGTTCGGCGCACGGTCGCCATCGATCTGCGCGATGACTGGGCCACTGCCCTTCGCGCCGCGGGCTTCGATCCGCAGGCCCCGGCCGCGTGGAGCGCCGAGGGTTTGCTGGTTTATCTGCCCGACGAGGCCCAGGACGCGCTCTTCGACAACATCACCGCTTTGAGCGCCGCCGGCAGTCGCCTGGCCTTCGAATTCGTGCCCGATACCGCCGTTTTCGCCGACGAAAGGTGGCGAGCGCATTACGACCGGATGAGCGAACTCGGGTTCGAGATCGATTTCAATGACCTCGTCTATCACGGTCAGCGCAGCCATATCCTGGACTACCTCGACGAGCGCGGCTGGCGGACCTCGTCGCAGACGGTCAGGGAGCTACACGCGGCGAACGGCTTTGTCTATCCCGACGACGACGTCGCGCAGGCGTTCGCCGACGTGACCTACACGCACGCGGTTCTCAACTGCTGAGCAGGCCATCCCGCAAGCGGCTGGTGAGCATCTCCTGAAACACGGTGCGAGCGGGTTCGTAGAGGTCCTGGAAGGTCGCGAGCACCGCATTGCGGTCGAACTCGGGGATCGCACCGGTCGGGGTCCAGAAGCTGTCGATGTCCAGCAGGAAGAAGGGTCCCTGGTTGGCCGGCATTGTCCGGCGCAGGTGATAGTTGGCATCGAGGGCCTGACCGACGCCGGGGCCGTAGCGCACGATCATCGATTTGCCGGGTTGCGCTTCGCGGAAGACCGCGGCGCCCTGCCACTCGGTGAGCGTCAGGCCGCCGGGTGCCACGCGCTGCGGTCCGAGCAGCGGCTCCGCGATCCAGTTACCCCACTCGACGCGGCCGTCGACACCCACGGGGACCCGGATCTCGAGGACATAGCGCAGGCCGAGACGCTCCACCCCGACGATCGACGAGACCCGGGAGCGAGCGTCTATCACTCGCATCATGAGGTCGACCAGCTCGGCGAAGTTGCTGTACGCGGTGGTCTCGATGACCACGGCCTGGGTCTTCATCGACGCAGCAATCGTGTTATCGCGGTTGACATAACGGACGAACTGCTCGGCCGTAGGTGTCGGGTTCCCGCCAGCACCCATCCCCCAGGCCACGTCCTGCGCCTGGCGTTCGATCGGGAGTTGCTCGGCGAGCAGGTGCCTGAGCTCTCCGCTCGATGATCCGGTGAGCGAATCCGTTGCTGGGTGACGGATTTCCATGGTTACCAGGGCTACTGGCGCGTTTGGGTTGGCCGCATCGACAGTCATCTTGCGAAGCATAGCCAAGGGGTTGGGCCGCCAAACCACGACATGGCACTTCGGGCGCACGCTACTGCTTCCGCGCCGCCTGCCCTCAGGCATCGGCCGAGGTCCAACGCCGCTTGGCTCCGCCGGCTTGGGTGCCCCCACTAGGACTCGAACCTAGGACCTGCGGATTAAAAGTCCGTAGCTCTACCAACTGAGCTATAGGGGCGCGACAACTCAGAATACTGGGTGACAAACGAAGCTCGTTTGAGGATTCGGTCCATGGTGCCCTAAGCTGACTTGGCTCCCAACGTAACCTTGTTGCGAGTACCCCGGAGAGATTCGGTTCTGGCCCCCTTCGTCTAGCGGCCTAGGACGCCGCCCTTTCAAGGCGGTAGCGCGGGTTCGAATCCCGTAGGGGGTACGGCGACGCGGCGACGCGGACCATATAACTGAAGCAAGGCCCTGTGGCGCAGTTGGTTAGCGCGCCGCCCTGTCACGGCGGAGGTCGCGGGTTCGAGTCCCGTCAGGGTCGCCATCGCGGCCAGGCAGTTATGCCTTCCGGCCAGGTAGCTCAGTCGGTATGAGCGTCCGCCTGAAAAGCGGAAGGTCGCCGGTTCGATCCCGGCCCTGGCCACCAAGAGAGTTTGCAAGTCACTGGCTTGTTGCCCGCTCGAACAGACTATTCGATCGACCACAGCCCGCGGTTTATACGCCGTTTATCCGCCGTCACGGTCAGCCGCCGAGCCCGTCGAGCGCATTCGCCACACGATCCAGGTCGGAGTCGTAGAGATCGGCGTAGGTGTGCGCGGTAACCATGATCGAGGCGTGTCCCATCGTCACCTGGAACAGCTTCATGTCGGCACCGGCCGATCGAGACAAAGACGCGTAGGTGTGTTGTTCGCCGTGTCCTAGCGATGTCCTAAGACATGCAACGACCCGCTGACACACAATGGACACATCAGCATGAGAATTGTCTATCTAGCTCGACAGATCGCCACTCTGTAGACGCTGCGAAAACAGCCCAGAACAGTCCCTTTCACCCTGGCAGTGTGGGGGTCAAGGTTCGAGTCCCCTTAGCTCCACAAGGCAATATGCGGTTTCAGGGACCGGATTTTCGGGCGTTTGATGACAACCGTGGTCGGCGTCGTCGGCGAACCCCTGACGTAGGTGTGCCTCTTTTGGGCGCAGCACGCGACACGGTGAACC
>NZ_JAFBAT010000160.1 GCF_019247615.1 Mycobacterium sp. | reverse complement strand
CGCCGCCACCCAGTTGATCAGCCCCAGGTCGCGGAGCCTCCGCGACGACGGGATACGACCGACCTGCTCGGTCATGGTTGCTTCACCAAATACGGCGAGACCGTGCTGCGGTGCTCGTCGATGTCGAGTGCCCGGCCCAGCGCGGGGAACGCCCGCTGCGGGCAGTTGTCGCGTTCACAGACCCGGCAGCCCGCGCCGATCGGTGTCGCGACATCGCCGGACAAGTCGAGTCCTTCCGAGTAGACCAGCCGGTGCGCGTGGCGAAGTTCGCAGCCTAGCCCGATCGCGAAGGTTTTGCCGGGCTGACCATACCGCGCGGCGCGGCGCTCGACGGTGCGGGCCACCCACATGTAGTTGCGGCCGTCGGGCATCTGGGCGATCTGCACCAGGATCTTGCCGGGGTTGGCAAAGGTTTCGTAGACGTTCCACAACGGGCAGGTGCCGCCGCTGGACGAGAAGTGAAACCCGGTGGCGGACTGGCGCTTTGACATGTTGCCGGCCCGGTCGACCCGGACGAACGAGAACGGCACCCCGCGCATCGTGGGCCGTTGCAGCGTCGAGAGCCGGTGCGCGATGGTCTCGTAGCTGACCGAGTAGAACGACGAGAGCCGCTCGACGTCGTAGCGGAAATTCTCGGCGACGTCGTGGAATTGGCGGTAGGGCAGCACCGCGGCGGCGGCGAAGTAATTGGCCAGCCCGAGCCGGGCCAGCGTGTGCGACTCCTCGCTGGTGAACTTTCCCTCCTCGACCAGGCTGTCGATCAAATCGCTGAATTCCAGGTACGCCAACTCGGCCGCCATCTTGAACACCTGCTGACCCGTCGAGAGGTGATTGCTGATCTCCAGCGTTCTCGTCTTGGGGTCGAAGCGGTGCAGCACGGTGTCGCCGAGATCGATGCGCCGGGTGATGTGCACCCCGTGCACCTCGGTGAGCCGGCGGGTCAACTCGCGGGCCAGGTCGCCATGATGCAAACGCATCCGGATGGTCAGGTCTTCGGCGGCGGTGTCCAGCTCGTGTAGATAGTTCTGGCGTTGGTAGAAGTAGTCGCGAACTTCTTCGTGGGGCATGGTGATCGACCCGGTGCCACTGCCGTCGGAAAAACGTTCCTCGGTGGCGGCGGCCAACTGCGCTGTGGTGATCCGGTAGCGCCGGTGCAGGTTCACCACCGCGCGGGCCAGCGCCGGATGCGCGCCAACCATCTCGGCGACCTCGGTCGGATCGATGTCGAGGTCCAGGTCGCGGTCCATGGTTACTTCGCGCAACTCGGCGACCAGCCGGGTGTCGTCGTGCGAGGCGAAGAATGTCGCGTCAACGCCGAACACCTCGGTGATGCGGAGCAGCACGGCGACCGTCAGGGGACGAACGTCGTGCTCGATCTGGTTGAGATAGCTCGGCGAGATCTCCAGCATCTGGGCCAGTGCGGCCTGACTGAACCCGCGCTCGTTGCGTAACTGGCGAACGCGCGAGCCGACGAAGGTTTTGGGCACCCGACCAAGCCTACCGGCCGCTGTGAATAGGCCGTTCGCAGACTTGGCAAGCCAGTACGATTGCATCACGTTTGGAGTTTGAGAGTTGTGGTTGGCAAGATGCGCGTCAGTCCTCGGGGGACAATGCGAGGGACTGCACCAGCCAGTAAAGAGGAAACGGGGAGTGAGGCCGTGAGCCTGCACAAAACTCTGATGCCGGTGCCCGACGGCCACCCCGACGTATTCGATCGCGAATGGCCGCTGCGCGTCGCCGACATCGACCGCACGGGCAGATTGCGGCTGGATGCCGCCGCCCGGCACATTCAGGACATCGGTCAGGATCAATTGCGCGAGATGGGCTTCGAGGAGACCCATCCGCTGTGGATCGTGCGTCGGACCATGGTCGACCTGATCCGCCCGATCGAGTTCCAGGACATGCTGCGGCTGCGGAGATGGTGCTCGGGTACCTCCAACCGGTGGTGTGAGATGCGGGTTCGCATCGACGGGCGTAAGGGCGGCCTGATCGAATCCGAGGCGTTCTGGATCAACATCAACCGGGACACCCAGATGCCGGCCCGCATCGCCGACGACTTCTTGGCGGGCCTGCACAAGACCACATCGGTCGACCGCCTGCGCTGGAAGGGCTACCTGAAGCCGGGCAGCCGTGATGACGCCACCGAGATCCACGAGTTCCCGGTCCGCGTGACCGACATCGATCTGTTCGACCACATGAACAACTCGGTGTACTGGAGCGTGATCGAGGACTATCTGGCCTCCCATTCCGAGCTGCTGCGGGGGCCGCTGCGGACCACGATCGAACACGAGGCGCCGGTCGCGCTGGGCGACAAGCTGGAGATCATTTCGCACGTGCACCCGGCGGGCTCCACCGGCCACTTCGGTCCCGAACTGGCCGACCGCACTGTTACAACGCTCACATATGCCGTCGGCGACGAGACGAAAGCCGTCGCCGCGATCTTCCCCCTCTAGCCGGACAAGCGTCCCGTAAATCGCCCGTTTACCTGCGGTTTAGGGTTACTGACGGGTAGCTTCTGAAACGTTTCAGTAATGGCGGGGCTTTGCAGGATTCGCAAAACGGCGCGGAGTCATCACCGAAATTGGCAATAGAAACGGGTGGACCACGTTGGCAAGCTGTGCCATGGTCGAGTTAACACGCCAGTGAAGTTGAGCCGCCAGCCACGCCGATACGGGCGGCTGGCGTGGCACTCAGCACAAATTCAGCAGCAAAAATCGTTGAAGGAGCAAGCCGAATGTCTGTCGTTGGCACCCCGAACAGCGCCGAGCAGATTCAGCACGACTGGGACACCAACCCGCGCTGGAAGGATGTGACGCGCACCTACACCGCGCAGGACGTCGTCGCGTTGCAGGGCAGTGTTGTCGAGGAGTACACCCTGGCCCGCCGCGGCGCCGAGGTGCTGTGGGAACAGCTGCACGACCTGGAATGGGTCAACGCGCTCGGGGCCCTGACCGGCAACCAGGCCGTCCAGCAGGTGCGCGCCGGCCTGAAAGCGATCTATCTGTCGGGCTGGCAGGTCGCGGGTGACGCGAACCTGTCCGGGCACACCTACCCCGACCAGAGCCTCTACCCGGCCAACTCGGTGCCGCAGGTGGTTCGCCGGATCAACAACGCGCTGATGCGTGCCGACCAGATCGCCAAGATCGAGGGCGACAAATCCGTGGACAACTGGCTCGCGCCGATCGTCGCCGACGGCGAGGCCGGCTTCGGTGGCGCCCTCAACGTCTTCGAGTTGCAGAAGGCCCTGATCGCCGCAGGTGTCGCGGGTTCGCACTGGGAGGACCAGCTGGCTTCGGAGAAGAAGTGCGGTCACCTGGGCGGCAAGGTTCTGATCCCAACCCAGCAGCACATTCGCACCCTCACCTCGGCCCGGCTGGCCGCCGACGTCTGCGGCGTGCCGACCGTCGTGATCGCGCGGACCGACGCGGAAGCCGCCACGCTCATCACCTCCGACGTCGACGAGCGCGACCAGCCGTTCATCACCGGCGAGCGCACCCGCGAGGGTTTCTACCGGACGAAGAACGGCATCGAGCCCTGCATCGCGCGGGCAAAGGCCTATGCGCCGTTCGCGGACCTGATCTGGATGGAGACCGGCACCCCGGACCTCGAGGTGGCCAAGAACTTCGCCGAGGCGGTCAAGGCCTCCTACCCCGATCAGATGCTGGCGTACAACTGCTCGCCGTCGTTCAACTGGCGCAAGCACCTCGACGACGGCACCATCGCGAAGTTCCAAAAGGAGCTCGCCGCAATGGGATTCAAGTTCCAGTTCATCACGCTGGCCGGCTTCCACGCGCTGAACTACTCGATGTTCGACCTGGCCTATGGCTATGCCCGCAACCAGATGAGCGCCTACGTCGACCTGCAGGAGCGCGAGTTCGAGGCGGAGGAGCGTGGCTACACCGCCACCAAGCACCAGCGCGAGGTCGGCGCCGGCTACTTCGACCGCATCGCCACGACGGTCGACCCCAATTCCTCGACCACCGCGCTGACCGGTTCCACCGAAGAGGGCCAGTTCCACTAACCTCTAGCAGTGTTCGCCGGGCACCGCCCGGCCACCAGACGCAGAATCGCACTCCTGCTACCCCAGGTGATGCGATTCTGCGTTCCCCCGCAAGCGGGTGGTACCCCCAGCTCGCGCATGTGAGGAGGCGTAACTAGTGAGCGACGCAGCGATCCAGCGGGTAGGGGTGGTCGGGGCCGGGCAGATGGGATCCGGTATCGCCGAGGTGGCCGTCCGCGCCGGTGTCGGCGTGACGGTGTTCGAGCCCACGGAGGCGCTGATTACGGCGGGACGCAACCGCATCGTGAAGTCGCTCGAGCGCGGGGTCAGCGCGGGCAAGGTGACCGAGCGCGAACGCGACCGAGCACTGGGTCAGCTGACCTTCACGACCGACGTGAACGACCTGGCCGACCGGCAACTGGTCATCGAGGCCATCGTCGAGGACGAGGCCGTCAAGGCGCAGGTCTTCGCCGAGCTGGACCGGGTGCTCACCGACCCCGATGCGGTCCTGGCTTCCAACACCTCGAGCATCCCGATCATGAAGATCGCTGCCGCCACCAAGAACCCGCAACGTGTCCTGGGCCTGCACTTCTTCAACCCGGTTCCCGTGCTGCCGCTGGTGGAATTGGTGTGCACCCTGGTCACCGACGAAGCCGCCGCCGCCCGCACCGAGCAGTTCGCCGGCGCGGTTCTGGGCAAGCAGGTGGTGCGCTGCTCCGACCGGTCCGGCTTCGTGGTGAATGCGCTGCTGGTGCCGTATCTGCTGTCGGCGATCCGGATGGTCGAGGCCGGTTTCGCCACCGTCGAAGACGTCGACAAGGCGGTCGTGGCCGGGCTGTCGCATCCGATGGGCCCACTGAGGTTGTCTGATCTCGTCGGCCTGGACACCCTGAAACTAATCGCGGACAAAATGTTCGAGGAATTCAAAGAGCCGCATTACGGTCCGCCGCCGCTGTTGCTGCGCATGGTTGAGGCGGGGCGGCTGGGCAAGAAATCCGGGCGGGGTTTCTACACGTACTGAGCGCCGCTGCCGGCCCCGCCCGGTCCGGAGGTTGGCCGTGGAGCGGATCGGACTAAGGCAGCGCTAAGGCAGCAGATACGCCTGCTACTTCTCCAACGTGAACTGGTTGACGTCCGTGTAGCCCTGGCGGAACAGCTTGGCGCATCCGGTGAGGTACTTCATGTAGCGGTCGTAGACCTCTTGCGACTGAATCGCGATCGCGTTGTCCCGGTTGGCCTCCAGCGCGGCGGCCCAGGTTTCGAGGGTCCGGGCATAGTGCGGCTGCAAAGACTGAACCCGCGTCACCTTGAACCCGGCGGAAATCGCGTGCTCTTCCACCGACGGGATCGTCGGCAGCCAGCCGCCGGGAAATATCTCGGCCAGGATGAACTGGGTGAAGTGCACGATCTCGTGGGTCAATGTCCTGCCCTGCGCCCTGGCGTCTTTGAACGTGGGACGCGAGATGGTGTGCAGCAGCATGATGCCGTCGGCCGGCAGCACGGCGCTCGCCATCTTGAAAAAACGGGTGTAGCGCTGGCGGCCGAAGTGCTCGAACGCGCCGATCGACACGATGCGGTCGACCGGCTCGTCGAACTTCTCCCAGCCCTCGAGCAGCACCCGCCGGTCCCGGGCGGTGTCCATGTCGGCGAACATCTGGTGCACGTGCTCGGCCTGGTTCTCCGACAGCGTCAGGCCGACGACGTTAACGTCGTACTTCTCGATGGCGCGCCGCATCGTGGCGCCCCAGCCGCAGCCGATGTCAAGCAGGGTCATCCCCGGCTCGAGCTTGAGCTTTCCGAGCGCGAGGTCGATCTTCGCGATCTGGGCCTCCTCGAGGGTCATGTCCTCGCGCTCGAAGTAAGCGCAGCTGTAGGTCTGCGTCGGATCCAGGAACAGCCGGAAGAAGTCGTCGGAAAGATCGTAATGTGCTTGCACATTCCCAAAATGCGGCGTGAGCTGCACAGACATGAGGAATAGAGGCCTTTCTGTATCTCGGAGGGGGGCGCCTGGCAAACCAGGGGCCCCGGTCCACCCCCGAGGCATCCCCTGCATGCTAGCGGTTAAGACGGTCGAAGTCGCCCTCGGAGACTCAGCTTTACGTCACTGCGCTGGTCACAACACGTGCAGGAGGGCGCCGATCGCAAGGCCCGCCACCAGCAGCGCACCCGCTTGCCGTACGTGCACCCAGGCCAGTGCCGCGTACCACAGCGGCCAGACCGGAAACCCCGGCGGCGGTTGGTCGGGCCGCGGTCGGCGGAAGTACGGCCACACCTTCACCAGCCTGGGCAAGGCCAACCCCACGATCAGGGCGGGCCAGGGCATCGCCCCCGCCGCGACGGCAAGTGCCACCAGCGCGTAGAAGGCGACCATCATGGCCAGCGTCACCGCCCGCGCGCGGGCCTCGCCGAGCATTACGGGCAGCGTGCGGATGCCCAGCGGTTCGTCATACGGGATCTTGTCGATGTGCTTGCCCATCAACACCGTCGTGCACAACAAGCCGTAGGGCAGCGATGCCAGCACGACGTCCCATCCGAGGGTGCCCACCGCGGAGTAGTAGGTCCCGCACACCATCAGCGGACCCCACACGACGAAGACGTCGGGCTCACCCAGACCGCGTTTCTTCAGTCGCAGCGGTGGCGCCGTGTAGGCGACGCTCAGGGCGAACCCGCCGAGCGCGAACGCCACCACGGGCCAGCCGCGCGCCCAGGTCAGCGTGACCAGGATGGCGAGATCGGCGACGTTCACCGTCAGGATCGCCAGCCCCAGCGTGCGGCGGCTGATCAGGCCGGACAACACGGGATGGGGGGCGTAGAGCGCGCGCGGATAATCGACGCTGTCGGTGCCCACCCGCGTGTCGTAGAGGTCGTTCATCAGGTTGTTGGCGGTGTGCGCCAGCGTGATCCCCACAATGGCCAGAACCAGCCACCGCCAGTCCACCCCCGGCTTCCCGACCGTCAGCAGCGCCGCGACCAGGCCGGAGACCAGCGTCATCGGCAGTACGGCCGCGCGGGTGACCACCAGCCAGCGGGTTACGGCATCGATCGGCCCGTCGGGGGGTGGGTTGGTGGTGCGCACTGCGTAGGCCCAGGACCGCAGCCGCGAGCCCGCGCTCACGTCAGGCATGGGATCGCGACCTCATGTCGGGCGCGGGGGGACTATGGGGGACGGGTGGGGCTGCTCGCGAAACTTCTCGAGCGACCCACCGGCCTCGACGATTCCGCAGAGCGCGCTCCAGCTCAGCATGGTCAGATAGTCGATCAGGTCATCGGCGCTCATTCGCGGGTCCGAAACCCACGAGTGCGTGGCCAGCTGCACCCCGCCGACGATCATGTAGGCCCACGGCTCGACCCCGCCGGTGTCCATCCCGGCTTCCTGCATCCGGCGGCGAAGCATCATCGCGAGCATGCGGGCGATGATTCGCTCCGAGTCGGCGATCACCTTGCTCTTGGTCGGCGAGCTGTTGGCCATCACGAAGCGATAGGGTTCGGGTTCCCGCGCCACGGTTTCGACGTACACCCGGATGATCTCGCGCGTCAGGTCGAAGCCGTCCAGCTCCGATGACAGCGCCCCGGCCATGTTGGGAATCAGGGTTGTCTGGGCGAAGCGCATCAGCACCGCGACGGTCAGGTCGTTCTTGTCTACGAAGTAGCGGTACAGCACGGTTTTGGAAACCCCGATTTCCGCGGCGATCTCGTCCATGCTGAGGAACCGGCCGTGCCGGCGAATGGCGACGATCGTACCGTCGACAAGCTCATTCCGGCGCTCCACCTTGTGCTGGTGCCAACGCCGCTTGCGGCCGTCCGTCTTCACGGTCACAGCCGGGGTTTGCTCTCTGCCACGCCTCGCCGCTTCCCACTCCTTGAACGCGCTCCCGATATTACGGCGTTTGGGCGTCCTTTTGGGCGCGCGATGCGCCATGCGCGGGGCATTACAGAGCGGGTCGTCACACTAACTGCTCGCGGCGATAGATGATGGTGTGGTGGCACACAGAGCCTCATACCAGGCCTCACACCCGGCCCCGCACCGGGCCGCACACCGGGGCGAAAACCGGGGCGAAAAATCTGGCTCCCCGGCGGCGGAGGCCGACCGCAGCGGTCAGTCGACCGGCGCCGGGCGCCCGCCGGTGTCTTTCGCGGAGTCGTTCGCCGGCGCCGACCCACAGGCCGACGCCGAGCGGCGCGCGGCGCTGCGCCGGATGAAGCTGGTGGCGCTGGGCTTTTTGGTCGGCGCCAGCTGCGTGTTCCTTGCGTGTCGGTGGGCGCAGGCCCACACGGCGGTGGGCGCCTGGGTCGGCTACGTCGGCGCGGCCGCCGAGGCCGGCATGGTGGGCGCGCTGGCCGACTGGTTCGCCGTGACGGCACTGTTCAAGCACCCGCTGGGGATACCGATCCCACACACCGCGATCATCAAGCGCAAGAAGGACCAGCTCGGCGAGGGCCTCGGGACCTTCGTGCGGGAGAACTTCCTGTCGCCGTCGGTCGTGGAGACGAAGTTGCGCGACGCCCAGATACCGAGCCGGCTCGGTAAATGGCTGTCGGACACCACACACGCCGCCCGGGTGGCGAGCGAAACGGCGACCATCCTGCGGGTGCTCGTGGAGCTGCTGCGTGACGACGACGTCCAACAGGTGATCGATCGGATGATCGTGCGTCGCATCGCCGAGCCGCAGTGGGGCCCGCCGGTGGGCAGGGTGCTGGGCACCCTGCTTTCCGAGAATCGGCAGGAGGCCCTCATTCAACTGCTGGCCGACCGGGCGTTCCAGTGGTCGCTGAACGCGGGAGAGGTCATCCAGCGGGTGGTCGAGCGCGACTCGCCTAGTTGGTCGCCGCGGTTCATCGACCATCTCGTCGGCGATCGCATCCACCGCGAGTTGATGGACTTCACCGACAAGGTGCGCCGCAACCCCGACCACGAGTTGCGCCGCTCGGCGACCCGCTTCCTGTTTGAATTCGCCGACGATCTGCAGCACGACCCGGAAACAATTGCCCGCGCGGAGGCCGTCAAAGAACAGTTGATGGCACGCGAAGAGATTGCCAACGCCGCCGCGACGGCATGGAAGACGCTGAAGAGGCTGGTGCTCGAGGGTGTCGACGACCCATCCAGCGCGCTGCGCACCCGCATCGCCGACACCGTGGTGCGGATCGGGGAGTCCCTGCGCGACGACGCGGACCTGCGCGACAAGGTCGACAACTGGATCGTCCGGGCGGCCCAGCACCTGGTCTCCGAGTACGGGGTGGAGATCACGGCCATCATCACCGACACGATCGAGCGCTGGGACGCCGAGGAGGCCAGCCGGCGGATCGAACTGCATGTGGGGCGCGACCTGCAATTCATCCGGATCAACGGCACCGTGGTGGGCTCATTGGCCGGCCTGGTGATCTACGCGGTGGCCCAGCTACTCTTCTAGGGGTGCTAACAAGTGCTTGCAAAAGCAAGCACTTGTCGGTAGTCTGATGGCTCGAGATGTGCCGTCGGACCCGAGGAGCGCCGCAATGCCACCGGAGGAGAAGCTCTCCACCAAGGTGTCGACGGCGGCGTCCGACATCGGCAGCTTCATCAGAGACCTGCGCGAGAACGCGCAAGTTTCCGTTCGGCAACTCGCGGAACGATCCGGTGTCAGCAACCCCTACCTGAGTCAGGTGGAGCGCGGCCTGCGCAAGCCGTCCGCCGACGTCCTGAACCAGATCGCGAAGGCGCTGCGCGTTTCCGCCGAGGTTCTCTACGTGCGGGCCGGGATCCTCGAGCCGGGCGAGACCAGTCAGGTCCGCGACGCCATCATCACCGACGCCGCGATCACCGAGCGGCAGAAGCAGATCCTGCTCGACATCTACGCGTCGTTCACGCAGCAAAACGAACCCAGCCCCGAGGAGTGTCCAGGCTTGCACGCCGCCGCGCCACCAGGCGAGGTGTAGCCGATCGGCCGCTTGGTTTACCCACAGAAGGCGCCTGATGCGCCTTGGGTGCCGAGAAGCGATGCGAGCTCGACCAACAACCGACCCGACCAACCAGGAGGTTCCCCGCAAGTCGCGTGCCACGTCAATCCGCGGGTCTTGACTACTCCCCTCTGGAGCCGACGCTTGCCCCACCAAACGACACACCTGAGTAATGCCGATAACGAAACAAATCATGAAAGGAAACACCAATGGCTGAGAACTCGAATATCGACGACTTGCGGGCTCCTTTGCTCGCAGCCCTGGGCGCGGCCGACCTGGCCCTGGCCACGGCGAATGAGCTGCTCACCAACCTGCGTGAGCGCGCCGAGGAGACCCGCAGCGAGACCCGCACCCGGGTCGAGGAGCGGCGTGCCCGGCTGTCCAAGCTCCAGGAGGAGCTGCCCGAGCAAATCACCGAGCTGCGCGAGCGGTTCACCAGCGAGGAGCTGCGCAAGGCCGCCGACGGCTACCTCGAGGCCGCGACCAACCGGTACAACGAGCTGGTCGAGCGCGGCGAGGCCGCTCTGCAGCGGCTGCGCAGCCAGCGCCCGTTCGAGGACGCGTCCGCGCGCGCTGAGGGCTACGTCGACCAGGCCGTCGAGCTGACTCAGGAGGCGCTGGGCACCGTCGCTTCGCAGACCCGCGCGGTCGGTGAGCGCGCGGCCAAGCTGGTCGGCATCGAGCTGCCCAAGAAGGCGGAGTCGGCCAAGAAGGAGGTCGCCAAGAAGGCGCCGGCCAAGAAGGCGCCGGCCAAGAAGGCGCCGGCCAAGAAGGCCCCGGCCAAGAAGGTGACTCAGAAGTAGTCGGATGAGGCGATCGACTCCGAGTTGCCTTCGGGCAACTCGGAGTCGACGTTTCGGACGGTCCCCGCATACGCTTATGGCGTGATTAACCTCGTGGGCACGGTCATGTGGGTCCTGACGATCGCCGTCCTGGTGACGGCGGTGTACGCGTTTGTGCACGCGGCGCTGCAGCGGTCCGATGCCTATACCGCCGCCGACAAGCTGACCAAGCCGGTGTGGTTGCTGATCCTGGGCGGGGCCGTGGCCCTCAGTTCCATTCTGTACCCGGTTTTCAGCGTCCTGGGGATCGTGATCGCGGCCTGCGCCGCCGGTGTGTATCTGGTCGACGTCCGGCCCAAGCTCCTGGAAATTCAGGGTAAGTCGCGCTAGCGGATGAAAGTCCGGCT
>NZ_JAFBAT010000138.1 GCF_019247615.1 Mycobacterium sp. | reverse complement strand
CTGTCGTCGAAGATCGCCGCCCGCCGGGACCTGCGGTGACTTTGTCCTGGCCACCAGACAGAGAATCGCACCGACACGCGCGACTGAGTGCGATTCTGTGTCTGCTCGCGGTAAAAAAGTGAGCACCAACGAGGGGTCGCTGTGGGGCGGGCGGTTCGCCGACGGTCCGTCCGACGCGCTGACCGCGCTGAGCAAGTCCACGCACTTCGACTGGGTGCTGGCGCCCTACGACATCGTCGCGTCGCGCGCGCACACCGTGATCCTTTTTCGGGCCGGGCTGCTGGACGAGGAGCAACGCGACGGACTGCTGGCCGGATTGGACAGCCTGGCCGAGGATGTTGCCGACGGCAGCTTTACGCCGCTGGTGACCGACGAAGACGTGCACGCCGCGCTGGAGCGTGGCCTGATCGACCGAGTCGGGCCCGAGCTGGGCGGGCGGCTGCGCGCCGGGCGGTCGCGCAACGACCAGGTGGCCACCCTGTTCCGGATGTGGCTGCGTGACGCGGTGCGCCGGGTCGCAGCAGGCGCGCTCGAGGTGGTCGCCGCGCTGGCCGCGCAGGCCGCCGCGCACCCGACGGCCATCATGCCCGGCAAGACCCATCTGCAGTCGGCTCAGCCGATCCTGCTCGCGCACCACCTGCTCGCCCATGCCCACCCCTTGCTGCGCGACGTCGACCGGATCGTCGACTTCGACAAGCGGGCGGCGGTGTCCCCGTACGGCTCGGGGGCGCTGGCCGGCTCGTCGCTGGGTCTGGATCCAGACGCCATCGCCGTGGAACTGGGCTTTGCCGCCGCCGCCGAGAATTCCGTCGACGCGACCGCGGCGCGGGACTTCGCCGCGGAGGCCGCGTTTGTCTTCGCCATGATCGCCGTCGACGTCTCCCGGCTGGCCGAGGACATCATCCTCTGGAGCTCGACGGAATTCGGCTACGTCACCCTGCACGATGCATGGTCCACCGGCAGCTCGATCATGCCGCAGAAAAAGAATCCCGACATCGCCGAACTGGCCCGCGGCAAGGCCGGGCGCCTGATCGGGAACCTGGCCGGGTTGCTGGCGACGTTGAAGGCCCAGCCGCTGGCCTACAACCGCGACCTGCAGGAAGACAAGGAGCCGGTGTTTGACGCGGTGGCCCAGCTGGAGCTGGTGCTGCCGGCGATGGCGGGGCTGGTGGCGAGCCTGACGTTCGACGTCGAGCGGATGGCTGCCCTGGCTCCGGCCGGTTACACCCTGGCCACCGATATCGCGGAATGGCTTGTGCGGCAAGGGGTTCCGTTCCGGTCGGCCCACGAAGCCGCCGGGGCGGCGGTGCGCGCCGCCGAGGACCGCGGCGTTGGGCTCGACGAGCTGACCGACGACGAGTTGGCCGCCGTCAGCCCGGAGCTGACGCCACAGGTGCGTGACGTGCTGACGATCGTGGGCTCGGTGTCGTCCCGCGACGCCAGGGGCGGCACCGCACCGGCTCGCGTCGGCGAGCAGCTCGAGGCTGTCCGGGCCCGCTGCGCCGAGCTCCGGGATCGGCTGGACGCCGGCCACTAAGAGGACTTTTGTTTCCGCCCCCGCTAACCTGGAGCAGGCTAAACTTCCAGCCCTAAGCGATCCCGGTGAACGTTTCGGCCAGGATCTTCGTCACCAAGGGGTGGGCCCGATGAGCGTCATCGCAGGAGTGTTCGGTGCGGTGCCGCCCCACCGCTACTCCCAGCGAGAGCTCACCGATTTCTTCGTCAGCATCCCTGATTTCGAGGGTTACGAAGACATCGTTCGGCAGCTGCACGCCAGCGCCAAGGTCAACAGTCGTCACCTGGTTTTGCCGCTGGAGCGGTATCCGACGCTGACCGACTTCGGGGCGGCGAATCGGATCTTCATCGATAAGGCCGTCGATCTCGGGTGTGAGGCACTGACCGGCGCGCTCGACGAGGCGGGTCTGCGGCCCCGGGATCTCGACGTGCTCGTCACGACGACGGTCACCGGTGTAGCGGCCCCGTCGCTGGATGCGCGGATCGCCCTGAGGCTGGGGTTGCGCGACGACGTGCGGCGGATGCCGCTGTTTGGCCTCGGCTGCGTCGCCGGGGCGGCGGGCGTGGCGCGACTGCACGATTACCTGCGTGGCGCGCGCGACGGCGTGGCGGCCCTGGTCTCCGTCGAGCTTTGCTCGCTGACCTATCCGGGGTACAAGCCGTCGCTGGCCGGGCTGGTCGGCAGCGCGCTGTTTGCCGACGGAGCCGCCGCGGTGGTGGCCGTCGGGGAGCGTCGCGCGGAACGGTTTGGTGCCGAAGGGCCCAGCGTGCTCGATTCGCGAAGTCACCTCTACCCCGACTCGCTGCGAACGATGGGCTACGACGTCGGCAGCGCCGGGTTCGAGCTGGTGCTGTCGCGGGACCTGGCCGACGTCGTCCAGCAGTATCTCGGCCATGACGTCACCGCGTTTCTGGCCGCGCACGGCCTGACGACGACGGATATCGGCGCGTGGGTTAGCCACCCCGGTGGTCCGAAGATCATCGACGCGATCACTAAGACACTTGACCTGCCGCCGCAGGCCCTGGAACTGACCTGGCGTTCGCTCGGTGAGATCGGCAATCTCTCGTCGGCATCGGTTTTGCACGTGCTTCGCGACACGCTCGCCAAACCGCCACCCACCGGAAGTCCGGGGCTGATGATCGCGATGGGGCCGGGATTCTGTTCGGAACTCGTTCTGCTGCGCTGGCATTGACTTGCCGCGCTCGTAATTTTCCCGTCGCATGAACAGTAGCCAAGAAGAGCTCGTCAAGGCCCTCCGGAAGTCCTTGAAGGAAAACGAGCGGCTCAAGCGCGAGAACCGCGAGTACCTTGCTTGGGCTACCGAGCCGGTGGCGGTGGTGGGCATGGCCTGCCGGTACCCGGGCGGGGTGAACTCACCGGAAGACTTGTGGGACATGGTCGTCGAGGGCCGCGATGTGGTCTCGGAATTCCCGACCGATCGTGGCTGGGATTTGGCCGGCCTGTTTGATCCGGATCCCGATGCGGTGGGCAAGTCCTACACCCGGTGCGGCGGGTTCCTTTCCGGCGCTGCCGATTTCGATGCCACGTTCTTCGGGATCGCCCCCAGCGAGGCGCTGGCGATGGATCCGCAGCAGCGCTTGTTGTTGGAGGTGTCCTGGGAGGCGTTGGAGCGGGCCGGAATTGATCCTTTGGCGCTGCGCGGTTCGGCCACGGGGGTGTTCGCCGGGGTGTTCCACGGTTCCTATGGCGGCCAGGGGCGGGTGCCGGGAGACCTGGAAAGGTATGGGCTGCGCGGTTCCACGCTCAGCGTGGCGTCGGGCCGGGTCGCGTATTCGTTGGGGTTGGAAGGCCCGGCGGTGTCGGTGGATACGGCGTGTTCGTCGTCGTTGGTGGCGATGCACTTGGCGGCGCAGTCGTTGCGCTCGGGGGAGTCTGATCTGGCGCTGGCCGGCGGCGTGACGGTCATGGCGACACCGGCGATGTTCATCGAATTCAGCCGGCAGCGGGCGCTGGCATCTGACGGTCGGTGCAAGGCGTACGCCGCCGCCGCCGACGGCACCGGCTTTTCGGAGGGTGTCGGTGTGCTCGTGCTGGAGCGGTTGGCCGATGCGCGGCGCTTGGGGCATTCGGTCCTGGCGCTGCTGCGGGGATCCGCGGTGAATCAGGACGGCGCCTCCAACGGACTGGCGACGCCCAACGGTCCGTCGCAGCAGCGGGTGATCCGGGCGGCGCTGGCCAACGCGCGATTGTGTTCGGCGGACGTGGATCTGGTGGAGGGGCATGGAACGGGAACCACGCTGGGCGATCCGATTGAGGCCCAAGCGCTTCTAGCGACCTACGGGCAGGACCGGCCGGTGGATCGGCCGTTGTGGCTGGGTTCGATCAAATCGAACATGGGGCACACGTCGGCTTCGGCGGGGGTGGCCGGGGTGATCAAGATGGTGCAGGCGATGCGGCATGGCGTGATGCCCAGGACGTTGCACGTGGATGTGCCGACGCCGCATGTGGATTGGTCGGTCGGGGCGGTATCGCTGTTGACCGAATCGCGGGAGTGGCCGGCGGAGGACCGACCGAGGCGCGCCGGGGTGTCGTCGTTCGGGATCAGCGGCACGAATGCGCACATGATTGTGGAGCAGCCGCCGGTGGCGTCGGAAAGCGTTGCGGTGGCGGGTGAAGACGCGACGGGACCGTGGGTGTTGTCGGCGCGGTCTGCCGACGCGCTGGCGAATCAGGCGGCGCGGTTGCTCGCGCACGTTCGCGCCGATCCGGGTTTGCGTGCGGTCGACGTGGGGTGGTCGCTGGTTACGACGCGGTCGCTGTTCGAGCACCGCGCGGTGGTGGTGGGCTCGGATCGGGAGGAGTTGCTGTCGGCGCTGGCCGGGTTGGCTTCCGGCGACCCTGGCGTGGCTGTGGTGACCGGGCGGGCACGGCCGGTGAGCAAGACGGCGTTCGTCTTTCCCGGCCAAGGCTCCCAGTGGGTCGGGATGGGAGCCGAGTTACTCGACACGTCAACGGTATTCGCCGCGCAGCTGCACCGTTGCGCTCATGCGCTGGCCGCGCACGTGGACTGGTCGCTCATTGACGTCGTCCGCGGGGTACCCGGCGCGCCCCGGCTGGACCGGGTGGACGTGGTGCAGCCGGCTCTCTGGGCGGTCATGGTGTCATTGGCGGAGCAGTGGCGCTCGGTCGGTGTGGTGCCCGATGCGGTGATCGGGCATTCGCAGGGCGAGATCGCGGCGGCGTGTGTGGCCGGAGCGCTGTCACTGGGCGACGCCGCCCGGGTGGTGGCTCTGCGCAGCCGGCTGCTGTTGGGCCTGTCGGGTGCGGGCGGCATGGTTTCGGTGGCGTGCGGGCTGTCGCGGGCCGCGGAGTTGGTGAGAGCCTGCGGCAGCGGCCTGAATATCGCTGCTATAAACGGTGTTTCGGCGGTGGTGGTTTCTGGTGACGTGGCCGCGTTGACGGAGTTGATGCACCGGTGCGAGGTCGCCGGCGTTCGAGCCCGCAAGATCGACGTAGACTTCGCGTCGCATTCCGCGCAGGTCGATGCGATCCGCGAACCCCTGCGCGAAGCGCTGGCAGATATCGAGCCGCGGTCTTCCCTGGTTGCGTTCTTCTCAAGCGTGACTGGAGAGCCGATGGCGGGCGCGGCGTTGGATGGTGACTATTGGTTCCGAAGCATCCGACAGACAGTGCAATTCGAGCATGCGGTCCTCAGCGCATGCGATGCCGGATATCGGGTTTTCGTCGAATGCAGTCCACATCCGGCGTTGATCGCCGGCATCGAAGAGACGCTGGCCGGCCGCGCCGGCGTCGGAGAGTCGGTCGTCATTCCCTCTTTGGGTCGCGATGACGGTGGCCTTCAACGGTTTTGGCTGTCGGCCGCGCAGGCGCACGTGGCCGGTGTGCGGGTGGACTGGCGGCAGGCGTTGGCCGGTGGTTGCAGGGTGGACCTACCCACGTATGGGTTTGCGCGCCGGCGGTTCTGGCTGGAGGGCGGATTTGCGGGGTCGGGGGATTTGGTCAGGTTGGGTCTGGCGGCCGCCGAGCATGGTTTGTTGGGGGCGGTGGTGGAGCGGCCCGATTCTGGTGGGGTGGTGTTGACGGGCCGATTATCGACGGTTGCGCAGCCGTGGCTGGCCGATCATGCGGTGGCGGGAACGGTGTTGTTTCCCGGGGCCGGTTTTGTGGAGCTGGTGTTGCGGGCCGGCGATGAGGTCGCCTGTTCGGTGATCGAGGAGTTGACGCTGTCGGCGCCCCTGGTGTTGCCGGTGGCTGGTGGGGTGCGGGTGCAGGTGGTGGTCGGGGCTGCCGGCGAATCTGGGCGGCGGCCGGTGTCGGTGTATTCGTCTGGGGCTCGGCCGGATTCGGAGTGGGTGATGCATGCCGAGGGCCTCCTCGGCGCCGGGCCCGTTTCGCCCGCCGCCGATTTGTCGGTGTGGCCGCCCGTGGGCGCGACCGCGGTGGATGTGACCGGTGGCTACGAGCGGTTGGCTCACCGGGGTTACGGATACGGGCCGGCGTTTCGGGGTTTGCAGGCGATGTGGCGGCGGGGATCTGAGATCTTCGCCGAGGCGGCGTTGCCGGAGGCGGCCGCCGTCACGGCGGGCGCTTTCGGTTTCCATCCGGTGCTATTGGATGCTGCGCTGCATGCCTTGGGCTTGGCGGGCGAACACACGCAAACGCTGGTGCCGTTCTCCTGGCAGCGGGTCGCGTTGCAAGCGGCCAGGGCCATGCGCGCTCGGGTCCGTATCGCACCGACCGGCCCCGGGGAGGTGTCGCTGGAGGTGGCCGACGCGATGGGGCTACCGGTGTTGTCGGTGCGGTCGTTGTCCATGCGCCCGTTGTCGGCTGCGCAGTTGTCGGCCGCGGGCGCTCGCGCCGACGGGTTGTTCGAGGTTGTTTGGTCTCCGGTGGCTCTTGGGCGCAATGTCGTGGCCGATGGTCTGATCGTCTGGGAGCTGGACGATTCTGTGTCGGATGTCGCGCGGTCGGTCCATGCGGCCGCGCATGAGGTTTTGCTTGCGTTGCAGTCCTGGCTGGGCGGTCAGGGCTCCGGGATCTTGGTGATCCTCACGCATGGGGCGGTCGCGCTGGGCGCCGAGGGTGTCTCGGACCTGGCCGGTGCGGCGGTGTGGGGCCTGGTGCGGTCGGCGCAATCCGAGCAGCCTGGTCGGGTGGTGCTCGTTGACTCCGATGGCTCGGTGGAGCTGGGCGCGGCAATCGGCTGCGGCGAGCCGCAATTGGTGATTCGCCGAAGCGTGGTGTATGCGGCGCGGTTGGCGCCGATCGGCGGCGGCTCGGCGCTCATGCTTCCGTCCGGGGAATGGCGGCTGGATGCCGGTAGTGCGGGCACGCTGGAAGACTTGGTGGTCAGCCCCTGTCCGCGGGTGGAGCCGGCGGCCGGGCAGGTACGGGTGGCGGTGGCCGCGGTCGGGGTGAATTTCCGAGACGTGTTGGTGGCGTTG
>NZ_JAFBAT010000094.1 GCF_019247615.1 Mycobacterium sp. | reverse complement strand
AACATGTCCTTCGCCTGTTCGATATCGCTGGTCGGCGGCATCGCCAACACGATCCGGTCCGCGCCCTGATCGATGAGGCCGCCCGCGCGCTCGGCATCGATCTTGGTCACCAGGTGACCCAATGACAGTTCCAGGGACGACGGATCGCGCCCCACCGACGAGGCCTCTTCCCGCATTACAGCGATCAGCGACGCGAGTCTTGGGCCGGTCACACCCAGCGGCTGAAAGCCATCTCCCAGGCGCCCGGCCCGGCGGGCGGCGGCCCGGCTGTGGCCACCGATGTGAATCGGAAGTCGTTCGCCTGCAATGGGTTTCGGATAACACATGACGTCGTCGAAGCTGAAGAATTCGCCGTGGTACGAAACCCCCTGCGGGTGGTCGCCCCACAGTGCCCGCAGAACGGCCAGCTGCTCGTCGGCGCGTCTGCCACGGCGCTCGAAGTCGGCGCCGCACGCCTGGAGCTCTTCCTTCAACCAGCCCACACCGACGCATAGGCGTAGCCGCCCACCGGAAAGCACATCGACAGTGGCCGCCCGCTTGGCGAGCACCACCGGATGGTGGTTCGGCAGCACCAGGACGCCGGTGGCCAACCCGAGCCGACTGGTGTGGGCGGCAAGGAAGGCCAGCAGGTCGAGCGGGTCGGGAATGGGGCAGTCGGCCGCCAGCCCGACGCGCCCGGAACTGTCGTACGGATAGACGCTGTCGTAGCGGGTGACCAGCACCGAGTGCTCGACGACAACGATGGATTCGAACCCGCACCGCTCGAGGTGACTCGCGAAGCTGACCATCCAGTCGGGATCCGCCGTAACACCATCGGCGACCGGGGCCACGACGGAAACCTTCATGAACCCCGAAGTTAACAGGTCGCCCCTATGGTTCAGGCGCGATCCCGGCCCGCACGGCCTCGGCGAAGTCCGCCGCCCGGCGGTCGGCGAAAAGGTCCTCGAGCGTCACCGGTCGACCGTCCGAACCCGTCAGGGGAACCCGCCAGTTCGGGTATTCGTCGGTGGTGCCCGGCTGGTTCTGGGTCCGGCGGTCACCGACCACGTCCGGCAGCGCCACCCCCAACAGCCGCGACGGCGTTCGTCCCAGATACCGGTACAGCGCTCGGACCACCTGTTCCGGGTCCTCTTGCCCGTCATCGAGCAACCCGACCCGGCGCAGCTCGGCAATCCAGGCCGCCAGCTCGGCCCGGTCGGACGCGAGCTCGTCTTCGACGGGCCGCGTCAGCAACCCCAGCGCCTCCCGCAGGCGCACGTGGTCGCCGGCCAGATATCCGGCCGTGGGCGGCAGATCGTGGGTGGTGACCGACGAAAGACAGTATTCCCGCCAGCGCTCGGCCGGCAAAGGGTTCAGCGGTCCGCCATTTCCGTCCCGATCCAACTCGAACCAGAGAATCGAGGTGCCCAGCACGCCGCGCAATAAGAGGTAGTCGCGCACCCACGGCTCGACGGTCCCCAGATCTTCGCCAACGACCAGCGCCCCCGCGCGGTGGGCTTCGAGGGCGACGATGCCGATCATCGCCTCGTGGTCGTAACGGATGTAGGTGCCCTGGGTGGGCGCCGCGCCGCGGGGAATCCACCACAACCGGAACAATCCGATGATGTGGTCGATGCGGACACCGCCGGCGTGCCGCAGCACCGCGCGGACCAGCGCGCGGAACGGTCGATACTCCTGATCGTCCAGGCGGTCAGGGCGCAACGGCGGCTGGGACCAGTCTTGCCCGAGTTGGTTGAACTCGTCCGGCGGCGCGCCCGCGGTCACCCCCAGCGCCAGCACATCCTGCTGGGCCCAGGCGTCGGCGCCGTTCGGGTGCACCCCGACAGCCAGGTCGTGCATGACGCCCAACGCCATCCCGGCCCGGGTGGCATGTGACTGCGCCGAGGCCAGCTGCTCGTCGAGCTGCCACTGCATCCAGCGGTGGAAATCGACTGCCTCCGAGTTCCTTTCGACAAACCCGGGGACGGCGGCACCGTCGGGATGCTGCAGCGATTCCGGCCAGCGGCGCCAATCCCCGCCGTACTCTTCGGCCAGCGCGCACCAGGTGGCGAAGTCGTCGAGCGCGCGGCCTTCGCGGTTGCGGAACGCGGCGTAGGCCAGCTCGCGGCCCGCAGATCGCGGTACCGCGTGCAGCAGCTTGAGCGCCTCCCGCTTGGCCGCCCACGCGCCGTCGCGGTCGATCGCGTCGAGCTCGCCCGCACGTCGCTGGACCTCGGACCGCAAGCGCCGCACCCGCCCGCGCTTGGTCAGGTCGGCGAATTCCGGGATCGCCTCCACCCGGAGGTACAGGGGGTTGATGAACCGCCGGGACGTCGGCAGGTACGGTGACGGCTCCATGGGCGTGGTGGGAGCTGCCGCGTGCAGGGGATTGACGAGGACGTAGTCGGCACCGTGGCGGAACGCCGACCAGACCGCGAGGTCGGTCAGATCGACGACATCGCCGACGCCCCATGACTGCTGCGACCGCACGCTGTAGAGCTGAACGGCCAGACCCCACGCGCGGCGGGCGCCGAGCCGCTCCGGCAACCCGAGCCAGTCCGGGGTCATGATGACAGCGGTGCTGGTCTGGAAGTCGCCGGAACGCAGGTGCACGCGGTGGTATCCGAGGGGTAGGTCGGTGGGCAACACGAAGCTGGCCTCACCCACCCAGCGTCCGTCCAGCTCGTATGGCGGCGTGAAGTTGTCCACCTGCTGCACCCCGCCGCGCACCGTGCCGTCCTCGAGCTGCAACCAGACCTCTGCGGGATCGCCGTGCGTCACATGCACCCAGAACCTCGTCGGCGCTCCGGTACGCCCGACGATGGTCGCCGGCAGCCGTCGTTCCCAATACGTCCGCGTCCGCGCGATCAGCGCGGCGTTGCGCTCTCGCTCCGACCCGGCGTCGACCCCGAGCGCGGCGAGCACCGCCACCAGCGTGGCCTCGGAGACGAGCACCCGCCGTCCCGTCCAATCCTGGTAATCCGTCGCAATTCCGAACCGCCGGGCGAGTTCGACCAGGGAGGGGGCGAGGTCAGCCATGCGCCCATCTTGCTTTGCTGGGATGACAGGCGCCCGTTGTGGCGCCCGTTGTGGTGAGCGCCGACGAACCGGCCCGGCGGGCGGAATGGTCGTTCAGCAGGACGGAGCGGCCATCCGCGGCTACGATGCCTGTGACGACACGGAATTGTCCAGCCCGGGGGACTAGTGGGGGCGGCGAGGAGTGCCAGCCCGGCGACGGGTTGGATTCGTCTGAATAGCGATCAAGATAAAGCGAGATGTGAATACGAGTGAACGCGCACGGCGAACGCGTGGCGGGGTCCGTGCGGGTCCTTTACGGTTGTCACTGGTTGTCGAGTAATTCGCGCGCCAGATATCGACAGGGACAGTCTCCAGGCGTTCTAGCAGACCGGATGGTGAATTAAGTGGCGGAAGAGAGTCGTGGGCAGCGGGGGTCGGGGTATGGCCTCGGGTTGTCCACGCGGACCCAGGTAACCGGCTATCAGTTCCTTGCTCGGCGAACCTCGATGGCGCTGACTCGGTGGCGGGTCCGCATGGAAGTCGAGCCGGGACGGCGTCAGAACCTGGCCGTGGTGGCGTCGGTGTCCGCTGCCTTGGTGGTCTGCCTGGGTGCGCTGTTGTACTCGTTCATCAGCCCATCGGGCCAGATCAACGAATCTCCGATCATCGCCGACCGCGACTCCGGCGCCCTGTACGTCCGCGTGGGTGACAAGCTGTATCCGGCGCTGAACCTGGCGTCGGCGCGGCTGATCACGGGGCGCCCGGACAACCCGCACCTGGTCCGGTCGAGCCAGATCGCGAACATGCCGCGCGGACCGCTGGTCGGCATACCCGGTGCGCCGTCCAACTTCGCGCCCAAGAGTCCGCCCGCGTCGTCGTGGCTCATCTGCGACACCGTCGCCACCTCGACCGGAGTCGGGGCGCCGTCGGGCGTGACCATGACGGTGATCGACGGCACCCCGGACTTAAGCGGGCATCGGCGAGTGCTCACCGGTTCGGATGCCGTGGTTTTGAACTACGGCGGGGAAGCGTGGGTGATCCGCGAGGGACGCCGGTCGCGCATCGACGCGACTAACCGCTCGGTGTTGTTGCCGCTGGGGCTGACCCCGGAGCAAGTGAGCATGGCGAAGCCGATGAGCCGAGCGCTGTACGACGCTTTGCCGGTGGGGCCGGAACTGACCGTGCCGGAAATCCCGAACGCGGGCTCTCCGGCCGCCTTCCCGGGCGCGCCCGGCCCGGTGGGCACCGTGATCGTCACCCCGCAAATCAGTGGGCCGCAACAGTATTCGCTTGTCCTGGCCGACGGTGTCCAGACGCTGCCACCGCTGGTCGCCCAGATCCTGCAGAACGCCGGCGGCCCGGCGAACGCCAAACCCGTGACCGTGGAACCCGCCGCGCTGGCGAAGATGCCGGTGGTCAACAAGCTGGATCTGTCGTCGTACCCGGACAACCCGCTGAACGTGATGGATATCCGGGAGAATCCGGCCACCTGCTGGTGGTGGCAGAAGACCTCCGGTGAGAACCGGGCTCGCGTCCAGGTGGTGTCCGGCGCGACCATCCCGGTCGCGTCGAAGGAGATCGGCAAGGTCGTCTCGCTGGTGAAGGCAGACACCAGCGGCCGCCAGGCCGACCAGGTGTTCTTCGGCCCCGACTACGCGAACTTCGTGGCCGTCACCGGCAACGATCCGGGCGCCAAGACGACCGAGTCGCTATGGTGGCTGACCGATGCGGGCGCCCGGTTCGGCGTGGACGACACGCGCGACGTGCGCGAGGCCCTGGGCCTGAAGGGCACACCGAGCCTGGCGCCCTGGGTGGCGCTGCGGCTGCTGCCCCAAGGCCCGACGTTGTCACGCGCAGACGCCTTGGTCGAGCACGACACCCTACCGATGGATATGAACCCCGCAGAGTTGGTGGTACCGAGATGAAACGTGGATTCGCGCGGCCGACACCGGAAAAGCCCCCGGTTATCAAGCCCGAGAACATTGTCCTGCCGACCCCGCTGAGCATCCCTCCCCCCGAGGGCAAGCCGTGGTGGCTCATCGTGGTCGGCGTGTTGGTGGTCGGCCTGATCATCGGCATGGTCGCGATGGTGTTCTCCAGCGGTTCCCATGTGTTCGGCGGTGCCGGCGCCATCTTCCCGATCTTCATGATCGGTGGCGTCGCGATGATGATGTTCGGCGGCCGGTTCGGCGGCCAGCAGCAGATGAGCCGGCCGAAGCTGGACGCGATGCGCGCCCAGTTCATGTTGATGCTGGACATGCTGCGCGACACCGCGCACGAGTCCGCCGACAGCATGGACACCAACTACCGGTGGTTCCACCCCGCGCCCACCACGCTGGCGGCCGCGGTGGGGTCGTCGCGGATGTGGGAGCGCAAGCCCGACGGCAAGGACCTCAACTTCGGTGTCGTGCGTGTCGGCGTAGGCATGACTCGTCCCGAGGTGACCTGGGGTGAACCGCAGAACATGCCCACCGACATCGAGCTCGAGCCCGTGACGGGTAAGGCTCTTCAGGAGTTCGGGCGGTATCAAAGCGTCGTATACAACCTGCCGAAGATGATCTCCCTGCTCGTCGAGCCGTGGTACTCGCTGCTCGGAGAGCGGGAACAGGTTCTGGGCCTGATGCGGGCGATCATCTGCCAGCTGACGTTCTCCCACGGACCCGACCACGTGCAGATGATCGTGGTGAGTTCGGAATTGGAGCAATGGGACTGGGTCAAGTGGCTTCCGCACTTCGGTGACCCCCGTCGTCAGGACGCGGCCGGGAACGCCCGGATGGTCTACAGCTCGGTGCGGGAGTTCGCCGCGGAGCAGGCCGAATTGTTCGCCGGCCGTGGCTCTTTCACGCCCCGGCACGCCAGTTCGTCGGCGCAGACCCCGACGCCGCATACGGTGATCATCGCCGACGTCACGGATCCGCAGTGGGAGTACGTGATCAGCTCCGAGGGTATCGACGGGGTGACGTTCTTCGACCTGACGGGCGGTTCGATGTGGTCCTCGGTGCCGGAGCGCACGTTGCGCTTCGACGAACGCGGCGTGATCGAGACGCTGCCGCGTGACCGCGACACCTGGATGGTCATCGACGAGAAGCCGTGGTTCTTCGCGCTCACCGACCAGCTCAGCATCGCGGAAGCCGAGGAGTTCGCGCAGAAGCTGGCACGCTGGCGGCTCGCCGAGGCGTACGAGGAGATCGGCCAACGGGTGGCCCACATCGGGGCCCGGGACATCATGGCCTACTACGGGATCGACGATCCTGCCGACATCGACTTCGATGCGCTGTGGGGCAGCCGCACCGACTCGATGGGCCGATCGCGATTGCGCGCACCGTTCGGCAACCGCTCCGACAACGGCGAGTTGCTGTTCTTGGACATGAAGTCGCTGGACGAAGGCGGCGACGGCCCCCACGGGGTCATGTCCGGCACGACCGGTTCGGGTAAGTCGACGCTGGTGCGAACCGTGATCGAGTCGCTGATGCTCGGTCACCCCCCGGAGGAATTGCAGTTCGTCCTGGCCGACCTGAAGGGTGGGTCCGCGGTCAAGCCATTCGCCGGCGTGCCGCACGTGTCGCGGATCATCACCGACCTCGAGGAAGACCAGGCCCTGATGGAGCGCTTCCTGGATGCGCTGTGGGGTGAGATCGCCCGCCGCAAGGCGATCTGCGACAGCGCGGGCGTCGACGATGCCAAGGAGTACAACTCGGTACGCGCCAGGATGCGCGCCCGCGGTCAGGACATGCCGCCGCTGCCGATGCTCGTGGTCGTCATCGACGAGTTCTACGAATGGTTCCGCATCATGCCGACCGCGGTCGACGTGCTCGACTCGATCGGCCGTCAGGGACGTGCCTACTGGATCCACCTGATGATGGCCTCGCAGACCATCGAAAGCCGGGCCGAAAAGCTCATGGAGAACATGGGTTACCGCTTGGTGCTGAAGGCGCGTACCGCCGGCGCCGCTCAGGCCGCCGGCGTGCCGAATGCCGTGAACCTGCCCGCCCAGGCCGGTCTGGGATATTTCCGTAGGAGCCTCGAGGACATTGTTCGGTTCCAGGCCGAGTTCCTGTGGCGCGACTACATCCCACGGGGCATCACCGTCGACGGCGAGGAAGCACCGGCGTTGGTGCACAGCATCGACTACGTGCGCCCGCAACTGTTCACCAACGACTTCACCCCGCTCGAGGTGAGCGTCGGGGGGCCGAACGTGCAGATGCCGGCGGCGCTGTCGAACGGCAACGGCGAGGTGCAGCCGATCGAGGTCGAAGAGGAAGACGAAGAGGGGATCAGGACACCCAAGGTCGGCACGGTGATCATCGATCAGCTGCGCCGCATCGACTTCGAGCCCTACCGGTTGTGGCAGCCGCCGCTGAGCCAACCAGTGGCCATCGACGAACTGGTCAACAGGTTCCTCGGCCACCCGTGGCAGCAGGACTACGGCACCGTCCAGGACCTGGTGTTCCCGCTCGGGATCATCGACCGCCCGTTCAAGCACGACCAGCCGCCGTGGACGGTCGACACGTCCGGACCCGGTGCCAACGTGCTGATTCTGGGCGCCGGCGGGTCCGGCAAGACCACGGCGCTGCAGACGGTGATCTGCTCGGCCGCGCTGACCCACACGCCGGAGCAGGTGCAGTTCTATTGCCTGGCCTATAGCGGCACCGCCCTGACGACCGTCGCCCGTTTGCCCCACGTGGGCGAGGTGGCCGGTCCGACCGATCCCTACGGCGTGCGCCGTACCGTGGCCGAGCTGCTGGCGCTGGTGCGTGAGCGCAAGCGCAGCTTCCTGGAATACGGAATCGCCTCGATGGAGGTCTTCCGGCGGCGCCGGTTCGGCGGTGAGCCCGGGCCGGTGCCCAACGACGGTTTCGGCGACGTCTACCTGGTCATCGACAACTACCGGGCGTTGGCCGAAGAGAACGAGGTGCTCATCGAGCAGGTCAACGTGATCATCAACCAGGGTCCGTCGTTCGGCGTGCACGTCGTCGTCACCGCCGATCGCGAGTCGGAGCTGCGGCCGCCGGTGCGCAGCGGTTTCGGCTCTCGGGTCGAACTGCGCCTGGCCGCCGTGGAAGACGCCAAGCTGGTGCGTTCGCGGTTCGCCAAGGAGGTTCCGGTCAAGCCCGGGCGCGGCATGGTTGCGGTCAACTACGTCCGGCTCGATTCCGACCCGCAGGCCGGTCTGCACACACTGGTGGCCCGGCCGGCGCTGGCGAGCACACCCAACCACGTTTTCGCGTCGGACAGCATCGTCGATGCGGTCGGTCGGCTCGCGAGCGGTCAGGCTCCGCCAGTGCGCCGGCTGCCGGCACGGTTCGGCGTGGAACAGGTGCGGGAGCTGGCCGCCCGGGACACCCGCCAGGGCGTCGGCGCGGGCGGAATCGCCTGGGCGATATCGGAACTGGACCTCGCGCCGGTCTACCTCAACTTCGCCGAAAACGCGCACCTGATGGTGACGGGCCGCCGCGAATGTGGTCGCACCACGACGCTGGCCACGATCATGTCCGAGATCGGCCGCCTCTACGCGCCGGGTGCGAGCATCGCACCGCCGACGTCGGGGCCGTCGGCGCAGGTATGGCTGGTCGACCCGCGCCGTCAGTTGCTGACCGTGCTGGGCACGGAGTACGTGGAGAAGTTCGCCTACAACCTTGACGGCGTTCAGGCGATGATGAACGACTTGTCCGCGCTGCTGGCCAGCCGTGAACCTCCACCCGGCCTGTCGGCGGAGCAGTTGTTGTCGCGGTCGTGGTGGAGCGGCCCGGAGATCTTCCTGATCGTCGACGACATCCAGCAGATGCCCGCGGGCTTCGATTCCCCCCTGCACAAGGCCGCCGCCTGGGTGACCCGCGCCGCCGATGTCGGCTTGCACGTGATGGTCACCCGTACCTTCGGCGGCTGGTCTTCGGCGGGCAGCGACCCGATGCTGCGGGCTCTTCACCAGGCGAACGCGCCGTTGCTGGTGATGGACGCCGACCCGGACGAGGGCTTCATTCGCGGCAAGATGAAGGGCGGCCCGCTGCCCCGTGGCCGGGGCCTGCTGATGGCCGAGGACACCGGCGTTTTCGTTCAGGTCGCTGCCACCGAGTTCCGCAGGTAGGACGGATACCGCTGCGCTGGGGGATTCCGGGCGGCCGGAATCAACTCCAGTGCAGCGGTAACTCCTTGAGCGCGAACGTCTTTGACGGAAACTTGATTGTCGGCGTGTAGTCGTCGGGCACGTCGAAGTCGGGGATCTGCCGCAGCCATTCCGCGACGATGATGGTCAGTTCGATCCGCGCCAGGTGAGAACCCAGGCAGCGGTGCGGCCCACCCCCGAATCCCCAGTGCCGGTGCACCTTGCCGTCCATGACCAGATCGTTGGTCGACATCGCGTCGCTGTCATCGCGGTTGACCGCGGCCATGCACAACCGCACGGACGTACCAGGCGGGAGCATCATGCCGCCCACGGTGACGATCTCCGTCGTCACCCGCGGGGCCACCGGCGCCGACGGTTCCAGGCGAACGATCTCCTCCACGAAAACCCTGATCTGCTTGGGATTGTCGCGCAGCGCGTCGCGCAGTCGCGGCCGGCGGGCCAATTCGAAGAGGGAGAACCCGATCGCCGCGGTGACGGTGTCCAATCCGGCCAAGATCAACAGGTGGCTCATGCCCAGCAGTTCAAGATCGCTGAAGTTGCCCTCGCCGGTCATCACTCGCGACAACATGTCAGAACCCGGATTTTGCCGGCGCTGCTGTATCGCGTCGCTCAGATATGCCAGCAGCTCCTGCCCCTTTTCGAGGTCCTCCTGCGAGAGGTAGGGCTTGTCGGCGACGACGGCGTCCTTCCACGCGATGACCCGCTCGAGGTCCTCCAGCGGCAGACCGTATAGGTCGAGGAAAACCTGAAACGGGTACAGCCTCGCGAAATCCGCCATCGCCTCGCACTTTCCGCGGCCGGCAAGTGCGGCGATCATTTCCGTGGCGTGGCGCTGCAAGACCGGCCGGGACTTACTCAGTCCTTGCGGGCTGAAATACGGCTGCAAGATCTTGCGGTAGCGGGTGTGCTCCGGCGGGTCGAACGCTAGGGGGACAACCGGCAATGGGTAGCCGGGTGGTTGCAGTGCCAGTCGGGAGGAGAAGACCTTCGGATTGCGCAGCGCGGCAAGCACATCCTCGCGGCGCGTCAGGTAGTAGTGGCCGTTCATGAACACCACCGGCCCGGCGTCCCGCAATGCCTTCCATCCGACTCCTCGGTCCGCGGCCATGGGCAACTCGACGTACTCACGTCGCGGTAGGTGGAACGTGCCCGGCTGGCCTTCGCCAACACTGCTCATGAACTCTCAGATCTCCCCGTGTATGCGTGCTCTAGGTGCTCATTGGGGTGCTGTTCGGATCCTGTGCGCGCCGTCCGGGTCCAGCTGGAACCGCGGCTTCAACGCTTCGCAAGGCGGCACACCAATATCGCATGCGTGGCGATCGGGCACCAATCCAGCCGGGCCCGGATCCGACATACCGAGAATCACTGGGGCGGCCTTGGCCCCGGAGTCTTCTAGACTCGATCGACCGATCAATCCACCCGGCTGGGTGTTTCCTGCAGCAGTCGAAGGAAACCTTGTGAAGGTTCGTCTTGAAAAGTCCAGATGCGTCGGCCACGCGCAGTGTTACGCCGTTGATCCGGAATTGTTCCCCATCGACGCCGCCGGCAATTCGACCCTCGAAGAGCACGAGGTGAGGCCCGAGGACGAACAGCTCGTTCGAGACGGTGTGGCCTCTTGCCCGGAAATGGCCCTTATCATCGAAGAGGATTAGGCGCCCCGCGCTAGCTGAAAAACGAAATTTCCGGTGAACTTCCGGTTTTCCTAAATGAACCGTGGTTGGCCGGGAGTGAACATTGGTTTTCCTGGAATGAACACTTGGCGTCCCCCGTCGGCGAGCCAGCACCGACCGGCTAATGTCTTTCGCGAGCGGCAGTTCAGGGACCAACGGGCTGTCGCTCGGTTGCTGGCAGCGGGGATAAACGGGGCATATCATGCGTGTCGTTCCGAACCAGACGCCCGGGAATCTTGGTGGCGAACTACCAGTCCCGGCACGGGGGACAGGTGCGCTTTCATGCCGCGGGTATCCTGCCGGCCGGATTTGCTGGTTGAGAGATCCCGGTGAGTCGTCGAGGTATGCCGGGTCGATGCCAGAGATAGCGATTGTTCACGAGGTCGTGACAACGGCCACTGGTTCTTATG
>NZ_JAFBAT010000032.1 GCF_019247615.1 Mycobacterium sp. | reverse complement strand
CCGAAAATGATCGGTTGGACACTGTTGGGCCACACGGTGGATGACGCGGGAATGCTCGAGCTGCTGGAGCCGATGCGCCCGCACCGCCACCGGGTGGTTCGGCTGCTCGAGGCCAGCGGCCTGGCGTACGAACCGCGTCGGGGCGCGCGGTTGCCGGTGCAGCGGATCAGCCGGTTGTGACATGCCACGCGCACGGCCCAAGTTTTCAGCAACGGCCACCGGGTACCCCGTCGTGGACGTTGACCGTGTGCGAACCAGGAGAATCGATGACGCAGTTCACCATTCCGGGAATCACCGACAAACAGGCGGTGCGGCTGACCGAATTGCTGCAAAAGCAACTGAGCACCTACAACGATCTTCATCTCACGCTGAAGCACGTTCACTGGAACGTGGTGGGCCCGAACTTCATTGGCGTGCACGAGATGATCGATCCCCAGGTGGAAGCGGTCCGCGGTTTCGCGGACGACGTTGCTGAGCGCATCGCGGCCCTCGGCGGTTCGCCGCAGGGCACCCCGGGAGCGATCATCCGGGATCGCACGTGGGATGACTACTCGGTCGGCCGCGACTGCGTCCAGTCGCATCTGGCGGCGTTGGACCTCGTCTACACGGGCGTCATCGAAGACATCCGCAAATACATCGAGGAGACCGAGGAGCTTGACCCGGTCACCCAGGATCTGCTGATCGATCAGGCCGGGGCGCTGGAGAAATTCCAATGGTTCGTGCGGGCGCATCTCGAGAACGCCGGGGGGAAGCTCGCCCACGAGGGCTCGGCCACCGAGACCGAGGCCGCGAGCAGCGTGCGCAGCAGTTCCTAACCGCTGTCGTCTCCTGACTGATCGTCCGAGATCCGGCGCACCCGCTCGGCCGCGGCCGTTTCCCGATCGAGGCGCTGCGCCTCGTAAATGGTGACGTTGGTGCGCGACATCAGCAATGCCGCAATCCCTACGGCGAGGATGGCACCGGGCACCACCGAGAACGAGCCGGTCATCTCCGCGACCATGATCATGATCGCCAGCGGCGCGCGGGCGACACTGCCGAAGCACGCCATCATCCCGACCACCACAAAAATTCCAGGCTCGTGCGGCACGCCCGGCAGGCCGCACAGTTCACCCAGGCGCCAGATCGCGGCTCCCACGAAAGCGCCGATGACGATTCCGGGTCCGAACAGCCCGCCGGATCCGCCGGTGCCGATCGACAGCGACGTCGCGAGGATCTTGGCGACCGGCAGGGCGACGACGATCCATAGCGGGATGCCCAGCAGCGACCCCCGATTGGACGCCAGCTGCGCCCAGCCGTAGCCGCTGCTGAGGATCTGCGGCATCAGCAGCCCGAGCAGTCCGACGAGCAGTCCTCCCAACGCCGGCTTGAGCACCCGACCGCCGGGCAGCCGGCGCACCAGCCGCACCGAGCTGTGGAAGGTGCGGGCGTACAGATAGCCGATTGCTGCGGAAACGACGCCGATCACCAGGAACCACACCAGCGGCCCGGGCTTCTCGAAGCGATACTCGGCGTCGATGTAGCCGAACAGCGGATCAAAACCCAGGAATGCCCCGAGCACCGCGTATGCCGTCCCCGAGGTGATGAATCCGGGAAGCAGGCAGCGATAGTCGAAATCGTCGCGGTAGGGGAGCGAGGCCGCCAGCACCGCCCCGCCCAGCGGCGCGGCGAAGATCGCGCCGATGCCCGCACCGATTCCCAGCGCCACTGCGATCCGGCCGTCCTCGTCGGACAGGTTCAGCCGTCGGGTCAGCAAAGACGAGAAGCCGGCCGAGATTTGCGCGGTCGGCCCCTCGCGCCCCGCCGAACCGCCCGAGCCGATGGTCAGCGCGCTGGCCACCAGCTTCACCAGGACGGCACGGAACCGGATGGCGCGGGGATCACCGTGCACTGCTTGGATGGCTTCGTCGGTGCCGTGGCCGGTCGCCTCGGGGGCCAGCTTTGCCACGATGAAAGCCGACAGCAACGCGCCGCCGGTGGTCACCAACGGAAGCGCCCACGGGCGCTGAAAGCCCTGAGACCCGCGGCTGCCGCCCTCGCCGACGGGCGTCGGCATGTGATAGCCCCCCAGATAGCCCAGCAGAAACTCGCCGGTGTATTTCAGCGCGAAATAGAAGACGACGGCGCCCAGGCCGGAGATGGCGCCGATCGTGATACCGAGCAGCAACCACTTCTGCAGGTAGCCCGACTTCCTGATGGACGCACCGAAGCGTCCGCCCGCGGCGGCGACTGGTGCCGGGACGGGCTGGGGTTCGTGCTCTCCGTCGCCTTCCCCCGCCTCATGCACCCCGTCATCCTATGACAACCCGGAATAATCGGACTGCGGTCCGGTTATAGGGATGACAAGAACCGAGGAGGTCGATATGCCTGCTGTGACGGCGGACACGCTTGAGTTGCCGCGGCTGCGCCCCGCGGGCTTGAGCGATACCGAACGGCCCGTCCGGTCGATCACCGCCGGTCCCCGCGGGTACGAGGGTGAGGGGTTCCCCGTGGTCCGCGCCTTCGCGGGCGTCAGCACCGCTGCGCTGGACCCGTTCGTGCACATGGACCAGATGGGTGAGGTGGAATACCAGCCGGGCGAACCCAGGGGCACCGACTGGCATCCGCACCGCGGCTTCGAGACGGTCACCTACATGATCGACGGGAAGCTCGCTCACCAGGATTCCCATGGTGGCGGCGGAGTGATCACAGACGGCGCCACGCAGTGGATGACGGCCGGTTCGGGCGTCCTGCACATCGAGACTCCGCCTGCGGAACTCGTCGAAAGCGGTGGCGTCTTCCACGGGATCCAGTTGTGGGTCAACCTGCCGAGGAGCGACAAATTCGCCACTCCCCGGTATCAGGCCATCGAAGGCGGCGACGTCAAGCTGGTCGCGTCCGAGGACGGCGGGGCGCTGGTCCGCATCATCGCGGGCGAGGTCGGCGGCCACAGCGGGCCGGGCATCACCCACACGCCGATCACCCTGGCGCACGCGACGATCGAAAACGGCGCCCGGCTCAGCGTTCCATGGCGGCGAGATTTCAACGCGTTGGTTTACGTCCTGTCCGGGAGCGGCTACGTCGGTCCGGTCGCACACCCGATCCGTTCGGGTCAGTTGGCCGTGCTCGGACCGGGCGATCGGATCACGATCGGTGCCCGGCAGAAACAGGACTCGTCGCGGACTGCACCCGTGGGGGCAGCGGATGTGCTGCTGTTGGGCGGCCAGCCGATACGCGAGCCGGTGTTCCATTACGGGCCCTTCGTGATGAATACCCGGGCGGAATTGGTCGAGGCTTTGCAGGACTATCAAGCGGGGAAATTCGGCAGCATCCCGCCGAACGCGTTAATGCCACATCGCGGCGGTGGCACACTTTAACGGTGTCGCCAGTGGCGAGTCGCCGGCCGGGCCGTCCGCCCGCGGCGAAATCGGACGATACGCGCAAGCGCATCGTGCGCGCCGCTCGCCAGGTGTTCAGCGAACGTGGCTATGACGGAGCGACTTTCCAGGCGATCGCCGTACGCGCCGACCTCACCAGACCGGCGATCAACCACTACTTCTCCAGCAAGCGGGTGCTGTATCGGGAAGTGGTGAATGAAACCAACAAACTCGTCATCACGGCCAGCATCGAACGCGCTGAACGCGAAACCACCCTGATGGGCCGGCTGACCGCGTTCATCTCCATCGCCGTGCAGGCGGATTCCGTAAATCCTTCAGCGGCAGCGTTTTTGGTAACAAATGTGCTGGAATCGCAGCGACATCCCGAACTCAGCATGACCGAAAACGATGTCGTGCCAATTAGCCGGCAATTTCTCATGCGCGTCGTCAACGACGCCCTGGAACGCGGTGAGATCGCCGCCGATACCGATGCTTCCGCCTTGGTCGAGACCCTGTTGGTCGTGCTGTGCGGCGTGGGCTTCTACGCGGGCTACGTCCGGACCTACGAAGAGATGCTGGCCATCTCCGACATGCTGCGACAGCTCTTGGAAGGCGGCCTCTGGCGGTCCACGTGAGATGGCGCACAAAGCGCATAGGCTAACTAACTTATTCGGTAGCATGGTGCCGACATGACTGATGTGGACGCCTCGTTACCGCCTTCACTACGGGCCGCCGGCGACAGCTGGACCATCACCGAACTCGTCGGCGCCACCGCGCTCGGCGTTGCCGCTGCGCGCGCCGTGGAAACGGCGGGTCCCGAACCGCTGATCCGCGACGAGTTCGCGCGGACGTTGGTGTCCCCCGCCGGGCCGGCTTGGGCCCGGCTGACGGACCCCGAGCTGGCCTGGCTCGATGGTGACGAGCACGGCCGACGGGTGCATCGGCTCGGCGTCGACTACCAGGCGGTGCGCACCCACTTCTTCGACGAGTACTTCGGCGACACCGTCGCCGGCGGAATCCGCCAAGTCGTGATCCTGGCCGCCGGCCTGGACTCACGCGCCTACCGCCTGCGGTGGCCGGCGGGCACCGCGGTATACGAAATCGACCAGCCGAAGGTGCTGGAATACAAGACCCGAATCCTGGAATCGCATGGCGCTGTGCCGCGCGCCCGGCGGCGCGCCGTTCCGGTGGACCTGCGCGACGACTGGCCCGCGGCACTGAAGGCCGCCGGCTTCGACCGCGGCCAACCGACCGCGTGGCTCGCCGAGGGCCTGCTGCCGTACCTGCCCAGCGAAGCGCAGGACCGGCTCTTCGAGATGGTCACCGGCCTCAGCGCGCCGGGCAGCCACATCGCCGTCGAGGCTTTCGGTCTCAACTCGAACGGCAACATCCAGCGCTGGCGCCGGATGCGCGAGCGCCTCGGCCTCGACGTCAATGTCCAGGCGTTGACCTACCACGAGCCCGACCGCTCGGATGCCGCCCAGTGGCTCGCCGACCACGGCTGGCAGGTGCGTGCCGTGAACAACCGCGACGAGATGGCCCGATTGGGCCGTCCGGTGCCCGCAGACCTGGCCGACGAGGCCGTCCGCAGCACGCTGCTGCGGGCGAGCATCGACGGGTCGTCCAACTGACCGAGCATGACATAAGGAGCGACGCGATGAGTTCTATGCGCACCCACGACGACACCTGGGACATCAGGACCAGCGTCGGCAGCACCGCGGTGATGGTGGCTGCCGCCCGCGCTGTGGAAACAGAGCGGCCCGACGCGCTGATTCGCGACCCGTACGCCAAGCTTCTGGTCACCAATGCCGGCGCCGGCGTCTTGTGGGAGGCCATGCTCGACCCGGACGTCGCGGCCAAGGTCGAAGCCCTCGACGCCGAATCCGCGGCCCAACTCGAGCACATGCGCAGCTACCAGGCCGTGCGGACCAACTTCTTCGACACCTACTTCGCCGACGCCGTCGCCGCCGGAATCCGCCAGGTGGTGATCTTGGCGTCGGGGCTGGATTCGCGCGCCTACCGGCTGGACTGGCCGGCCGGCACCACGGTGTACGAGATCGATCAGCCCCGGGTGCTCGAATACAAAGCCACGACACTGGCCGAGCACGGCGTCGTCCCGTCGGCCGATCGGCGCGCGGTGGCAGTCGATTTGCGTCAGGACTGGCCGGCCGCGTTGCGCGGCGCCGGCTTCGACCCGTCGGCGCGGACCGCATGGCTGGCCGAGGGGCTGTTGATGTACCTGCCCGCCGAGGCTCAGGACAGGCTGTTCACGTTGATCAGCCAGCTGAGCCCGGCCGGTAGCCGGGTCTCGGCGGAGACCGCACCGGCACACGCCGAGGAGCGGCGCCAGCAGATGCGCGAGCGGTTCAGGAAGGTGGCCGACGAGCTCGGCCTGGAGGAGACGGTCGACGTCGGGGAGCTGATGTATCGCGACGAACATCGGGCCGACGTCGCGGACTGGCTCAACAACCACGGTTGGCGCGCCCGCGCGCAACGTTCCACCGACGAGATGCGCCGGATGGGGCGCTGGGTGGACGGCGTGGTGATGGCCGACGGCCAGGACGCATTCTCCGATTTCGTGATCGCGGAGCGGTTGTAGCGCCCCGCACCATTCACGACTCGCGGCCCCGCCGCGTAAGCAGCGACTAGTTCGGCGTGCGCGAGCCGTTCTCTGAGGCCGGCCCAGCCGTGCGCCAAATCCGGCACGCCGGCGATGCGCTCCCAACCGGATGGTTAGGATCGCGGTTATCACCGATTGAGTGGGCGCCCGCCACGCGGCCAACTCTGCTCGGGTCTGCTCGGGAAGGACAACGATGACCACCGAATCCGTCGCGCCGAAGACATCGGAATCCACGAACGGGACCCCCTCGAAATTCGAAGCCAAACCGGTGGACATCCCCGCTACGGTGGCACGGCTTCGCAAGACCTTCGCCACCGGACGCACCCGCGACATCGAATGGCGCAAGCGGCAATTGCTGCAGCTGGCAAAGCTGATCGAAGAGAACGAGGACGCGATCGCCGCCGCGCTGCTCGACGATCTGGACCGCAACCGCGTCGAGGCGTACATCGCCGACATTGCGACCACTGTGGCCGAGGCAAAGTACGCCGCGAAGCGGGTGCGCCGGTGGACCCGACGCAGATACCAACTTCTCGAATTACCGCAGTTGCCCGGTCGCGGATGGGTGGAGTACGAGCCGTACGGCACGGTGCTGATCATCGGCGCCTGGAATTACCCGTTCTACCTGACGCTGGGCCCGGCGGTCGGGGCGATCGCCGCCGGAAACGCGGTGGTGCTCAAGCCCTCGGAGATCGCGGCGGCGTCGTCGCACCTGATGGCGGAGTTGGTGCCCCGCTACCTGGACAACGATGCGATCGCGGTGGTCGAGGGCGATGGCGCGGTGAGTCAGGAGCTGATCGCGCAGGGACTGGACCGCGTGATGTTCACCGGCGGCACCGAGATCGGACGCAAGGTATACGAAGGCGCGGCACCGCACTTGACGCCGTGCACGCTCGAGCTCGGCGGTAAGAGCCCGGTGATTGTGGCCGCCGACGCCGACATCGACGTCGCCGCCAAGCGGATCGCCTGGATCAAGCTGCTCAACGGCGGACAGACGTGCGTGGCCCCGGACTACGTGCTGGCGGACGCGTCGATCCGCGACGAACTCGTCGACAAGCTCGGCGCCGCCATCACGAAGTTCCGGTCGAAGGAGCAGCAGGGCATACGCATTGTCAATCAGCGGCAGTTCGACCGAATCACCAGTTACCTTTCCGGCGACGATGGCAAGATGACCGTCGGCGGCGAGTCCGACCCGGCGACGCTGCGAATCCAACCGACCGTCGTCGTCGATCCCGACCCGAACGGCCCGCTGATGCAGAACGAGATCTTCGGGCCGGTCCTCCCGGTGATCACAGTCCAATCCCTCGACGAGGCAATACGTTTCGTCAACTCGCGACCCAAGCCGCTGTCCGCGTACCTGTTCACCAAGGCGCGTGAAACCCGGGAGCGGGTGATCAAGGAGGTCCCGGCCGGCGGCATGCTGGTCAACCATCTGGCCTTCCAGGTCTCGACGGCCAAGTTGCCGTTCGGTGGTGTCGGCGCGTCGGGCATGGGCGCCTACCACGGCAGGTACGGTTTCGAGGAATTCAGCCACCGCAAGGCGGTGCTGACCAAGCCGACGCGTCCCGACTTGTCCAGCTTCATCTACCCGCCGTACACCGACATGGCTTTCAAGATCGCTCGCAAGCTGTTCTGACCCGCAATAACCAATTCCGTTGTAGGCCAATCGCTTAACCGGAGAAAGGAACCTGATGCCCGGAGTGCAGGATCGTGTCATCGTCGTCACCGGAGCCGGTGGGGGACTGGGCCGCGAATACGCCCTTACCCTGGCCCGCGAGGGCGCCAGCGTAATCGTGAACGACCTCGGCGGCGCGCGTGACGGCACCGGCGCAGGCCACAACATGGCCGACGCGGTGGTCGAGGAGATCAAGGACGCCGGGGGCCGTGCGGCCGCCAACTACGACAGCGTCGCGACCGAGGACGGTGCCGCCAATATCATCAAGACCGCACTCGACGAGTTCGGGGCCGTGCACGGCGTGGTGAGCAATGCCGGGATCCTGCGCGACGGCACGTTCCACAAGATGACGTTCGAGAACTGGGACGCGGTGCTGAAGGTGCACCTCTACGGCGGGTACAACATCATCCGCGCCGCGTGGCCCCATTTCCGGGAGCAGAGTTACGGCCGGGTCGTCGTCGCCACCTCGACCAGCGGATTGTTCGGCAACTTCGGGCAGAGCAACTACAGCGCGGCCAAGCTCGGCCTCGTCGGATTGATCAACACCCTGGCGCACGAGGGCGCGAAGTACAACATCCACGCGAACGCGATCGCCCCCATCGCGGCGACCAGGATGACCCAGGACATTTTGCCGCCGGAGGTGTTCGAGAAGCTGACGCCGGATTTCGTCGCGCCGCTGGTCGCGTACCTGTGCACCGAGGAATCCTCGGACAATGGATCGGTTTTCATCGTTGGCGGGGGCAAGGTGCAGCACGTCGCGCTGTTCCAGAACGATGGCGTGAACTTCGACACGCCGCCGTCTGTGCAGGACGTCGCCGAGCACTGGGCCGAGATCACCGACCTCTCGGAAGCGAAGAAGGCCGGATTCTCGCTTTAAAACCTGTAGAAAGCCATGAAAGCCTGTGTGGTACAGAAGCTGTCCGGCCCGGACGGCATGGTGTACACCGACGTCGATGACGTCCACGACGACGGCGACAACGTCGTCATCGACGTGCGCGCCGCCGGAGTCTGCTTTCCGGACCTGCTGCTGACCAAGGGCGAGTACCAACTGAGGTTGCCTCCGCCGTTCGTTCCCGGCATGGAGGCCGCGGGCGTGGTGCTTTCTGCGCCGCGGGGGTCGGGTTTCCTTGTGGGAGAACGCGTTTCGGCGTTCGGCTTCCTAGGCGGCTACGCCGAACAGGTAGCCGTTCCCGTACCGAACGTGATGCGCAGCCCCGCGGAACTCGATGACGCCGAAGCGGTTTCGCTGCTGGTGAACTACAACACCATGTATTTCGCGTTGGCCCGCCGCGCCGCCATGCGCCCGGGCGACACGGTGCTGGTGCTGGGTGCGGCCGGCGGCGTGGGTACGGCGGCGATTCAGGTCGCACAGGCCATGGGCGCCAAGAAGGTGATCGGCGTCGTGCACCGCGAGGCCGCCATCGACTACGTCGCGGCGTTGGGCGCCGACCCGGTGTTCCCGTTGTCCGACGGTTGGGCTGACCGAGTGCGGGAGTACACCAAGGGCCGGGGCGTGGACATCGTCGTCGATCCCATCGGCGGGCCGGCTTTCGACGACGCCATCCGCGTCCTGGCGATCGACGGCAAGCTGGTGGTGATTGGCTTCGCCGCGGGCGGTATTCCCACCGTCAAGGTCAACCGGCTGTTGCTGCGCAACGTGAGCGTGGTCGGCGTCGCGTGGGGCGAGTACCTCAACAAGGTTCCCGGATCGGCGGCCTTGTTCTCATGGGGGCTAAGCCAATTGGTGTTCCTGGGGCTCAGACCCCCCCCGCCGCAACGCTATCCGTTGTCGGAGGGCCAGGCCGCGTTGCAGAGCCTTGCCGACGGCGGTGTGCTCGGCAAGGTGGTGCTCGAACCCTAGGCGTCGATCACATGAGGCCCGGATGTGGTGTGCCGCTGATGATCGTCGTGACCGCATTGTCCAATACGAAGAATTCGATGCCACCCGCGACAACGGTCAGTCCGATGTCAGCCGCGAGCGGATCACCGAACGCATTGACGAGGCCCATGGGATCGCCACCGAGCGCCTGCCCGACGCCGCCCAGGAACAGGTTGACGTCATAGGACGGGACGGAGAGCAGGAGTGCGGACCCAAGGTCTGCGGTCGGAAGCAGC
>NZ_JAFBAT010000270.1 GCF_019247615.1 Mycobacterium sp. | reverse complement strand
TGGGTCGCGTGGGTCGCCGGGTTGGGTGCGGCGTTGCCTTCGGCAAACTACGCGGGCTCGATGGCCGCCATTCTTGCGGCTCACGCCGCGCCGGTGGCGCAGGTGCAGGCTCTTTTCGTGTTCAACCTGGTGGCATTCACGATGGCGGAGATCCCGATCTTCAGCTACCTGGCGGCGCCGCACCGAACGCGCGCGCTCGTCGCCGCGCTGCACACGCGGCTGCGGTCCCGCGGTCATCGAGACGTCGCGCTCCCGGTGGGGGCGGCCGGTTGCTTCCTGCTCATGCTCGGGCTGACAAACCGTTAATCGCCCATGTCGTTGCCAACGGAGAAGTAGCATGCATCCTGTGAACAGACACCTCGCCGGGGCGGTTGCGGTCGGATTGCTCACTTGGGCAATGCCTTTCGCCGATTCCGTCGCCGCCGCGGACACCGCGTTGATCGTGCCCGGCACCGCGCCGTCACCGTACGGGCCGCTGAGGTCGCTCTATCACTTCAACCCGGCGATGCAGCCCGAGATCGGCGCGAACTACTACGGCGCCGACGCCACCCGGCGGGTCATCGCGTACCCGGGTAGCTTTTGGCCCGTCACCGGACTGAATTCGCCGACCGTCGACAGCTCAGTGAATATCGGGGCGAACAACCTGGACGCGGCTATCCGCAGCACCGACGGGCCGATCTCGGTCGCGGGACTCTCCCAGGGGACGCTGGCGCTCGACCGCGAGCAGGCGCGGCTGGCGCACGATCCGGCCGCCCCTGCGCCCGACCGGCTGACGTTCATCAAAGCGGGTGACCCGAACAATCTTCTGGTCAAGGCCTTCGGACCCGGGACCCACGTGCCGATCATCGACTACACGGTTCCGGCTCCGGTGGACAGCCAGTACCGCACGATCAATGTCGTGGGCCAATACGATCCTTTCTCCGACCCGCCCAACCATGTCGGCAACCTGCTCGCCGACCTCAACGCGATTGCGGCGGGCGGGTATTACGGGCATAGTGCGACGGCTTTCTCGGACCCGGCCCGGGTGGCGCCCTGGGACATCACGACCACGACCAACAGCTTGGGCGCCACCACGACGACATACTTCATCCGTAGCCAGCAGTTGCCGGTGGTCCGGGCGCTGGTGGACCTGGCGGGCCTGCCTCCGGAGAAGGCCGCACCGCTCGAGGCCGTGCTGCGGCCGATGATCGACAGGGCCTACAACCCCGGTCCGGCGCCCAGCGCGGGCGCATTCGCCAACGGCATCAGCCATATCCCCGCCATCGCATCGGCAGCCGCCGTCCCCGGTGACAGCATCACGGCGGCAACCGGAAGCCTCACGGCCGCCAACGCGGCCCGAAACGTCCTGTCGGGGCCCAAGGCCGCAAGGGGCGCAAAGGGCCTCTTGTCGGGGATCGGTCGGTTGTTGCTCAGAGGCAGGAAATAGCCACGCCCGAGCCGCGGTGTTTCGCGTCCGACGTCAGAGTCGCAGCCCATCGCGCAATGCGAAACCGATCACGTCGTCGTCCGTCCACCGCGCGGCAGACCTGCGTTCCTCGGGCAGCAGCGGTCTGCCTGTGACCGGAGCGCGGCCCCGCCGCCAGGGCCACCGGCCCGCCGGCCGCCACCAGTTCGCGCGGCCGACGAGCACGGCGATCGCGGGCACCGTCAGTGTTCGCAGCAGGAACGTGTCCAGCAGCAGTCCGGTCGCCAGCACAAAGCCACTCTGGACCACATTGCCCAGGCTGGCGAATACCAGACCGAACATCGACGCGGCCATGATCAAACCGGCCGCGGTGATCACACCGCCGGTTGAGCCGACCGTGCGGATGGCACCCGAGCGCATGCCGAACCTCGACTCGTCACGCATTCGGGAAATCAGCAGCATGTTGTAGTCGGCGCCGACCGCCACCAGTATGACGAACGTGAGTCCCGGCACGCTCCAATGCATTTCCTCGCCCAAGACGAATTGGAAGACGATGACCCCGATGCCGAGCGCCGACAGGTAGGAGACGATGACCGAGCCGATCAGGTAGAGCGGCGCGACGACGGCGCGCAGCAGGACGATCAGGATCAGCAGCACGACGCAGATGGTCATCACGATGATGAATCGCAGATCGTGCCCGTAGTAGTCACGCGTCTCCTTGACCAAGACGGGTAACCCCACCAGCGACACCTTCGCGTCGGCCAGTGTGGTATTCGGTTGCGCCCCGCGCGCGGCAGCGTTGATGGCATTCACCTGATCCATCGCCGCGGTGCTGAACGGATTGAGATCCGTCTGTATCAAGTACCGCACCGCGTGACCGGATGGTGAAACGAAGGCAGCCGCAAGCTTTTTGAGCTCATCGGCGGCCAACCCGCCGAAGAGCTCCCTGACCCCGCCGGGCATCGGCTCAGATCCGCCTTGGTCGCCCGTCGCATACGACAATGCCTGGGCGGGAATATAGAAGCCTCCCATCGCGGGCGTCGTGGCATCGTTTTTCATGGCCATCAGGAACGCGGAGGCCTCACCGAGCCCGAAGCCCATCTTTTTTACCTGATCGACCAGTTGCTGCACGCCGTCGGCCAATTGGCGGCCGCCGTCGGCGAGGCTGTTGGCTCCCTCTTGCAGAAAGTTGATCTTGGCCTTCATGCCGCCCGCGCTGTCGATCCCGAGCGAGCCCATCGCCCCGATGACGGTGGCCAGCGCCCGGCGCAACCCCGACACCGTTGCGGCCAGGGTCTGCACGGCCTGAGTCGCGTGCAGTTGCCGAGCCAGCTCCGATATCTTGCCGAGGGTCCCGTCATCGCGCGCTCTGACCAGTCGCTGCAGTTCGGTACGCGCGTTGACGCAGGCGGGCTCGGCGCTGCACATCGGGCTGTTGTCGAGGGCCCCCAGCACCGGCCCGGCCCAATCCGAGTTGTTGGCAACGAAATCGGAGTTCGCGCCTATAGCGTCCCCGAGCTTGCGCATGCCGCTGACGAGCTTTTCCGCGCCCTCGAGTTCGCCGAGCGCCCGATTCCCCCCGAATACGTTCTCCAGATACCCCAGCGCGTCCACCAGAGCGCTGACGGCGGAGACGGCCTGGTTGACTTGGGTCCGCACTTCGCTCAGCTTGCCCGCCATCACATTCGCGCCGCCGGCCAGCTTGTCGAGGTCGCCGGTGTGGTCGACGATCTGCCTGGAGCCCTCGCCGAGCTTGTCGCCGACTTCGCCTGCCTGCCAAGACGTTTTGGCCTGCTCCAAAGAGTCCCCGGTCGGCCGGGTGATGCCCCTCACCCGCGCGACGCCGCGGACCTGGCTCACGCGCTGTGCCAGCTGCTCCAGATCTGCAAGCGCCTTCGCCGAGCGCAGATCGCGGGGCGATTCGATGACGAGGTACTCCGGAATGATCAGGTTCGGCGGGAAATGCTTGTCGAGAGCGGCATACCCGGCCGAACTTTCGACGGAGCCAGGCAGCGTCTTGCGTTCGTCGTAGTTGTAGTGGGCCAGACCGGCGCAGCCGGCCAGAACGATCAGGACGAGCGCGCTGGCCAGCAGGTGAGTCTTCGGTCGGCGCACGATGTGTACGCCCGAACGCCGCCAGAACCGGTGGGTCACGTCGCGTCGCGGCGCGATCCAACCACGGCGTCCGGCGAGCACGAGCAGCGCCGGGAGCAGCGTGACCGCGGCGAAGAACACCACAGCCACCGAGATCCCCAACACCGGCCCGGCGCTTCTGAGTATTCCGAGTCGGGTGAAGACCATTCCCAGGAAGGTGACCGCCACGGTGGCTGCCGAGGCGGCGATCACCTTGCCGATGGATGCCAATGCCTTGGTGACCGCTTCATCCGACTCCACGCCCCGGCGCAGATAATCGTGATATCGGCTGATGAGGAAGACCGCGTAATCCGTTCCGGCGCCGACCATCATCCCGCTCATGAAGATCGTGGTCTGATTGGCGATGCCGAGGCCGGCCAATCCGACGGTGGCAACAAGCCGCTGTGCGACCACCACGGACACGCCGATGGTCACCAGCGGCAGCACCATGGTGATCGGGTTGCGGTAGACGACCGCCAGAATGATGAACAGCAAAACGACGATGGCAAGCTCGATCCGCATCCGGTCCCGTTGGCCGGTGAGGTTCATGTCGGCGACGGTGGATGCGGGCCCGGTCATGTTGGCGGTCAGCGTCGACCCCGCGACGCTGTGTTTGACGACGTCGGCCACCCGCGCGTACGCCTGCTTGGACTGCGGCGAACTCAGCTCACCCGGCACGCCTATCGGTAGGATCCACGCCTGGTGATCCTTGCTGGTCATCACCTCACGCAGGGGCGGCGTTGCGATGAAATCCTGCAGCATCACGACATCTCGAGTGTCGCGGCGCAGAGCGTCGACCACTCTTTTGTAGGTGTATTCGTCGGAGGGGCTCAGCCCGTTGGCATCGCTCAGCACCGCCACCGCGACGCTTTCCGACTCCGGCTCGTGGAACGCGGCCGCCATGTGTTCCGTCGCGACCATGACCGGCGCGTCGGCGGGCAGAATATCCACCGGCCGGCGCTGGGAGATCTCTTCCAGGGACGGCATGGTCAGCGACAGCACAGCCGCGAGGAGAACCCAGGCGCCGATCACCAGCCAGGGCCTGCGCGTGATCAGGTGCCCCAGCCGCGGAAAGACGCCCGCCCCGGCATCCGGGTCAGCGCCACGAAAAGCCTTGCCGCTCAACGCTTATCCTTCGAGCGTCAGCACACCGGTAACCGGGCGTGACCGCTCCGTCACGGTCCCATCGGCGATTCGGGCGCACACGGATTGGATTGCCGCCACATACCTGGTGACGGATTCCCGAGCGACCGGGTTGTTCGGGAACAGGACGCTTGCCGCGGTCTCGTTGAATCGGCCGATCATCGTACTCAGCGGATAGATGACCCGGCCGTCGCTGTGCGCCCCGACGGTCAGTCCCGACAGCAGCTTGGCCATCATCGCGAGCGGATTGACCTGTGCGTCAAAGAAGTTCACCTGGCTGAAAAGCGGTTGCGGCCGGCGCAGCGACGGCACCAATTCCACGACGCGTTCGAATGGCACCTGCGCCAGGCCCGCACTTGAATCCAGGAGACTCTGGGCGCTGCAAGCTATTTCATTGAAAGACAGTCCGGCCACCGGAACCGTCACCGGGACATGGCCGGTGAACCAACCCTGGGTGTTCAGGTCAGCCTCAGTGGTGCGGGTATCTTTCGGCGTAATCGCGAAATACGTGTCGGCACCGGTCAACTCGTGGACCGCCAGCGCGATGCAGGCGAACATGCCGCCGACGAAGCGGGCGCCGGCGGCGACGCACGCGGTCTCGAATCGCTCGGTTTGTTGTTCGTCCAGCAGGGTCACGCTCAGCTGGTCGCCCTCACGAGACATCGAGTGATCGCCCAGCGGCAGGGGGAATGCCGGGAAGGCGCCGTCATTGCTCTCGGCGAAGGCGATCCACGCGCGTACCTCGGGGGAGTCCACCGTCAACGCCGACGTGTGCTCGCGCTGCCGGACGCAGAAGTCGTCGTAGCTGCCGGCCGGTGGGAGCTCGACGGGCAAGCCGCCGGACAGCAGGGTGGCGTACATCGTCTGGAACTCCATGAGTCCGACTCCGATGAACTGACCGTCGACATGCAGGTGATCGATGCTGACATAGAACGTGAAGCGATCCGGGCGCTGGATGACGCCGAAGCGGAAGCAATCCCACTGCAGCGAATCCGGCGTGGCCACAATGTGTTCCCGCAGCTCCGCACTCGTCAGCTCACCGTGCCTGGTCGGGCGGAATTCGATGTCGGCCGGGTCGGCGATGGTGTGCCGCACAATGTGGTCGCCTGCCCGGGCCGCATCGCGGCACTCGAACCAGCTGCGGTACGTGTCGTGCCTGCGAAGGTGGGCATTGATGACGTAGGTCATGACGCGCAGATCGCAGCGACCCGACACGTCGACGGAGGCGATGAGCAGCCGTGAGTGGTCGAGCCCCCGCGCGGCCTGCTCGCAGAAGCTTCGAATGTGCCGGGCCTGCACATAGCTGGCCGGCACGGGACTCACGGGCGCCTCGAGAGCCTTGGCGCGCGCGGACGGCGTCGGTTGCCAGGAGATCAGGGATCCCGGCTGCAGCGCCCACTCGTTGACCGTGGAAACGTCCAATGGTCCGATGAGCACCGCTTCCTCCCGCGCTTTGTCCCCGCCCCCGTCATGCCGGTGCTATGTCGGTGCCATGCCGGTGCCATGTGGGCGCCTTCGCCCGACGCCGCGCGGTGGAGTGCGGTTCTCGGGTAGCCTAGCCCGTCATTTCTCTCATTCGGTCCGGTTTTCCGAAGGTCACCGGCCGGCGTGCAGTCAGCGGCCGACGTCGTCCAACGCGGCGCGAGCGGCGTTGTAACCCGGGATGAACGTGATCCCGGGCCCGCCATGGCATCCCGCACTGCCGAGGTAGAGGCCGTGGATGGGGATCGGCTGGCCCAGGAAACCTTTCGCCCCGGGCCGGTTGGGGCCGATCTGGTCCGGGTTCAACAGCCCGTGGCAGTAGTCACCACCCGGCGCCCCGAACATCACGCCCATGTGCCTGGGCGTGAACGTCGTGTGGCGGGTGATGCTGCGCTCGAAATTGGGAGCGAGGCGGGTGATCTTGTCGATCACGCGCTGACCCATCTCCACCTTGGCCTGCCCATACTCTGCGCCGCCCTCGATGGGGAACCACAGCGCGAACGCCGACGCGGCGTGCTTGCCCGGCGGCGCCAGGTCCGGGTCGTTTTGCGAGGGGATCTGCAGCACTACCGTCGGATCGGCGGGGACGATACCGCGGCGGCAGTCCTCCCACTGCTGCTGGACCTCCTCGGGGGTGCAGAAAAGGCCGATTGACGCCTGCATGGCCGGGTCGTTGAGCGCCTCGTAGGGTGCGTCGAACGCGGGCGCTTCGTCCAGCGCAAAGTGCATCTGCAGGTAGCTGCCGCGGTGGTCGATGCCCGCATATCGTTCGCGGATCTCGGTGGGCAAGGCCGCCGGATCGACGAGTTCGTTGAGCGTGACGTCGGGCGCGATGCCGGAGACGACGATCGGTGCCGTGAGGATGTCGCCGGCCTCCGTGCGCACCCCGGTCACCCGGCCGCCGGACTTGGCACTGTCGACCAGGATCTCGGCGACCTTGGTGCGCAGCCGAACCTCGCCGCCGTGACTTTCCAGCAGTTCGCACAGGTGCGACGTGATCGCGCCGATGCCGCCGCGCAGCTTCTGCATCTGCATGCTGTCCCCGTCGGGAACGCCCAGCCCGAAGGCGAGCGCCGCTGCACTGCCCGGGGTGGCCGGTCCGCGGTAGAGGGTGTTGACGGCCAGCACGGTCATCGACCCGCGCAGCGCGCCGTGCTTCTCCCGGTCGGGCAGGTAGCGGTCCAGCACACCGGTGACCGAGCCGAACAGCATGTCATCGATGGCCGATCGTTCGAACTCATTGGTGGCACACGCATACATCTGGTCGAACGTCTTCGGCGGCGTGCCCGCCTCGAACCGGCCCAGTGCACGCGTCGGCGCCTGGCTCCAGGCCATCAGTCCCGCCATCCCGTTGACGGCGTCCGCGCCGTGGACCTCGTTGAGATGGGTGAACAGCTTGACGGGATCGCTGTACTGGACCAGCGGATCGTCGCCGACGCCGCGCAACGCTACCGACATCACCTCGAGATCGATCGTCGCCAGGTTGCCCAGGCCGAGCTCGTCGACGACCATGGGTGACGTCGGGAATTGCACCGAGCCGGCGATTTCGTACCGGTACCCGTCGAAAAGCTCGACGGTGGCGGCCATTCCACCGGTGTAGAGCTTGGCATCCAGACACACCGTCCGCAGCCCCGCCTTTTGCAGCAGCACCGCCGCGGCCAGCCCGTTGTGTCCCGCACCGATAACTATCGCGTCGAACGTTTCCGACTCAGCCATATCCCTGCCCTCCACGATGGAGGCTGGCATGGCCGTCGCGTTTTGTCAATTGTGACAAAACTAGGCACGGGGCGGCGTGGCCCACGCATCGGTGATGCCGGCGCGCAGGGACTCGAGCGCCGTGTGGCACATCCGCGCAAGCTCGCCCAGCGACCTGTCGTTGCCGAGCATCCAGAACTCCATCGCCCCGAAGACCGCGGCCGCGATGCAGCGAGCGGTGACCGTGGCGCGCAGCCGGCCGGCGGGCGTACGAGCCGCCGCGCAGTTACGCCGTTGCAGTTGCTGCTCGACGGCGTCGGCGAAGTCCGCCTGCACCTCCTGGATGTGGCGGACGATGCGGCCGGGGTCAAGCTCTCCGCCGCGCAACGCGGCGATTTTCGCTACCGCCTCAACGTCATAGGGAAACGAGAAGACGGCCGATTGCACGGAGTCGATAATCGGCTCGTCGCCCGGCCTGGCGTCCAGCGCGGCACGGAACCAGTTCAGCCCGGTGTAGTCGGCAAACAGCAAATCGTGCTTGGACCGGAAGTGGCGGTAGAAGGTCCGCAGCGACACCCCGGCGTCGGCGGCGATCTGCTCGGCCGAGGTCTCCTCGACACCCTGGGCCAAAAACCGCACCATCGCTGCCTGCACGAGCGCCTCGCGGGTGCGTTCGCTGCGCGCCGTCTGCGCGGGCCTGACCATGTCAGTACGCTACCTCCTTTGCATTCTGTCATTATTGACAAAACTTGTTCGGCGGGGTGAAACTGCGGCCATGGTCTCGCTTCTTGTGCATGCGGTTCTCGGGCTCGGCGTCATCGGCTGGATCGTCGCCGCGAACTCGAAGGTCTTCGCCAGGCCGGCCGCCGGGCCGTTGTTCACTCCGCTGGAATGCCTGTACTACCTCGTCGGCATCGTTTCTGTCGCCCTGGGTTGGTACTTCAACATCACCTACGTCGAGCAGTACTCGCACGGATCCACCAATCCGCTGTGGGGCGAGCACGGCAGCTGGGCCGAGTACATCAGGCTGATGTACACGAACCCGGCCGCGGACTCCGCCAGCCAGGACTACACGATCGCGAATGTGATTCTGCTGCCGCTGTTTACGATCGTCGACGGCTATCGCCGCGGGCTCAAGCACCCGTGGCTGTTCTTCGTGTCCAGCCTGTTCACCAGCTTCACCTTCGGGTTCGCCTTCTACTTCGCCACCATGGAAAGGCAGCGCCGGCACGAGCGGTCACGAGAAACGGTGAACGCCTGAGCGCTCGGTTTTCTGGCCGGCCAGGTTTGGCGAGCCCCGGCGCGATCGGCGGCCGCAAGCCTGCGCACGGATCGCCGACAACCGCGGCTGGCCGCCAAGGCGCATTAACCCATGGTGGCGCTCGGCTCTAGCACCTCGGCGCCGACGAACGGGACCAGGGCGTCGGGCACCCGCACGCTGCCGTCGGGACGCTGATGGTTCTCCAGGATCGCGACCAGCCATCGGGTGGTGCCCAGCGTGCCGTTGAGGGTGGCCGCGATCTGTGGCTTGCCGGCGTCATCCCGGTAACGCGTCGCCAGCCGGCGCGCCTGAAAGGTCGTGCAGTTCGACGTCGACGTCAGCTCCCGGTAGGCCCCCTGCGTGGGCACCCATGCCTCGCAGTCGAATTTGCGGGCGGCCGACGAACCGAGATCGCCGGCGGCGACGTCGATGACGCGATACGGCACCTCGATGCGGGCAAGCATCTCGCGCTGCCAGCCCAGCAGCCGCTGGTGCTCGGCCTCGGCGTCGGCGGGCGCGCAATAGACGAACCCCTCCACCTTGTCGAACTGGTGCACCCGGATGATGCCGCGGGTGTCCTTGCCGTAGCTGCCCGCTTCGCGGCGGAAACACGATGACCAGCCCGCGTAGCGCAGCGGGCCGCCCGACAGGTCGAGGATTTCGTCGGCGTGGTACCCGGCCAACGGCACCTCCGAGGTGCCCACGAGGTAGAGGTCGTCGGCTTCCACCCGATACACCTCGTCGGCGTGGGCGCCCAGGAACCCGGTACCGGCCATCACCTCCGGTCGCACCAGCACGGGCGGGATCACGGGGATGAAGCCGTTGTCGACGGCCACCCGCAAGGCCAGCTGCAGCAGACCCAGCTGCAACAGGGCGCCCCGGCCGGTCAGGAAGTAGAACCGCGAGCCGGAGACCTTGGCACCGCGCTGCATGTCGATGACCCCCAGCGACTCGCCGAGCTCCAGATGGTCCTTGGGGTCCTCGATCGCCGCCGGCTCACCGACCACCTCGAGCACCCGATAGTCGTCCTCGCCGCCGGCCGGCACCCCGTCGACGATGACGTTCGGGATTGCCATGTGCGCCGCCGTGAACCCCGCCTCGGCCTCGGACTGGGCGATCTCCGCCGCTTTCACCTGCTCGGCGAGCTCCTTTGCCCGCTGCAGTCGGACGGGGCGCTCCTCGGCTGATGCGGCGCCCACGCTCTTGCTGGCAGCCTTCTGTTCGGCGCGCAGGGCGTCGGCTGCCGAAATCGCCGCGCGACGCTTGGCGTCGGCGGCCAACAGCGCGTCCACCAAGGCTGGGTCCTCGGCGCGGCTGACCTGCGAGCGGCGCACGGCGTCGGGGTCTTCCCGGAGCAGTTTCAGGTCGATCACGGCCCTGACACTACTTTTGCTACCGCGCTCCGCGGGCAGAGCACCTACCTTTGCGGCGATCGCAGGAAACACATTGGCAACATCCGTCACGCCACTCGGCGCGCCCTGTCAGAATGGAGCCGATGTCGCAAGCGCCCGAGAAGGAACCCGAGACAGAAGCCGTCGAGGCCGCCCAAGCCGGCGTCCGCACGTCTCGCGGGTTGCAACCGACCGCCACTCGTCGAGCGCTGCTGCTGACCGCGCTCGGTGCGCTGTTGATCGCCGGACTGGCTATCGCGATTCCGGTCGGCCCGGGGCCGGGGCGGCTGGCCGGCTACATCGACAGCAATGCCGTGCCCAGCACCGGAACCAGGAGCGACGCCGCGTTCAATCGCGCCAAGAGCGGTGACTGCCTCACCTGGCCGGACGCCACCCCGGAGTCCGCCAGCGTCGTCAACTGCGCGGACAACCACAAGTTCGAAGTCGCGGAGTCCGTCGACATGAGGACCTTCCCGGGCTCGGAGTATGGGCCCAACGCCGCCCCGCCGGCGCCGGCCCGCATCCAGCAGATCACGCAGGAGCAGTGCGACGCCGCGGTCCGCAGCTATCTGGGTCCCAAGTTCGATCCCAACAGCAAGTTCACCGTCAGCCTCCTATGGGCCGGTGACCGGGCATGGCGCAATTCGGGCGAGCGCCGAATGCTGTGCGGCCTGCAACTGCCGGGCCCCAACAATCAGCAGGAGGTCTTCAAGGGCAAGGTGGCCGAAGTCGACCAGTCCAAGGTGTGGCCGGCGGGTACCTGCCTGGGCATCGACTCGACGACCAACCAGCCGATCGACATCCCGGTCGACTGCGCGGCGCCGCACGCCATGGAGGTCACGGGCACGGTCAACCTCGCCGAGAAGTTTTCCGGGGCCCTGCCCCCCGAGCCCGATCAGGAGGGGTTCATCAAGGATTCGTGCACCAAGATGACCGACGGTTACCTGGCACCCACAAAGCTGCGCACCACGACCCTGACGCTGATCTACCCGACCGTCTCGCTGCCCAGTTGGTCGGCGGGTAGCCGCGAGGTCGCCTGCAGCATCGGGGCGACCCTGGGAAACGGGGGCTGGGCCACGTTGGTGAACAGCGCCAAGGGTCAGCTGTTGATCAACGGTCAGCCACCGGTAGCCCCGCCCGACATTCCCGAGGAACGGCTTACGCAGCCACCGATGCCGGTGCAGGTGCCCAGTACGCAGGCGCCGAGCAACCAGGCGCCGAGCAACCAGTCCGGCACCCAGCCGAACGGCATTCCGCCGAACAATCAGCACCTACCGCAGCAGGCGCCGGTCGGCCCGCCGTCCCAGTCGCCGGCGTCCCAGGCGCCCGCTCCCCAGGCGCCGCAGAACGCGCCGCCCCCGCTCGACGGCGGCGCACCGGCGCCCCCGCCGGAGGCATCGCCGCCACCGCAGAATGCCGCACCCCCGCCGGAGGCATCACAGCCACCACCGCCGGCGGGTTAGTCCGGTGCCCGTGCGGATGGATCCGCAGCGGTTCGACGAGCTGGTCTCCGACGCGCTCGACCTGATCCCACCCGAGCTGGCGGCCGCCATGGACAACGTCGTTGTTTTGGTCGACGACCGCCACCCGCAGGACGCCGAGCTGCTCGGCCAATACGAGGGGGTGGCGCTCACCGAGCGCGATTCCGACTACGCCGGGACGCTGCCCGACGCCATCACGATCTACCGCGAGGCGCTGCTGGACATCTGTGAATCCGACGACGACGTCGTCGAGGAGGTGGCGATCACGGTGATCCACGAAATCGCGCACCACTTCGGCATCGACGACGACCGGCTGGAGGAACTGGGGTGGGGCTGACGGATCGGGACGCCGGCGGCAAGCCCCCACATGCCGGTGGGCGCGGCATCCCCACTTTGTCGACGTCTGATGCTATGAACGGCTCATGAGCGCTGAGTGCCGCGACTGCCGGGCAGGATTGGATCACTGCCACGGCACCATCATTCACCATGCAGGCGGCCGGTTTTGGGGCCGATCCGAATGCACCGAGGCGGGCTGCGTGAGCCCGCAGCTGGTGCCGCACACGTTCGTCGTCGACTGCGTTGCCGTGGGCTGCGAATGCGCCGAAGCGGCCGCCCCGGCAATCGAGATGGGTCGGTCGTCAGCCCATCGGATCGGTGCCTGAGCGGACCGCATCCGCGACCGCGCTCGACTCGGCCCGGGGAACGAAGGGCGGCGTCACGTTTCCCCATCGCACGCAGCTCCACCGCCCGTCGGTGATCGGGGCCAGCACCACGCATTCGGCGTTGTCGAGATGGTTGTCCAACGCGAAGTTGCCATCCACGCCCGCCAGGATCGCGGCGGCCAGCCGGATCGCCGCTCCGTGGCTGACGACCAGGATGTCGCCGTCCCAATTGTCGTCGTCGAGATAGCGCAGGCGCAGCTCGGTGAGCGCCGGGACGTAGCGGTCCAGCACGTCGTTGCCGGTCTCCCCGCCCGGCAGTGGCGCGTCGAGCTCGCCGCGGTGCCAGCGCTCGTAGATCGCGTTGAATTCCGCGACCGCCTGGTCGTCGCTGCGATTTTCCAGCTCCCCGACCTGCACCTCGTGAATGCCGGCAACCTCGAGGGCGGCCAATTCCAGTTCGCTGCCGATCACCGCCGCGGTTTGCGACGCCCGCGTGGCCACGGAGTGCGCGAGCATGGCCGGTCGTGCAGAGTTGCGGGCGAACGCCCTCGCCTGGTCGCGACCCAGCGGCGTCAGTTCCGCCCCGGGCGGGCGGGTGTCCAGCCGCCGCTCGACGTTGCCGTAGGACTGGCCGTGTCGCAGCAGCACCAACCGACCGCTCACGGGAGAAACCCCGCGGCATCCTGGGCTTGGCCGGGTTTGCCCTCTCGTAGTCCCGCAAGCCACCGCGACGCCTGCTCCGTCGCCGGTGGCGGCACCCCGGCGGCGGTGCCCGTCGGCCACGAACCCAGGTATCTCACATCGGCACAACGACGGTGCAAGGCCTTGAGTGCCTCGGCGACGGCGTCGTCGTCGATGTGCCCGACGCAATCGGCGAAAAAGACGTAGGTCCCGAGTTCGGTTCTGGTAGGCCGGGATTCGATCCGGGTCAGGTCGATGCCGCGGATGCTGAATTCGGCCAGCGCGGTCAACAGCGCACCCGGGACGTTGTCGATGCGGAAGATCACCGACGTCCGGTCGGCGCCGGTGCGGGCCGGCGGCGGCCCGGGCAGGCCCACCAAAACGAATCGCGTCCGCGCGTTGGGCTCGTCGACAACGCCGTCGGCCAGGGTGGCCAGGCCCCAGTGCGCGGCCGCCAGCGACGAGGTCACACCGGCGTCGGCCTGGCCGTGGGCCACCTGCCGCGCCGCGTCGGCGTTGGAGTACGCGGGACGCAGTTCGGCGGCCGGCAGATGGGCGGCCAACCACTGGCGTACCTGGGCCACGGCCACGGGGAAGCCCGCCAACGAGCGCACATCAGCCGCGTCGCGGCCCGGTTTCACGACGATGCTGAACGTCACGTCGAGCGTTGTCTCGGCGAATACCTGCACGGGCGAACCGATGGACAAGCTGTCGAGGGTCGGTATCACCGAGCCCTCGATCGAGTTCTCGATCGGGACGCACGCGTAATCGGCTTCGCCATCACGTACTGCATTGAGCGCCGCCGGGGTGCTGTCGAACGGCAGCGGCGTTACGGGATCCGATCCCTGATCGGGAACCAGACCGGCGGCAGTGAGTTGCAGAAGCGCAGCCTCGGTGAACGTCCCCTGGGGACCGAGGTATGCGATGCGGGCCACTCCCCAACCCTAACGGCGCTCGACGGGCACCGAGCCTTGCGCGTCCGGCGACCGCTAAGTTAACTTAGGCTTACCTAAATAAGGAGAGATATGCCGCCAGCTGACAGCTTCGCGCCGACGACTGCCGAACGCATCCGCAGCGCCTGCGCACGGGCGGGCGGGGCACTGCTGGCCGTCGACCATCGGAGCCCGGTCGCCACGCCCGTGCATCACCTGCTGCCCGACGGCTCGTTCGCCGTCACGCTTCCGGTGCGCCGCGCCGCGGCGGCCCCGCACCGGGCCTGCGGATCCCCAGCGCTGCTGGAAATGACCGACTATGCCCCGCTGCCGCTGCGGGAACCGGTTCGCTCCCTGGTGTGGGTGCGCGGTCGCCTGCAACCGGTTCCCCCGCACGCGGTGACATCGATGCTCGACCAGATCGCCTCAGAGTGCCCCGATCCGGCGTTGTTGCAGGTCGAGACCCCGAGGTCGGCGCCGTCCGACAACGACGAGCCGCGGTACGCGTTGCTGCGCCTGCACATCGCCTCGGTGGTGGTCACCGATGCCACCGGCGCCGAGCCCGTCCGCGTGGCGGACCTGCTCGCAGCCCGGCCCGACCCCTTCTGCGAGATGGAGTCGAGCCTGTTGTGGCACTTGGAAACCGCACATAACGACGTGGTGGCGCGGCTCGTCTCGAAGCTGCCGGGGCCGTTGCGGCGCGGACACGTCCGCCCGCTCGGGCTCGACCGGTACGGCGTGCGGTTTCGCGTGGAAGGCAACGATGGCGATCGCGACGTCCGGCTGCCCTTTCACCGGCCGGTCGACGACGTCGTCGCATTGGGCCGGGCCATTCGGATGCTGATGGGATGCCCGTTCGCCAACGGGGTGCGCACCCGCCGGTAACCGTCGGTAACCCTAGTCCCGACGGTGCACGTACGTTATCCGGGTGAATGGCAATCGATCGCCGGACCGGTCCGGGATGCGAAGACCCATCCCGCCGGCTGGGGCGCGCCGCGAGCCGTCGCAGGTGATTCGGCGTTCCCCCGCGCGCCCGGCGCCCAGCCCATTCGCGAGATCGACGCCGCTACCCCCCGCGGGTGCTCGCCCCGGCCCGCCACCGGGCCCCCCGCCGCGACCCGTCGCGCCGGCCACCCGGCGCACGCGCGGCAAGCGCCGCTGGCTGCGCTTCGTCAGTCTGAGTCTGGTGGCGGGGGCCCTGCTCGCCGTCGGCGGCATTCTTGGCGGGGCCGTCTGGTTCGACAGCGCGATGCACCGCGAGCAGGCGCTGGCCGACTACCCGGAGAGGCCGGCCGGCGGGCGCGGCACGAACTGGTTGCTGGTCGGCTCGGACAGCCGCGAGGGCCTGACCCCCGAGCAGCAGCGCGCTCTGGCGACCGGCGGAGACGTCGGCAGCAGTCGTACCGACGCGATCCTGCTGGTCCACCTGCCGGAATTGTGGTCCAGCACGCCGGCGACCGTGGTGTCGATCCCGCGCGACTCGTATGTACCGATCCCGGGCCATGGCAAGGACAAGATCAACGCGTCCTTCGCGATCGGTGGGGCGCCCTTGCTGACCCAGACGGTCGAGCAGTCCACGGGGCTGCGCCTCGACCACTACGCCGAGATCGGATTCAGCGGGTTCGCCGGGCTCGTCGACGCGCTCGGCGGGGTCACCATGTGCCCACCCCGGCCGACCCAAGATCCGTTATCCGGCATCGACCTGCCGGCGGGCTGCCAGCAGCTGGACGGCCGCAGTGCACTGGGATACGTCAGGACCCGGGCCACGCCGCGTGCGGATCTGGACCGCATGGTCAATCAGCGCCAGTTCATGTCGGCGCTGCTGCGGCGCGTGTCCAGCCCCGCCGTGTGGCTGAACCCGTTGCGCTGGTACTCGGTGCCGCGGGCCGCCGTCGACGCTGTGACCGTCGACCGGGGCGGCCACGTCTGGGATCTGGCGCGACTCGGCTGGGCCCTGCAGGGATCACCCACCGCGATAACCGTCCCTATCGGCGAGCTGACCACCAGCGACGCCGGCTCGGTCGTGGTGTGGAACCACGAAGCGGCCGGCAAACTGTTCGACGCGTTGGCCTCCGATGCGCCGATACCGCCTGCCGTGCTCGAGGGGCAGCAGTAACCGGCAACGACTGGGACCGGCGCGAAACTAGTTGCTGCCCTGGCCGGCCCGTCGGCTCTCCAGCCAGGCCTTCGTGCGGCCCGGGTGGTGGGTGGCAAGCCAGGCGACCCCCACGTCGCGGCAGAAGTCGATGTCTTCGTACTCGTCAACGTTCCAGCAGTACACCGCCCTGCCCTGGGCGGCGGCGCGATCCACGAGCTGGGGATAGTCCTTGAGCGCCGGCAGCGAGGGGCCGACGGCCGTCGCGCCGACGGCCGTGGCCGCGGTGCTGCTCAGGTAGCGAGCGGAGTTGCCGAGCAGCACCGTCGGCAGAAGCGGCGCCGCGCGGCGGATCCGCCAGACGGCGGCCGCCGAAAACGACATCACCACCGCGCGGGACCGGTCGGCGGAGGCCGGCGCGGCTATGCCGAACCGGTGCAGCAGCGCGAGCAGCTTGCTTTCCACCAGCGAGCCGTACCGGACCGGGTGCTTGGTCTCGACGAAGATCTTCACCGGGCGGTGCCAGTCCAGCACGAGTGACACGAGCGCGTCCAACGTCAACAGGCTGGTATCGCCGTGCGTGCCGTCCGCTCGCCAGCTGCCATGCCAGGCCCCGTACTCGAGCTCGCGCAGTTGGGCCAGCGTCATGGTGCTGACCAGACCGGCTCCCGTCGAGGTGCGGTCCAGCCTGCGGTCGTGCACACAGACCAGATGGCCGTCGCGGGTCAACCGCACGTCGCATTCCACGCCGTCGGCGCCCTCCTTGAGCGCCAGGTCATACGCCGCCAACGTATGTTCGGGGCGCGCGGCCGATGCGCCGCGATGGGCAACGACAAATGGGTGCCCGGCGAGCACTTCGTCGGCCCACGTCATATGCCTATGCTGCCGGTTCCCGGCCCGCCAACTCAACCGGGGCAGCGGATGCGGACGCGATGGGACGGTTTGGACGGTCGGGCTCTACGACCAACCAGCGATGCGCCGGGCGTGCCACCGGTTTGCGCTCGAATCCCTCGAAGACGCGCGCAACGGCGGCCAGGGTCGCCGCCGCCACCAGATAGGCGACGACCATGAGCATGGTGTTGTTGGCGATGCCCTGGGCGTCCGTGGCGAAGCTGGTGGCTATCGCGAAAATGGAAACCAGGTAGCTGAAAACCCACGCGATCCACCAACGGGCGATCGGTCGCCGCAGCCGCTGGTAATGCTCTTCGATGGTGGCCAGCTCGACGACGTACACGGGCGCCCAGAGCAGATTGGCGAACGGCAGCGCGCAGCCGGCCCACAACGCGCGCACGGACCGCGGCTCCGACAGTCCGTAATGCGCGAACGCGGCGGCCCTGCGCGCGATCAACCACCGAATCAGGACCACGCCGGAGGTGATCACCGCCGTGATCGCCGCCACGCTGGCCAGCACGCCAAGCCAATCCGCCGCGATGGCCACGATCGAGTTCAGCAGTATGGTGCGGTTGATCACCAACAGCAGATACCGCACGACGTATACCAGGGCGGCGATGCTGATCACCAGCACACCCACGAACAACGCGGTGCGCACGACGGGCGCCGAAGGGCCTGCCTGCTCGGGCCTTTCGACCGCCAGCGCGGCCGGTTCGACGCGGTCGGCCAGGCCCCAGCGCGGGATCACGGCGTATCTCGGTGTGGGTCCGAGGGGCCGCTGCCGGCGTCGCTGTTGCGGTGGGGCGCCGGGTCGCACCGCTATCCAGCGGAATCCCGGCGGCAGCCGCGGCACAGTGCGCTGCCATCCAGGGGAGGCGGGGGGCCTGGCCGGCAAGGGACCAGCCGCGCTCCATCGGGGGTCCGCCGGCGACCCGGCCGGTCCGGGCCCGGTCATCCCGGCCGTCCCGGCCGTGCCGGCCGCCCCGGCAATCAGGGGCGCCATGAGAGCCCCGCGACAGCGCGGACACCGCTCGCGCCGTCGCTCGCGCACATTCCATCGAGTGCCGCACTGAGAGCACACCTGGATCACCGGACAAGCCTAGCCCGGCGAGGGAGCGGTTCCCCCGGTTCGGCGGCGACCGCGAATTCTGGCAACACCGACATGCGGCCAACCATTGCCTATGGCTATCCACAGTTTCCACAGGTTTATCCACAGCTGGTCCCTGGGTATGCGGGGCTGCAACAAGCCATCTACCGGCTGTCCTGTCGCTGCGACTGTGGATAACCGCCGGTGGTACGCGCGTACCATCTACAGGCTGACGCGGTCCGACGAGCGAATTTTCGTTGCGGTGTTGAGGCGGTCCGGGTGCGCCATCAGCCAGCACGTTTCGACGCTGCTTTTTCAAGCCGGTTCTAAGCCGCTATGATCACCGTCACGGAACTTGGTTGTGACTCACCTCACTTGGGCGGGTGAGCTGCAGGTGAAAGGCATGAGATGGCGACGCATTCGTTCGGCCCGGGTTCGCCCCGCCCCTCGAACTCGTATTCCGGCTCGCCTGCCTGGAACCACAGTTACGGTATTGCCGCTTTGCGCGCCGGTCTGATCGCGCTGGTGTTGCTCGCGGTGCTCGCAATCATCGTCCTGTACTGAACCGGCGCGGCGCGGGTACCCGTCGCTAGGGGGCGTCCTTGCGGCGGGCGCGGTCATGGAGCAGGGTTGGGTACGGCCGGTTGCCGCGCGGCGGCCCCACGAATATGCGTCCGACGATCACTAACGATGCACCGAAGAAAGGAATGCCGTGGCCGAATACACGCTGCCCGACTTGGACTGGGATTACGGAGCCCTGGAACCGCACATCTCGGGTCAGATCAACGAGCTGCATCACGATAAGCACCACGCCACCTACGTGAAGGGCGCCAACGACGCCGTCGCCAAGCTCGAGGAGGCACGCGCCAAGGACGACCACGCCGCGATCCTGCTGAACGAGAAGAACCTCGCGTTCAATCTGGCCGGCCACGTCAACCACACCATCTGGTGGAAGAACCTGTCTCCCAACGGGGGCGACAAGCCGACCGGCGAGCTGGCGGCCGCCATCGACGACGCCTTCGGATCGTTCGACAAGTTCCGTGCTCAGTTCCACGCGGCGGCCACCACCGTGCAGGGCTCGGGATGGGCAGCCCTTGGGTGGGACACCCTGGGCAACAGGCTGCTGATATTCCAGGTGTATGACCACCAGTCGAACTTTCCGCTCGGCATCGTGCCGCTGCTGCTGCTCGATATGTGGGAACACGCGTTTTACCTGCAGTACAAGAACGTCAAGGTGGACTTCGCCAAGGCGTTCTGGAATGTCGTGAACTGGGCAGACGTGCAGGACCGTTATGCCGCGGCGACCTCCAAAACGACGGGGCTCATTGCCGGCTGATGCCAACGGGAGGGCTGGGGCGTCGCGCGGATTGCGTGGCGCCCTTACCTTTTTGACTGTCCGCACCTTTCTTGACCTTCCGGGAACCTTTCCGGGCGCCTTTTCCGCAGAGTTTGACCGCCAAGATTCCGGGCACTATCAGACGTGTCGAGTTGCACTGCGCTTGACGTGCGGGCATGCTCAATTATTCGAGCTACCAGCGCGGTTATTCGGATGGAGGAGTCACGGGGGAGGTCCAGATGGAGACCGGATCAGATCGCCCCATCGGGGTTTC
>NZ_JAFBAT010000294.1 GCF_019247615.1 Mycobacterium sp. | reverse complement strand
CGGCCCACCACGAATCAACCAAGCCCACCACCGGCGAACAACTGCTGCGCGAAGACCCCGACCCGCCCGATGCGCAGGAAGATTGAGCGTGGGCTAGTGCAGGGCGAACGGCCGGAAGCTGCCGTCGAGCACCTGCAGGTGACCGATGGTGCGGCCGGTGACAGCGGCGGGGTCCACGAACGCCAATTCCACAGCGGCCCTTGCGAATTCGTCCTCCGGAGCGGTGTCGACGAATTCTCGGGCATAATAGGCCAGCCCCGGGGTGAGGATTGGTTTCGACGGCGACAACGCGTTCACCGCGATGTTGTGGTCGGCGAGATCGTAGGCCGCGCACTGCGTGAGATGTTCGAGCGCCGCCTTGGATCCGCCGTAACCCGGCAGCACTCCCCCGCTGCGGTCAGGATAGGGTCCGTCGCCGGGCATCCGTGACGCGACCGAGGTGATGTTGATGATCGAGCCGCCGCCCGCCTCGATCATGTCGGGGCACACCAATTGCATCAGCTCGTAAGCCGCGAACACCGCGATGTCGAAGTGCCGGCGAAACGCGTGCAACGGCGTGCTGACGAAGCCGGGCCAGCCGGGCTTGCCGCCGCCCGCATCGGGCGCGCCCGCCGCCCTTGCCGGCCTGGCCTGCTGCGGCTGGCCGGGCGCCGGCGGTCGACCGGGCGCGGTGAACGCGGCGTTGTTGACCAGAATAGTTATGGGGCCCAACACATCTCGCGCCTCAGCCACCAGCCGGGCGACATCGTCGCGATTGGTCAGGTCGGCCCTGATCGCCATGGCCCTCCCGCCCGCCTCCTCGATCTCGGTGACCGTCTCACCGATCGTTCCGGGCAACCGGTCGTCCCATACCTGTTCGGTGCGGCCGACGACGGCGACCGCCGCACCCTCCGCGGCAAGGCCGCGCGAGATGGCCCGGCCCAAACCGCGACTGCCCCCGGTGACGATCGCCGCCCGTCCGGCCAGTCGCGGATTCACCCCGTCACCCCGTGCACGACGATGGCGGTGGTCTGCTCCACCCACATGTCGTCCAGCTCTTCCTCCGGGCGCAGCAGCATCCGCAGCATCGTCGCCCCCCCAATCAACTCGATCAATCGGTCCGGGTCCACTTCCGGATGAGCTTCGCCCCGGTCGACAGCCGCCCGCAGCCGCTGCCGTACCGCGGTGAACACATCGGCGAAGCGCGACATCACCCGTGCGTTGAGGGCGGGATCGGCCGTCATGTCCGCCACCAGCCCCGGCAACGCGGCGCGCACCACCGGGGTGGTGAACACATCGCGAGTGGCCGCGATCATCATCCGCACGTCGGCGGCGATGTCGCCGGCCGGAGTCTGCAGCGCGGTGGGCGCCGTCGGGAAAGCCGCCTCGTGCACCAGTTCGGCCTTGCTCGACCACCGGCGGTACAGCGCCGATTTGGTGGTGCCGGCGCGGTCAGCGACCGCGGCCAGGCTCACGTTCGAATATCCGATCTCCACAAGCAGTTCCGCGGTCGCCGACAGGATCGCGGAGTCAATCCGCGGATCCCGCGGGCGGCCGGCGCCCGGGGCCTTGTCAAGGGCGGATGGGTCTGCTTTCATAACGCTACTTACCGTATCGTAATTGCCTCGACCAAGGGGGCTCCTGTGGCCACCGAACCCGCGCTCGGCAATGTCGAGCGACTTCAGCGCTCCAGCCGCGATGTCACGACCGTGCCCGCGGCGATCTCCCAATGGCTGTCGACCGTGCTTCCCGGCGGTGCCAGACCCGAGGTGACGGTCGAAAGCGGCGTCGACTCGACGGGCATGTCGTCGGAGACCATCATTCTCTCTGCCCGCTGGCAGCAAGACGGACGGCCGGTCACCGAAAAGCTGGTGGCCCGGGTCGCCCCGACCGCCGGGGACGTGCAGGTCTTCCCCTCCTATCGGCTCGACCACCAATTCGAGGTGATGCGGATGGTCGGCGAACTCACCGACGTCCCCGTCCCGCGGGTGCGGTGGCTCGAGGCCACCGGTGACGTCCTCGGCACACCGTTCTTCGTGATGGACTACGTCGACGGCGCGGTCCCGCCCGACGTCATGCCCTACACGTTCGGAGGCAATTGGTTCGCCGACGCCTCCGCCGACCAGCAGCGGGCACTGCAGGACAGCACCGTTGGCGTGCTGGCCGCGCTGCATTCAATCCCCAACGCGCAGAACACCTTCGCCTTTTTGTCCGAAGGCCCTGACGGCGGAACCGCGCTGCGCAGGCACTTCGATTGGGTGCGGTCGTGGTACGAGTTCGCCGTGCCCGATATCGGCCGATCACCGCTGCTGGAGCGGACTTTCGAATGGCTGGAGAAAAACTGGCCGCAACAAGCGGAGGCGAGTGAGCCCGTGCTGCTGTGGGGCGATGCCCGCGTGGGCAACGTGTTGTACCGGGACTTCCGGCCGGTGGCGGTGCTGGACTGGGAGATGGTCACACTGGGCCCGCGCGAACTGGACGTCGCGTGGATGATCTACGCGCACATGGTCTTTCAGGAGCTCGCCGCCCTCGCGGCGCTTCCGGGCCTGCCGGACGTGATGCGGGAAGAAGACGTCCGGGCCACCTATCGACGACTCACCGGTGTCGACGTGGGTGACCTGGGCTGGTTCTACGCCTACTGCGGGGTGATGTGGGCTTGCGTGTTCATGCGCACCGGGGCCCGCCGGGTACACTTCGGCGAGACCGAGAAACCCGACGACGTCGAGTCGCTGTTCTACCACGCCGGATTGATGAAACGGCTCATCGGAGAGGAGCGCTAATGGCGCAAATGCTCGGCCCGCTCGACGAGTTCCCGATACACCAGATTCCCCAGCCGGTCCTGTCGCCCGGCTCGTCGGACCGCAACTTCTACGACCGCTCCTACTTCAACGCCCACGACCGCACCGGCGACATCTTCCTCATCAGCGGCATTGGCTACTACGCCAACCTGGGGGTCAAGGACGCTTTCGTGCTCATCAGGCGCGGCGATGTCCAGACCGCAGTGCATCTCTCCGACGCGATCGACCCCGACCGGCTCAACCAGCATGTCAACGGCTACCGGATCGAGGTCGTCGAACCGCTGCGCAAGCTGCGGCTGATCCTCGAGGAAACCGAAGGCATCGCAGCCGATCTCACCTGGGAAGGTTTGTTCGACGTCATCCAGGAGCAGCCGCACATCCTGCGGACCGGTAACCGGGTGACGCTGAAGGCACAGCGCTTTGCCCAGCTCGGTACGTGGCGCGGTCGCATCGCCGTCGACGGGGAGGAGATCGCCGTCGACCCCGCGACGTGGCTCGGCAGCCGGGACCGATCCTGGGGCATCCGCCCGATCGGCGAGCCCGAGCCCCCGGGACGGCCCGCCGACCCGCCATTCGAAGGCATGTGGTGGCTGTACATGCCGATGGCATTCGACGAATTCGCCGTCGTGCTGATCATCCAGGAGCACCCCAATGGCTTCCGTTCGCTCAACGACTGCACCCGTGTCTGGCGGGACGGCCGTGTCGAGCAGCTCGGCTGGCCGCGGGTCACCACGCGCTACCGTTCCGGAACCCGGATCCCGACCGGCGCGACGATCGAGGCCACCACGCGCGACGGCACCCCGGTTCACTTCGACGTGGAATCCAAGCTCGAGGTGCCCATCCACGTCGGCGGCGGCTACGGCGGCGATGCGGACTGGCTGCACGGCATGTGGAAGGGCGAGAAGTTCGTCGAACGGCTCACCTACGACATGGCGGACCCGACGATCATCGCGCGGTCCGGCTTCGGTGTGATCGACCACGTCGGCCGCGCGTTGTGCCGCGACGGAGACGGCGATCCGGTCGAGGGCTGGGGGCTCTACGAGCACGGCGCGCTGGGCCGCCACGACCCGTCGGGCTTCAAGGACTGGTTGACCGTCGCACCCTGACTTGTCTTCTCGAACGTCGACTCGTCCGGTCATTTCAGCCGATTGCGCGCAACAAGTCCACCTTCGGCATTAAATACTGTTGTGCCGAAGCCGCCCCGGGTCGTCGACGTTGTCGTGGTCGGCGCCGGCTTCGCCGGGTTGGCCGCCGCCCGCGAGCTCACCCGACAGGGCCATGAAGTGCTGGTGTTCGAGGGCCGCGACCGGGTTGGCGGGCGCTCATTCACCGGCAGCGTCGCAGGGTTGCCCGCAGATCTGGGCGGCACCTTCGTCGGGCCGACCCAAGACGCCGTGCTGGCCCTGGCGGCCGAGCTGGATGTGCCGACCACCCCGACCCACCACCACGGCAAGAACGTCATCCACTGGCGCGGTTGGCCCCGTCCGTACCACGGCACCATCCCCAAGATTTCGCTGACCGGGTTGCTCGACATCGGCCGGCTGCGTTGGCAATTCGACAGGATTGCTCGCAGCGTCCCCGTGGCGGCGCCCTGGGAGGCGCGCCGCGCCCGCGAGCTGGACAGCATGTCGCTCGGCGGGTGGCTGCGCTCGGTGCGCGCCACGGACACCTCGCGCGACCTGATGGCGATCGTGGCGCGGGTGACCTGGGGGTGCGAACCCGACGAGGTATCGATGCTGCACGCCGCGCGCTACACGCACGCCGCCGGCGGCCTGGACCGGCTGCTCGACGTCGAGAACGGGGCCCAGCAAGACCACTTCCCCGGCGGAACCCAGCAAATCGCCGAGGCCGCCGCGGCCGAACTGGGCGCACGCGTCGTGCTGGGCGCCCCCGTTCGCCAGATCGAGCGGCACGGCGCCGGGGTCACCGTCACCACCGACGTCGCCTCGGCCGAGGCCGGCTTCGTCATTGTCGCGATCCCGCCGGCCCATCGGACGTCGATCGAGTTCTCTCCCCCGCTACCGGTGCAGTACGAGCAACTCGCCGAGCATTGGCCGCAGGGCCGGCTCAGCAAGGCCTATGCCGCCTACGAGACGCCGTTCTGGCGGGCCAACGGGCTCTCCGGTCAGGCGCTGTCCGACCGGGGCCCAGTGTTCATCACCTTCGACGTCAGCCCACACGCCGACGGGCCGGGCATCCTGATGGGCTTCGTCGATGCCCGCGAGTTCGACTCGCTTCCCCCCGAACAGCGCCGCCGCGAGACGCTGCGCTGCTTCGCGTCGCTGTTTGGTGACGAGGCGCTCATGCCCCTTGATTACGTCGACCAGCGTTGGAGTGCCGAAGTTTTCGCGCCGGGCGGTCCCACCGCGGCGGTACCACCAGGCTCCTGGACCCGCTTCGGGCCGTGGCTGCGGGCCCCGGTCGGGCCGATTCATTGGGCGGGCACCGAGACCGCCGACGAGTGGACCGGATTTCTCGACGGCGCTGTCCGGTCCGGTCAGCGGGCGGCCGCCGAGATCACTGCCCTGCTATGAGCTGATGCGGTTCAGCCGCACGTCGCGGGTCACCGATTCGACGAGTGCCCGCAGGTGCCGGTTCACCGCGCGGGGCTGCTCGAGCATCGAGCAGTGCCCGCCGGGAAGCTCGACGAGGCCGACGACGTTGGGCGCGGTGTGCGCGATCCTGCGGGACTGGCTGATCGGTGTCAGCCGGTCGCGTTCACTCCCGATAACCAGCGTCGGGACGGTCAAACCGTCCAAGGCCAGATACCTCGAACCCAGCGCATCGACCAACATCTTCGCGCAGCCCCCGCGCGCGGCGGGCGAGGTCTGCGCGAACAGCTCATAGACCATGCGCGCCGCGCTCGGGTCGGCGTCCCTTCCGACCGCGAGCATCCCCACCATGTAGCGGCTGGGAATCCGGGCGGCCGACGGCAGGGGCAACCCGCCGAACGCGTTGATGAGGCCGCGCGCGGCCAACACGCGCGCCGGCGAGAACTCGCGCGGTACCGAGAACAGTTTCACCTCGCGCACCAAGTCGCCGGTGGTGGTGTTGATCAGCGCGACGGCGTCGGCGCGCCGGCGGACCTTGTCCCGGTAGTGCGCCGACCAGGCGGCGATGGCGATGCCGCCCATCGAGTGCCCGGCCAGCACCGCGCGCTCGCCCGGCGCCAACGTTGCCTCGAGCACCGAATCCAGGTCGGCCGCAAGATGTTCGAGACTGTAGCCGCGACGCCGCGGAACGCCGCTTCGGCCATGGCCGCGATGGTCGAAGGCGATCACCCGATAATCGGCGGCCAGGTCCGCGATCTGGTGCGCCCAGGCGCGGATCGCGCAGGTGATGCCGTGGCTGAGCACAATCGGATAGCCGTGCGACGGCCCGTAGACCTCCGCATGCAGCGCAGTTCCATCCGGGGAGCGCACGGTGAGGGTGTGGGCCGGTGACAGCGCGTCGGGAAGCTGCTCGGTAGTGCGAGCCAATTGCGTAGCACTCATCAACACTCCCCTCCAACACGGCCACGTTGCCGCCTAAGGATGCAGGGGAGTTTAACGCGCGCTCAATGACGAGCGGGCCGTATTCGGCCCACTAAACGCTGAGAATTTCAGGACGGTCGTGCAATAACATGACAGCCGTGTCCCCGATCTCCCGTCGGGAGTTTTTCGCGGCGGCGACGAGCGCGTTCGGCGGCTCACTGGCGGTCTCCTGCGGGCCGGCTCGCCGACCGTCTCCGAACGCCAAGTCGGTGCTGGTCGTGGGCGCCGGCATGGCGGGCCTGTCCGCCGCCCGCAGCCTGGCAGATGCCGGGTGGTCGGTGCGGGTCATCGAGGCCCGCGATCGCATCGGCGGCCGGGTGTACACCGACCGTGGCTGGGGCGTCCCCCTCGAGATGGGCGCGTCCTGGATAAGCGGAACGTCGGACAACCCGCTGATGGAGCTTGCGCGCAGGGCGCAGGCGCAGCTCATACCGACCGACTATTACGGGTGGGCCAAGCTCGCTGTCGACCCGCGACTGCAGCCGCTGGACTACGACCCAGAAACCTGGCGAAGGTTCGTGCAACGCGCGCGCGACCAGGTCGACGGGGGCAGCCTCGGTGCGGCCGTCGACGCCGCGGCGACCGGTGAAGAGCTGTCCGACTCCGATCGTGCCCAACTCGCGTTCTATCTCACCACCGAGATTGCGGACGAGTACGCCGCGGATGCAAACCAGTTGTCCGCCACCACTTTTGACGACGGGGAGTATGCCGCCGGCGATCAAGACGTCGTCGCGAACGGCTACGACGCCCTGCCGCGGCTGCTCGCCAACGGGCTCGAGATCGTGCTGAATACGGCCGTTACCGCGATCACGCGCCACGACAACTTCGTCGTCGTGCGGGCCGGAAACCACGCATTCGAGGGGGCCGCCGCAATCGTCACCGCACCCCTCGGGGTGTTGAAATCCGGTGCCATCGCCTTCGACCCTCCCCTGCCCGACGGACACGCCCATGCCGTGAGCGCACTGGGATTCGGCGTGCTGTCCAAGACCTACTTCCGCTTCAACCGGCGGAGCTGGAAGGCGGAGAACGCTTTTTACCAATACCTCGGTGCCGGGCCCGGCCTTTGGGCGCAGTGGTTCACGTTACCGAGCGCCGCGGGCCCAATCGTGTTGGCGTTCAACGCCGCTGAGCGCGGCCGGTCGGTGGAGTCATCCTCGCCCACGGACCTGATGACCAGCGCACTGCCGATAGCGAGGCAACTGTTCGGGAACGACGTTTATCCGGTCGAGGTCCGAACATCAAACTGGACGAGAGACCCATACGCGCGTGGCACCTACTCATTTCACGCACCGGGGTCTGGCCTGGACGATCGGCGACGGCTGCAGGAACCGATCGGTGACCGGCTTTACCTGGCCGGTGAAGCCGTGGGGGCCGATAATCCGGCCACGGTGACCGGCGCGGTGGTCAGCGGCCGATACGCCGCGGGCCAGTTGATGCACCGGTTGAGTGGGTGACCGCTCCCTGTCTGAGGGTGGTGTGTGGGCTCTGGCCGTAGGTCTGTCGATACAGCACCGCGAACCGGCCGGTGTGTGCAAATCCCCAGCGCTGCGCGATCTCGGTGACGGTGGTGTTGGATCGGTCACCGGCAACGAGTTGTTGATGCGCGCGATGCAGCCGCAACCGACGCATGTACTCGGTCGGAGTGGTATCGAGCCGGCGCCGGAAGAGGTACTGGACCGCCCGTGGGGTCAGATGCACCGCGGCCGCGATGTCGTTGATGTTGGTGTCGGCGTCATGGTGGTGGATGAAGGCCACCGCGTCTTTGAGCGTGTCCGGGAGTGCCGGGTCGCTGGGCAGGTCCTGGTCGGTGAAATTCGACGGATAGCACTCGAGTAGCGCCCCGGCCACCAACGAGGCCAACGCCGCGACGATCAGCGGTTGGTGGCCGGTGTCCGCGGCGGCCAACGTTGCGGTCACGTAGTCCAACGCCCGGTGCCAGGCGCACACAGCGCCGTGCGAGCGTGGACGCCAACTGAGGAACCGGATCGGCTGCGACATCGGCGGTTGCCGGCTGGCGGCGACGTCGTGCAGCGCCTCCGCCGCGATGGTGACGACTTCGAACCGGGCCCCGCTGACCCGCAGCGCACAAGACATGCCGTGGGCTACCAGCAACGGGCCATCCAGGTCCGGGAATCGAGCGCCACTGACGGTCAACGATCCCGCACGAGGTTGGATGACGACGACAGTGTCGGCGGGTGGTATGTCGAAGCACAGCCGACCCTGGACCACTACCTCGTCGACGACGATCGAGCCGGTGTCGCTGCGCCGATGGGTGAGGGCCTGGCGACCCGAAAGCTCGGTGACCCGCCAGCCCGGACGGTAGGCCCCGGCGAAGAACTGGCGCATGGCATCCGGTTCGGCGGTGTGGAATTGCTCGTATCGCAGTGTCGCCGCGCTGTGCCGGTGCGCGTCATAGTCCGCCGCGGGGTGGCGGGCGGCGCGGAGGTCGGCTTGGACGGCGTCGAGTTCGCCACCTGACGCGACGACGACGTCGGTTCCCGGGTGGTCGCTGATGCTGGCCATCGTAGTCATAGCGGGGGTAGTCATAGCGGGCCGCCGCGGTGGGCGCCGAGCGCCTTCACGATTCCATCACCGGGGCCCGCATCGCCGGCAATTCTGCCGAATGCGCACGTTCCGGGTCGAGCTGCCGATAGATGTTCAGCGAGTCGAGCGCGATCCGGTCCCAGGTGAACCGCGACACCGCGCGGCTTCGACCGGCCGCACCCATGCTTTGGCAGTAAAAGCCCTGCGTCAGAAGGTTTCTCAAGCCGGCAGCCAATGCGGCGGGACTTTGTTGCGCGAGCACGACCCCGGTGACGGCGTCCACCACGACGTCCGTGAGTACACCGACGGGCAGCGCCAACACCGCCACCCCACAGGCCATGGCCCGCAACACCGAATCGGCGCGCGGCGGCTGGCGCGGGGTGCACGCGACCACGTCCGCAGAGCGCAACAGCACCGGCAGTTCGTCATCGCCGACCGTGCCCGCGAAGCGCACTCGATCCGCAACGCCCAGCTCGGCGGCGAGACGTTTGAGCCGGGCCCGGGCCTCGTCGTAGCCGCGATCGCGCGCGGCGGTTTCCGCGACGACGAGCTCCGTGCCGACGACTCTGGGCAGCGCGCGAATTGCGATGTCGATCCCGCTGGGCCACAGGGGATTCGGCGCCAGGCACAGAACACGATGACGGCCGTCACGGGCGCCCGCCGGCCCCACCGGGTTGTACCGCTCGATGTCGACGCCGCTGCCGAGGCTGCACACTCGCGTCCGACCGCGGCGTAATCGCGCCAGAGCGTCGACATCGGCGGTGCACTCGCCGGTCACCCACGTCGCCCCACGCGCCAAGAGCCGCTCTATCCGTTGGCGTTCGATCTCTTCGTGCGGGTCGTCAACGCGCCATGGAGCCGACGTCGACGCCAGGCCCAGGAACGTCTGCACGGTCAATATCCGTTGCCGTCTCGCGGCCAGTTGGGCGGCCAAACCGCCCAGCCAGCCATACGCGTGCACCACGTCGGGTCGATCCGATGACCATGCGCGTTCGAGCGCGGCCGCCCACTCCCCGACGTATGGGAGCACCGCCGGCGGCGACTCCACCGCGCGCGGACCGATGCGTGCCGACACGACACGATAGCCCGGGCTCGCCGGGCCGGCCCTCCGATCCGGTCGCCGCATGTAGGCGGTCGCCTCATGCCCTCGCGCCGCCAGCGCGGCGCAAAGCCAAAGCGGATCGTCGCCCTGGACGTCGTCACCGCTTACCGTCGCGATCTTCATGGGCACTCCATTCGATTGCGCGGACCGGGTCGTCCCCACAAGCATCTACCCGGCTCACTATCGACGAAACGCCAATAGGCCCGTGGTTCTTCGCCGCCGGCGCAATGTTTCGCATATCGGATATCGCGGGCTGTCTTGTGGCCGCCGCCTGGCGGACACTTGTCGGTATGGCGAGACGGTCTGGCGGCCCGGCTGGCGGTAGCAGCCGGGAGCGTCGAGATTGCCGTAATGGCTGGGAATCGGGGGCCAACCACGACCGTGGCGGCAATCTCGACGGCGCTGTCGAAAAGTCGCACCACCCGGTGATCGAGCTGGTGACTTTGCTGGCGTCGGCAGGCGGATTGGAAGCCGTGTCCATCGTCTTGCGTGACCTGCCAACGAAGTTCCCGGCCGCGGTGGTTGTGCAGCAACACCTCGGCGGTCTGAGCAGCGTGCTGCCGACAATCCTAAGCAGGCAAACGCCCCATCGCGTCGGCTGGGCACGAGACGGGGAGGCTCTCGCGCCGGGCCAGGTGTTCGTAGGCCCACCCGGCAAATACCTGGAACTGACGCCGGACGGCAGGTGTCGCCTGCGGGGAATCGAGGCGCTGGCAGAGCGGCGGTTCGACGTGCTGCTGGCGTCGGTGGCCAGGTCGTACGGAGCCCGGAGCGTTGCGGTGGTTTTGTCGGGCTCCGGACAGGACGGCGCCGTCGGCACCGTCGCGATGACGCGGGCTGGCGGCATCGTCATCGCGCAGAGCCCGGAGACCGCCCTGTACTCCTCGATGCCGATCGCCGCCGCGCGGGCGGGCGCCACTGTGGTGTTGCCGATCTACGAGATCGGCCAAGCCCTGGCCGACATCGTCGGGGGTGCGCCGCCGCCCGGGTGCCAATGGCAGGAAAATCGTTGGATTGCAAACACTTCGGTGATACCGGCCCGCGCCGCCGGCGGTGGCGATAGCGGCACCCCCGCAGCAGGGACGTCGATGGAACCCGGCATTTCGAGCGACGTGGAGCCCGGCGGCGTTGCCTGGCTGTCGCCGACCGGTGCCGCGAACACCACGGCCGCCCGCGCAGAGATGGCTCGCCGGCGCGCCGCCGAACTACGGCGCAGACGCCGGGACCTGTCGGCCGGACTGGGCGCCACGCCGCAGACCGTTATGGTGGCGCGCCGCCGGGCCGCGGAGTCATTGCGCCGTGCCCAACTGGCTCACCGAGCGGCCCGCCAAGCGGCGAAGGGGGCGGCCGCCCGGCGGGACGGTGACTATCGAGCCGCGCTCGACTAGTCCAAAACCTCCATGAGCAACAGCGCCCCGCCCACCGCGCCGTCGCTCGTGCGGAACGACGAACACGTGACGCGCACCCGGGTCCGGCGGCCGCGCCGGTTGACCGCCTCCACCTGCGTTTCGCCTGAGTTTTCCCGATCGACGAAGGCGCTGCCGATCAAGGGCAGCACGGTGTCCATCGGCAGCCCGATGTCCAGGCTGGTCAACTTGGAGCCCGCCGTCTCGTCGGCCCGCAGGCCCCAGAGGTTTTCGCATCCGCGATTCCAGACCACGACCCGCATCTCGCGGTCGACGACCAGCATTCCCGGCTGGACCGAGTTGACGAGCGAGTTCAGGAAGTTCTTCGCGTCGTCCAGTTCCAGGCTGCGCTCGCGCAGGGTGTCGTTGATGGTGTGGAGTTCGTCGTTGGTGGACTGCAACTCTTCGTTCATCGTCTCGAGCTCTTCGTTCGTGGACTGCAGCTCTTCGTTGGTGGTCTCGAGCTCCTCCACGGTGGATTGCAATTCTTCGTTGGTGGTCTCGAGCTCTTCGTTGGTCGACTGCAGCTCTTCGTAGGCCGCCTCGAGCTGGTGGTTCGTCTGGACCACCTTGTCGAGCAGGGCACGCGTCGCGGTCACATCGAAGAACACGATCGACACGCCGAGCAGGCCGTTCTCGGCGTCGACGAGCGGATTGACATGGATCTCGAAAAACACCGTGTCGGCGCCGGGCCGCTGCCATTTAACGTCCGGGATCCGTGTCGACCGTCGCTCCACCTTGGCCTGTTCGAGGTAGGCGCGCAGCTCCACCGGCCGGTAGGACACCTCGAGATCGCGCAGGAGACGGCCAATGTCGCGCGCCGAGAGGCCGAAGACGGCTTCCGCCTGCTGGTTGATCATCGCGACGGTGTCATCGCCGGTGATCACGATCTGCGCTACGGGGCTTGCGCGGAAAGCCAAGTCGCGCAACGTGGTCAGGCCCGGCAGGTCGGCGTGACGGTCATAGAACGCGGCCGCCGGGTCGTACCGCTCCGCGATCGCGTGCAGCCCGGCGACTTTGCGAAAGATCCGGTTCTTGAGGTTCAACGGCACAAAGCGGTCACTGCGGCTCAACAGCATCTCGGCGTGGCCGAGGAACAGCGTGCCCTGGGGAGCCAGCGCGAAATGAAAGCGCCCCACCACGATTCGCTGGGTCTCGGCGTTGAGGTACATCAGGGTGTTGCGACACACCAGCAGATCGATGCGCGAAATGGGCGCATCCTTGACCAGGTCATTACGGCCGAAGATGACCGCGCGGCGCAGATCCTTGTGGAAAACGTAGCGACTGTTGACCTGTTCGAAGTAGCGGGCCAACAGTTCCGGCGGTACCCCCTCGACCGCCTTGGCGTCGTAGGACGCGGCCCGCGCCTTGGTCAGCGCCTCCTCGTCGATGTCGGTCGCGTAGATCTTGACGCGCTGCCGGAACGCATCGGGCCCCATCGTCTCGGCCAGCAGCATGGCCAGCGTGTAGGCCTCCTGCCCGGAGGCACATCCGGCGCTCCACACCCGGATGGGGTCGCCGGGCCCGCGCTCGGCCAGGATCCGCGGAATGACCTCGGCGCTGACGAAATCCCAAGCCTCGGAGTCGCGGAAGAATGCGGTGACGTTGATCAGGATGGTGTTGAAGAGCGACGCGAACTCATCCGAGCTGGCCTGTAGAACGTCCAGGTACTCCTCGAAGGTGGAATATCCGGCTTGATCCATCCGGTGACGGACCCGGCGCATCAATGAGGTCCGTTTGTATCCCGTGAAGTCGAAGCCGCGGGAATCCCGCATATAGCGCAACAAGGCCTCGAAGGCCTCGTCGGTGGTGGCGTCGTCCATCAAGGTCCCGTTCGCAAAAGCGTTCGCTGTCGGCCTTGAACACTACTCGCGGCGCTATAGCTGGTTTTCGCGACCGACCACAGCCCACACAGTCTTGCCCGAGGGCATCGGGGTGGCACCCCAGGCTCGGCAAAGCGCGGAGACGATCGCCAGACCGGACACGATCTCGGCACCGGAATCGGCGTCTTCATGTCGGCCCGGCAGCCGGTCGCTGCCGTCCTCGACCGCGATCGTGACGGCGTCCCGACTGAGTTCGACGATCAGCACGGGTGCGCTGTGGGTGTGGTCGAGGACATTTTCGACGAAGACGGTCGCCACCGTGGCCGCGACCGGAATCAGCTCAGCCCTGCCCCATCCGGTGAGCCAATCGTGGACCATGGCACGCGCCACGCCGACGCTGACCCTGGTGAGCGGAAGCGCGCTGCGCGCCCGTCGCCGCGTGGGGAACGGCTGGTCGCTGAGCGCATCCAGCGCCGACTCGACGGTGGGGTACACCGGCACATATCGGGTGATACCGCCGGCGGTGATCGCCCGCCGAGCCTCCGGTCGCGCGCACACCAAGATGATCGGCACGTCCGGCCAGACGCTGACGTGCCAACGCGCGCTGGTGAATACCGACCAGGCCGAGGCGGAAGGCACGCAGAGGCGGTTGACGTCGACGATCACCCCGCGCGCCGCGTCCAGGGCGGCCTTGATGACGGCGTCGCGGACGGTGCGATACGTCAAGCTGTCCAGCACGCCGCCCGCCTCCAGGATCGGCACATCCTGCTGAGGTTGGGCGTAGATCCGGATCGCCGGCCCGAGTTCATCCATCGGCATCACCTCTGACGGGACTGCGGGCCGCCAACCGGTCGCTCAGCACGGTCAGCGCCCGTTCGCTTTCCTCGGCCAGTGTGACGTAGCGCCGAGAAAGCAGGCCTGGCCCGGCTCTGTGGGCAAGCTGGCGGGCCAGTTTGGCCTTCTCCTGCAGGCTGCGCACCGCGACCCATAGGGCGCTCTCGACCTCGTCGTCGCGCGCGGCCAGCAGGGCCTCGGCCGTCCAGGCGTGACCGACACGGCACCGGAAGTGGCCCTCGCTGATCGACGTGAGCGACCCGTTGCAGTCCGGGCACGTATACCCCGACGGCGCACCCAATTGTTCGGTGTCTAATTCGGTAGAAAACCGCGACGTCATGGCAATGCGGTTCTCGAACTCCATCGCGTCGTCGCTCTCCATCTCGCGATCCTCTATCTCTCGGTGCGACAGCTCCTTGAGGAGCGCCCCGACGCCGCTCGCGGTGACCTGGCGATCGACGGCGCCGACCCTCAGCGCGTTTTTCGGCAGCGCCGGGAACAACGCATCCTCGGGTGACTGCGCGATCGTGGTACCGCCGCACGAGCGGATGGCCCCCAATCCCAGCACGCCGTCGTCGAGCACACCCGAGAGCAACACGCCGATCGCCCGCGGTCCGAAGGCGACCGCGACCGAGCGGAACAACGCGTTGATCGCGGGCCGATGGCCGTTCTCGGTGGGCCCTTGTGAGAGCACCACGCCATGGTCTGCGACGAGCAGGTGGTGGTCCGGGATCCCCACGTAGATCTGGCCCGCCCGTAGCGGTGCGCGATGTTCGGGGGTGACCGCGGGCAGGGGGCCGCTGCGATCGAGGATGCGGGCCAGGATGCTCGGCGCGCCGGCCGGGATGTGCAGCACCACCAAGTACGCATACGGCGCATCCGGCGAGAGGCCCGCGACCAGACGTGTCAGTGCCTCGACCCCTCCCGCCGAGGCGCCGATCGCCACCACACCGCACAGGCCGTCAGCGTTGGTCGCGTCAATCACCACCCTCGACTACCCATATCAACGGTACGCAACCGCACGGGAAGTGGACAGGTCTCGATTGGTCGTTTCGCAGCAGCGGGGCGGTGGTAACCGCCAACTGATCACCAACAGATAAGGAGTGGCATGGGCGCCGACCAGTCCGATCCGAAACAGCGCGATCTCGAGCCGTCGCGGGTCCGTCGGGACACCGGATACCTGACGACCCAGCAAGGCGTCAGGGTCGATCACACCGACGATTCGCTGACCGCCGGCGAGCGGGGGCCCACACTGCTGGAGGACTTCCACGCCCGGGAGAAACTCACCCACTTCGACCATGAGCGCATCCCCGAGCGTGTGGTGCACGCGCGCGGGGCCGGCGCGTACGGCTTCTTCGAACCGTACGACGACTGGCTGGCCGAGTACACCGCCGCGAAATTCCTCACGACGCCGGGCACCCGTACTCCCGTGTTCGTGCGGTTCTCCACCGTGGCAGGCTCTCGCGGTTCGGCCGACACCGTGCGCGATGTGCGCGGTTTTGCCACCAAGTTCTACACCGCACAGGGAAATTACGACCTGGTGGGCAACAACTTTCCGGTCTTCTTCATCCAGGACGGCATCAAGTTTCCCGACTTCGTCCACGCGGTAAAACCGGAGCCGCACAACGAGATTCCGCAGGCCGCCTCGGCACATGACACGCTGTGGGACTTCGTCTCGCTGCAGCCGGAGACGCTGCACGCAATCATGTGGCTGATGTCGGACCGCGCACTTCCGCGCAGCTACCGCATGATGGAGGGTTTCGGGGTGCACACCTTCCGGCTGGTAAACGACCGCGGCGAAGGCACCTTCGTGAAGTTTCATTGGAAGCCGCGGCTGGGTGTGCACTCCCTGGTATGGGACGAATGTCAGAAGATCGCCGGCAAAGACCCCGACTACAACCGCCGGGACTTGTGGGAGGCCATCGAGTCCGGCCAGTATCCCGAATGGGAGCTCGGGGTGCAGCTCGTCGCCGAGACCGACGAGTTCGCGTTCGACTTCGACCTTCTGGATGCGACGAAACTCATTCCTGAGGAACAGGTTCCGGTGCGTCCGGTCGGTAAGATGGTGCTCAACCGCAACCCCGACAACTTCTTCGCCGAAACCGAGCAGGTGGCATTCCACACCGCCAACGTGGTGCCGGGCATCGACTTCACCAACGATCCGCTGCTGCAGTTCCGTAACTTCTCCTACCTCGATACTCAGCTGATCCGGCTCGGCGGGCCGAACTTCGCCCAACTGCCGGTCAATCGTCCGGTGGCCGACGTGCGGACCAACCAGCAAGACGGCTACGGACAACACGTGATTCCCCAGGGCCGGTCCAGTTACTACAAGAACACCATCGGCGGCGGCTGTCCCGCTCTGGCCAATGACGACGTTTTCCGGCATTACACGCAGCGCGTCGACGGCGCGACGATCCGCAAGCGCGCCAAGTCATTCGAGAATCACTACAGCCAGGCTCGGATGTTCTGGAAGAGCATGTCGCCGGTCGAGGCCGAACACATCGTCGCGGCGTTCGCCTTCGAACTCGGCAAGGTCGAAGTGCCCGACATCCGTTCGGCGGTGGTGGCGCAACTCGCGCGCGTCGACCACGAGCTGGCCAGCCAGGTGGCGAGGAAGCTTGGCCTTCCCGCACCGCCCGACGAAGCGGTTGACGGCGCAGTGGCGGCGTCGCCGGCGCTGTCCCAAATCCGCGGCGGTGACACGATTACAACGCGCAGAGTCGCTGTGCTGGCCGCCGACGGTGTGGATGTCGTTGGGACGCGACGCTTCAAGGAGCTCATGGAACAGCGCGGCGCGGTGGTCGAAGTCCTGGCGCCCGTCGCCGGAGGCACCCTGCGCGGCGGTTCCGGCGGAGAGCTCCCCGTGGACCGGGCATTCACCACCATGGCGTCCGTGCTGTACGACGCGGTCGTGGTGGCGTGCGGGCCGGATTCGGTGTCGACGCTTTCCCGGGACGGCTACGCGGTGCACTTCGTGATCGAGGCGTACAAGCACCTCAAGCCGATCGGCGCCTACGGCGCCGGCATCGACCTGCTGCGCGCCGCACACATCGAGAGCCGCCTCGCCGACGACACCGCAGTCGTCACCGACCAGTCGGTGGTGACGACCACGGCGGCCGCCGACGAGCTGCCGGCCGAATTCGTCGAGGAATTCGCCTCCGCGCTGGCCCAACACCGCTGCTGGCAACGCCAAACCGACCCCGTTCCGGCATAGCGCTTGCGGGGTTGCACCTTGTTTTGACAGCAGCCGCGCGGGGCATCCAGCCAACGACCTCTCAGCATGCACAGGAGGATGAATCATGCCACGGTCGTCGATAAAGAACGAGAAGCTGTACCAGGATTTGCGCAAGAAGGGCGATTCAAAAGAGAAGGCCGCGAGAATCTCCAATGCGGCCGCCGGCCAGGGCAAGTCGTCGGTCGCACGTAAGGGCGGCAAGTCCGGGTCATACCAGGACTGGACGGTCGCTCAATTGAAGAAGCGCGCCAAAGAGCTTGGCATCTCCGGGTATTCGGGTCTGACGAAGGACAAATTGGTCTCCAAGCTGCGCAACCACTGAGCGGCGCGGTCAGCCGGTGAGGCCCAGGCGGTCGGCAAGCACCAGGAACGAGACCGCGTAGTCGTTGTCCGCGGTCTGGGCCTTGATGGTCTCCCAGTCCAGCCGTTCGCGGACCGCGCGAACGGCTGGAAGCAGCGTCGCGAAGTCGCAGTGGTGCTCATTGAGGGAGCGCAATCGTTGGATCATCACCGCGGTGGGCGGGAGCACGGGCATCGCGATCGCCAACACATCGCGCTGTTCGGCGCACTCCAGCATCGTCTGGTCTACCCGGATGCCGTTGATGTGGTGCAGCACGTCCACGACGGTGTCGCCGGCGCAGGCCTTGAACAGCCAGTCCTCCGGCGGGTGTTCGATCGCGAATCCGGCGTCGGCGAGGGTGACCTCGGCACTCGCCACGTCGGCCTCGGTGACCACGAGATCCACATCGTGGCTCGGTTCGGGCGCACCATACGCCCACAGTGCATAGCCGCCGGCGAGTGCGAAGGGCGGTCCGTTCTCCTTGAGCGCAGAGGCGGCGGTGCGCAACGCCTCTCGCAGCCGCGCGCAGTCGACGGGTTCCATGGTGCATAAGTCATACCCCGCGCCAAGCGGGGGCAACCTGGCGCATCTTGCGCGGCGTCGTTCGTCACCCGTTTAAGTGTCCGCAACATTGGCAAACCTTGTGTTATGTCAGCGCCGTCGTTGCCGACGCGCCGCGGGGTTGTCGTGGTTTCCGCGGGGGGCACATGCGGATCTGCTCACTGCCCAAGGCCGCTTGGGGGGTCGTTGGCGGGTGATCGCACGTGACGGCGGGGTTGGTGAAGCACTGGCTGGAATCAGGACGACTCGAATTGCCTTTGCCCGCTTCGGGACGTACCGCCGAACGCTGGCAACGTCTGGCGCGGTTGGCCGAGGACGACATTGCGGCGGCCCGAATCGCCGAGGCGCACGTCGACGCGGTCGCGATACTCGACGAACTGGGCGGCAAGCCCCCCGACTCCGGCCAGTTGTGGGGCGTATGGACCGCCGAGTCTGCCGACGCAACAGTGACCGCCACCGACTTGGACGGCGGGGCTAGCGCTCTCAATGGCACCAAGGTGTGGTGCTCGGGGGCCGGGTTCTGCACCCATGCGCTGGTGACGGCCCGCCTGGGCGACGGCAGACGGGGCCTGTTCGCGGTAACCGTCACCGAACCCGCCGTGAAAGCTCTGCCCACGACGTGGTGGAACGTCGGGATGGCCGGCAGCGACACCCGGGCGGTGCAGTTCCACAACGCCCCCGCGGTGGCGGTGGGAGACGCCGACTCCTACCTCCATCGGCCCGGCTTCTGGCACGGGGCTATCGGCGTGGCCGCTTGTTGGCTCGGCGGCGCGCGCAGGGTCGCGGAGCCGCTATACCGCTGCGCGCGAAGCCAATCCGC
>NZ_JAFBAT010000054.1 GCF_019247615.1 Mycobacterium sp. | reverse complement strand
GCGGGGAAAGGCAAGCGCGCGTTGGCTGCTGAACTGCAGACCAAGGGTGTCGACGACGATGTGATCACCTCGGTGCTGGAGGGCCTCGGCGCCGGCGCCGAGCGAGACCGCGCCGAGCAGTTGGTGCGGGCCAAGTTGCGCAGGGAGACCCTGGGGGGCGAGGACGACTGGCGAGTGACTCGCCGGCTGGTGGCGATGCTCGCGCGCCGCGGCTACAGCCAGACGCTGGCATCCGAGGTTGTCCTTGCCGAGCTGGCCGGCGAACGGGAACGCCGACGCGTCTGAGGGCCGGTGACGTGCGGTTTCTCGCGGGTCGGCGGCTCGCCGTACCATGGCCCCGTGACTTCGATGGTTGCGCACGAGGCGGTGGCGGCTGACGCTGGACCGCTGTCGGGGCGGGTGCGCACCTATCAGGTCCGCACCTACGGCTGCCAGATGAACGTCCACGATTCCGAGCGGCTGGCCGGCCTGCTGGAAGCGGCCGGTTACCGGCGGGCCGCCGAAGGGGCCGACGCCGACGTGGTGGTCTTCAACACGTGCGCCGTGCGGGAGAACGCCGACAACAAGCTGTACGGCAATCTCAGCCACCTGGCGCCGCGCAAACGCGGTAATCCGGACCTGCAGATCGCCGTCGGCGGCTGTTTGGCCCAAAAGGACCGGGACGCCGTCCTACGCAAGGCGCCCTGGGTCGATGTGGTCTTCGGCACCCACAACATCGGGTCGCTGCCCGCCCTGCTCGACAGGGCCCGGCACAACCGAGTCGCCCAGGTGGAGATCGCCGAGGCGCTGCAGCACTTCCCGTCTTCATTGCCGAGCGCGCGCGAATCTGCTTATGCGGCTTGGGTTTCCATCTCGGTCGGCTGCAACAACAGCTGCACCTTTTGCATTGTCCCGTCGCTGCGGGGCAAGGAGGTCGACCGCAGCCCGGCCGACATCCTGGCCGAGGTGCGGTCGCTGGTCGACGACGGCGTCCTCGAAGTCACCCTGCTGGGTCAGAACGTCAACGCCTACGGGGTTTCCTTCGCCGACCCGGCGCTGGCCCGCAACCGAGGCGCCTTCGCCGAATTGCTGCGGGGCTGCGGGGCCATCGAGGGCCTGGAGCGGCTGCGGTTCACCTCGCCGCACCCCGCCGAGTTCACCGATGACGTCATCGAGGCGATGGCTCAGACGCCCAATGTCTGCCCCGCGCTGCACATGCCGCTGCAGTCGGGATCCGATCGAATACTGCGCGCGATGCGGCGGTCCTATCGCGCCGAGCGCTATCTGGGCATCATCGAACGAGTTCGTGCGGCCATGCCGCACGCCGCCATCACCACCGACCTGATCGTCGGGTTTCCCGGTGAGACCGAGGACGACTTCGCCGCGACGCTCGACGTGGTGCGCGAGGCCCGGTTCGCGGCGGCCTTCACCTTCCAGTACTCCAAGCGGCCCGGCACTCCCGCTGCCGAACTCAGCGGTCAGCTGCCGAAAGCCGTTGTGCAGGAGCGCTACGAGCGCCTGGTCGAACTGCAGGAGCAGATCTCGTTGGACGGCAATCGCGCCCTGGTCGGCCGGACCGTCGAATTGCTGGTCGCCGCCGGCGAAGGACGTAAGGATGCCCGCACGTCGCGCATGACCGGGCGGGCGCGCGACGGCCGGCTGGTGCATTTCGCCCTGAACGAAGCCGCGAACGACGTGGTGCGGCCCGGTGACATCGTCACCACGGTGGTCACCGGGGCCGCGCCGCACCACCTGATCGCCGACGGCGGCATCGTGAACCACCGTCGCACCCGGGCGGGCGATGCGCACTCCGCCGGGTTGCGCCCGGGCAGCGTCGGTCTTGGCATGCCGACCGTCGGCGTGTCCGCCGGGCCCACTGAACCGACAACCCCGCTGGGATGTGCGCGATGAAGAAAAACGACAGCGACCTCGACGCGTTACGGACTGAGATCGACGCCGCGGAACGTCGGATGGCTCACGAGATCGACCCTGGCCCAAGGGCTCTCGTCGTCGCGATACTGGTGTTCGTGCTGCTGGGTTCGTTCATCCTGCCGCACACCGGCGGCGTGCGGGGCTGGGATGCGCTGTTGGGCGGTCACGGCGCAGGCGCGGCCGCCTTGGCCCTGCCTTCGCGCGTGTTCGCCTGGTTGGCGCTGGTCTTCGGGGTGGGCTTCTCATTGCTGGCGCTGTTGACTCGGCGCTGGGCGCTGGCCTGGGTCGCGTTGGCGGGCTCGGCGCTCGCGGCGGCGGCCGGACTGTTGGCCGTCTGGTCGCGCCAGACCGTGGCACCCGGGCACCCCGGGCCGGGTGTGGGATTGATCGTCGCGTGGATCACCGTCATCCTGTTGACGTTTCACTGGGCGCGCGTGGTCTGGTCGCGCACGGTCGTCCAACTCGCTGCCGAAGAGCAGCGGCGCCGCCTCGCCGCTCACCAGCAATCGATGACACTGCTGGACAGCCTGGACAACCCCGCCGACCGCCCACCGCCGGCGTCTGAAGACTAGGGCCTGCGGGTCAACGCCTCAGCCGCCGCTTCGGCCCACTGATGCCACTGCTCGGCGTTGGCTTTCGCCTTCGCGGCATCTTTGGTCCGACCCGCCGCGGCCGCCTTCTGAGCCTGCTGCTCGTACTGCTCGGCCCGCGTCCGGAATTGCTCGGCCCGCGCCTGCGCCTGCGGATCCGACCAGTCCGCGTCGCCGGCGTCGCGCACCTTCTTCTCCACCGCACGCAGCCGGCGCTCCAACTCGGCGGCCCTTTCCCGCGGCACTCTGCCGATCGCGTCCCATTTCTCCGCGATCGAGCGCAGCGCGGCCCGGGCGGCGTCAAGGTTGCTGGTATCCAGCTTCTCCGCCTGTTCCAGCAGCGCCTCCTTGGCGGTGGCATTTGCGCGCAACTCCGTGTCCTTTTCCGCGGCCGCCGCGTTGCGGGCTGCGAAGAACGAGTCCTGCGCGGCCTTGAAGCGGCGCCACAGGGCGTCGTCGACATCGCGGCTTGCTCGTCCCGCGGCCTTCCATTCGGCGAGCAATTTCCGGAACTCCGCGCTGGTTGCCGTCCAGTCCGTCGAGTCGGACAGTTCTTCGGCCCGCTCACAGAGCCGTTCCTTTGCCAGCCGAACCCCCGATCGTTCGCGGTCCAGCTCGGCGAAATGCGATCCCCGCCGCCGGTTGAACGTTTCCCGCGCGGCCGAATAGCGCTTCCACAACGCGTCGTCGGCTTTCCGGTCCAGTCCGGTGATCGTCTTCCACTCGTCGAGGATCGCGCGCAGCCGGTCGCCGGCGGCTTTCCATTGGGTCGAATTGGCGGCCAAGTCCTCGGCCTCGGCGGCCAGGGCCTCTTTACGCGCGGTTTGGGCGGCACGCTGCTCATCGCGCCGCGTGCGATCCGCGGCGACGGCGGCGTCGGCACGTTCGACCAGGCCGGCCACCCGGGCCGCGAGCGCGTCGACGTCACCGAGCACCGATGCCGTGGGCAATGCTTCGGCCAGCGCGGACGCCTGGGACCTGATCTTGCGGGCGTCTCCGGTTCCCGACGCCAGCCGCTCCTCCATGAGCGTGATCTCGGTGCTGAGATCGTCGAATCGGCGGCCGAAGTGGGCAAACGCGGCTTCGCGGTCGCCCGCCTGCCAGGAGCCGATGATGCGCTCGCCGGCCGAGCTGATCAGCCAGACCGTGCCGTCGTCGTCGACGCGTCCGTGCCGGTGCGGATCACTGGGCGGGTGCGAAGTCGCGGGGGCGGGGGTGGGCCGCGGCCCCGGGCTCTGCGGCCTGGGCCCGGGACGTGGACCCGGACGGGGCGCCGGCCGCGGAACCGGGCTGGGCGAATCGCTGCTGTGGGGATCGTCAGCCGTCATGCCGATGGTCACCTACCCTTCGCGCGGGAGTTTCCCGCGCACCTGCCGCGCGCAGCGGCACCAGTACGGTTGGAAGCGGCCTTACCGGCGTGGCCTCCTCACCGGTTCCCACAGTATTCAAGCAGCTTGGCGACCGGCGCGTGGCCAGGTGGATGACAGTTCGGGATGAGACTGCGGGCCTTTTTAAAGCGTGCACACAGCTGCGGCATAGGCTCGCGGGGTTAATGTTGACAGGCCGCGGCGGCTTCCCGTCCAGACCCGGGAGCCGTCCTACAGTTGGGAACGCTGGTCGGAACGCTGGTGAGGGGGTTCCCATGTCGAAGGTGGATGTCGCGGCGCTGATCGCCTTGTGCGCGGCGCTGGCCTCAGCGGTCGGCGATGTGATCCGCCAGCGCTCGGCGCAGGAGATCACCGACAAAGACGTTGGCCACCTCGAGCTGTTCCGCATGTCGCTACGCGATAAGCGATGGTGGCTGGGCGGCTTTGCGGCGATCGTCAATTACAGCCTGCAGGCCGCGGCCTTGGCCTGGGGATCCGTGGTGCTGGTGACATCGCTGCAGGTAACCGCGCTGCTGTTCGCCCTGCCGATCCACGCGAGGCTGGCCAATTGCCGCGTGACCCGCTGGGAGTGGGCCTGGGCGGCGGTACTGGCCGGCGCGCTGGCGGTCGTCATCATCGTCGGCGACCCGAGGTCCGGTCATGAGCGGGCGCCGCTGTCGACATGGATCGTCGTCGCCCTGGTGATGGGCCCCGCGTTGGTGCTGTGCGTCCTGGCGGCGCACATCTGGTCCGGGCGTCCGGTCGCGGCCATCCTGCTGGCGTTGGTCGCGGGCTCCTCGCTGGCGCTCTTCGCGGTGCTGACCAAGGGTGTCGTCGAAGTCGCCGAAAGCGGGGCCGGCAACGTGCTGCGCGCCCCCGAGTCCTACCCCTGGTTGCTGGTGGCGCTGTGCGGGATGGTCTTCCAGCAGTCCGCCTTCCGCGCCGGCGCGCTGACCGCGTCACTGCCGACCATGACGGTCGCCAAGCCCGTGATCGCGGGTGTGCTGGGAGTGACGGTGCTCGGCGAGACGCTCAGCGCCCAAGGACCGGCGGCGGTACTGCTGGCATCGGCGGTGGGCCTGGTCGTCATCGCCACGGTTGCACTTGCCCGCGGCGAGGCCAACTCGATGGAGGATTGCACCGCGCCGGACCCGGAAGCCGTCCGTCACACGGCGCCCGAACGGGTGACGGGCAACGACCCC
>NZ_JAFBAT010000296.1 GCF_019247615.1 Mycobacterium sp. | reverse complement strand
CGCCTCAACGACACGGTGCTGGATTACCTGCGGTCCGGTTTGGCTGCCGGCATGAACCTGCCCGACGCGGCGGATCCGTCGCTGGAGACCGTTCGGGTGCTCGCCTGACCCGTAAAAATCGACGAGACCACCCATCGGTCACCGACGACTCCTCGGTGTTATCGAGGTAGTGGCCTTCGGTCCTTGAGCGGTCGCGACAGCACGCGGTTGCCGACGGCCTTGAGAGTGTCCGGCAGGATGCGGCTCGCCCCACCCATCATTCGGGACGATAAGGAACCGGCCAATACCTTCTGATCACCGCGCATCAATGCGTGAAAGCCCTGCCGCGCTACCTGGGCTGGGTTGTCTTTAGGCATCTTTCCCATGACGGATTGGGTCATCTTCGCGCGGCTGAAGAAATTGGTATCCGTCGGCCCGGGCATCAGCGCAGTGACAGTGATTGCGGTGTTGCGCAATTCGTCGCGGAGCGCTTCGGCGAACGATTGGACGAATGACTTCGACGCGTTGTACACCGGCTGGTAGGAGCCCGGCATCTCTGACGCGATCGACGACGTGAACAACACCTTGCCCTCGTGTCGGTTCGCCATGTCGCGCACCACGAGCTTCGCCAGATGTACGGTCGAGCGCACGTTGAGATCGACGATGCTGAGGTCGTCGGCAAGCTCGCTCTTGAGGAACATCTCCCCGCGCCCCACACCGGCATTGAGCGCCGCGGCGGCCAGCACGCGGTCGCCCTCGATCGTGCTCTGGTACAAGTGCTCGACCCCTTCCGCCGTCCGCAGGTCCACCTGGACGGGCTGCACGACTGCGCCGGATGCGGAAAGTCTGCGGGGAACGTCATTGATCGCGTCGTCTTCTGCGGCTACTACCAGGTCGTAGCCGTGCTCGGCGAACTGCTTTGCAAGCTCGGAACCCGATGCCGCTCGACGCGCCGGTGATCAGTGCCCACTTGTGCTTTGGTCATGAGCCGACGGCTACCCGTCGCTGTTGCCATCAAACATTCCGTGGTGGAAAACCAAGCGGCCCCAGGGAAAACCGGTTCAAGAATTCTAAAAGCCCAGCCGCCCAAGCTGTTTGGGGTCGCTCTGCCAGTTCTTGGCGACCTTGACGCGCAGGTCGAGATAGACCTTGGTGCCCAGCAGCTTCTCGATCTGGGCGCGCGCTGCCGTGCCCACTTCCCGCAGCCGGGCGCCGCCCTTCCCGATCACGATCCCCTTCTGGCTGTCCCGCTCGACGTAGAGGATCGCGTGCACGTCGATCAGGTCGTCTCTCCCTTCGCGGGGGCTGACCTCGTCGATCACCACCGCCAGCGAGTGGGGCAGCTCGTCGCGGACGCCCTCCAGGGCGGCCTCGCGGATAAGCTCACCCATCAGGACCTCCTCCGGCTCGTCGGTCAGCTCACCTTCCGGGTAGTACGCCGGGCCGACCGGCAACGCCGCCGCAAGCACATCGACCAGCACGTCGACCTGCTCGCCCGTGGCCGCCGACACGGGAACGATTTCCGCCGAATCGCCGGCCAGCTCGCTGGCGGCGACCAGTTGCGCCGCCAGTCGCTCCTTGGAGACCTTGTCGATCTTGGTGACGACCACGACGAGGTTTTGGAGCGTGGACTTGGGCGCGATGGCACGCACCTGCTCGACGATCCACCGGTCGCCGGGGCCGATCGCCTCATCGGCCGGGATACACAGCCCGATGACGTCGACCTCGGCGTAGGTGTCGCGGACCAAGTCGTTGAGCCGCTTGCCCAACAGAGTGCGGGGCCGATGCAGCCCCGGGGTGTCGACCAGGATGATCTGGAAGTTCTCCCGATGCACGATCCCGCGGATGGTGTGGCGGGTGGTCTGCGGCCGGGTCGAGGTGATCGCCACCTTGGTGCCGACGAGCGCGTTGGTCAGTGTCGACTTACCGGTGTTCGGCCGCCCAACCAAACATACGAAGCCCGAACGGAACTCAGCCATGGCCGCCTGACACCGAGCGTGCACGCAGCGCGACTTTGACGCGATGTTCTCGCACTGAGCGCACGTTGGGCGTCACAGCAAGGGCCGCGTCCTCGTCGTCCGACCGCTCAACCATGCTGCCTGGCCTCCTCACCACTGGACGCCTCGGAAGCCTCGGTTTCTTCGGGCATCAGCAGAACGGTGTTGATCCGCACTCGCCCTCGATGATCGGGGCCACCCTCGGCGCGCAGCCGCAATCCGTGCGACACCACCTCCGCGCCGGGCAACGGAACTCGCCCCAACTCCAGGGCGACCAGGCCGCCCACCGTGTCGACGTCGAGGTCATCGTCGAATTCCACACCGTAGAGTTCACCGACGTCTTCGATTGGCAGGCGTGCGGAGACGCGAAACCGCTTGTCGCCCAGGTCTTCTACGGGCGCTGTCTCCGACTCGTCGTACTCGTCGGCGATCTCGCCGACTATTTCTTCCAAAACGTCCTCGATGCTGACCAAGCCGGCGATCGCACCGTACTCGTCGACCAGTAGCGCCATGTGGTTGCGGTCGCGCTGCATCTCACGCAGCAGCGCGTCGAGCGGCTTGGAGTCGGGCACGAACACCGCCGGGCGCATCACTTGCGACACCTTGATGTCCCGGCCACCGCTGGGCGACAGGAGCGTCTGCTGCACAAGGTCTTTCAGGTACACCACCCCGACGATGTCGTCGACGTTCTCGCCGATCACCGGGATGCGCGAATGCCCGCTGCGCACGGCCAGGTTTATCGCCTGACTGGCGAACTTGTCGCTTTCGATCCAGATCATCTCGGTGCGCGGCACCATCACCTCGCGGGCCGGGGTGTCACCGAGTTCGAAGACCGACTGGATCATCCGGCGCTCGTCGGCGGCGACCACTCCCCGCTGCTGGGCCAGATCGACGACCTCGCGCAGTTCGATCTCGGATGCGAACGGCCCGTTCCGCAGGCCCCGGCCGGGTGTCAGCGCGTTGCCGAGGACCACGAGCAATCGGCTGATGGGCATCAACAACCACGAAATCGCCCGCAGCGGAAGGGCAGCCGTCAGCGCAATCGAATACGCGTGCTGGCGACCTAAGGTACGTGGACCCACCCCGATCACTACGAAGCTAGTCACCACCATGATGGTCGCCGCCCCGAACAATGCCCATTTCATCCCGAAGTTGTCGTAAAGGAAGACCACCAGCAATACCGTCGCGGTGATCTCACAGACGATACGCAGCAGCACCATGAGGTTGGTGTAGCGCGGCCGGTCCGTCATCACCTTGGAAAGCGACACCGCGCCGGGCCTTTCGTCCCGGACCAGCTCCTGCGCCCGGGCGAGCGACACCGTGCTGATAGCGGCGTCAATCGCCGCGAAAAGGCCGCCCAGAGCGATCAAAGCAATCGCGCCGACCAGCTGAGCAACACCGGTCAATTGTCGAAATACCTTGACTTGTCCAGCAACCGGCGGTCGCGTTCCTCCTGGCGGTCTTGCTCGTAGGCCTCGACCTGCTCGGCGACCCACTCTTCGAGCAACCGTTCCTGCAGGGCGAACATCTCTTTTTCCTCGTCCGGCTCGCCGTGGTCGTACCCGAGCAGATGAAGCACACCGTGAATCGTCAACAACGCCAACTCATGTCCCAGGCTGTGACCCGCCGCGGCCGCCTGCTCGGCGGCGAATTCCGGGCACAGCACGATGTCGCCCAGCATCGACGGTCCCGGCTCGGGGGCGTCGGGCCGGCCGCCAGGTTCGAGCTCGTCCATCGGAAAGCTCATCACGTCGGTGGGCCCGGGCAGGTCCATCCAGCGCATGTGCAGGTCGGCCATCGCGGCGGTGTCCAACAACACCATCGACAGCTCCGCGCTGGGGTTGACGTCCATTCGGGCGATCACAAACCGGGCGACGCTTACCAATTCCGCTTCGGACACGTCGATGCCCGACTCGTTGGAGACTTCGATGCTCATCGGCGGCTGCGGCCGCCCGAGGCCCGCCGAGCAGCCCGGTTCATCCCCGACCCGGGTTCCTCGTACCTGGCGTACGCGTCGACGATCTCCGACACCAGCCTGTGTCGCACCACGTCGACACTGGTCAGCTCCGCGACGTAGATGTCCTCGACGCTGTCGAGGATGTCGACCGCAGACCGCAGGCCCGACCGGGCGCCGCCGGGAAGATCGATCTGGGTCATGTCCCCGGTGACGACGATCTTCGATCCGAAACCCAGTCGCGTCAGGAACATCTTCATTTGCTCGGCGGTGGTGTTCTGCGCCTCGTCGAGCACGATGAAAGCGTCATTAAGCGTGTTGTGTGTCAGTAAGAAATCTTCAGTCACATACAGGGAGTCGGCCGCGGCAACCTCTATGCACACTGCCTCCTCGGTGCCCGCCGGCTCGATCCGGTGGACGAAACGCATCGGCCGACCCCCGCCAGTTGCGTCGTATCTCGCGGCCTTCCGGGCCAGGCGGAAGGGCACAGTTCCCTCGGGCAAGCGGATATCCAGGACATGCGCATCGGATCGGTGATCTACGTCGCGGCCGCGGGCAGCCCCTGGCTTACGCCCGTCAGCCGCCCTGGTGCGCGAGTAGACGACGCCGCCCAGCGACTGGACCAGGAAAATTACGTCATCGCGGAGCCGAGCGGAAACCGTTACGAATTGGATTCGGCACGTACGCCCCTGCTGGGTGACGGGACCGCCATCCGAGTCCAAGAGACCT
>NZ_JAFBAT010000104.1 GCF_019247615.1 Mycobacterium sp. | reverse complement strand
CCGTGAGGACATGATCGACCCCGCGATCCTGCGGCCCGGGCGTCTCGACGTGAAGATCAAGATCGAGCGCCCGGACGCCGAGGCGGCGCAGGACATCTTCTCCAAGTACCTGACCGAGGAGCTGCCGCTGCATGCCGAGGACCTGGCCGAGTTCGGCGGCGACCGCACCGCCTGCATCAAGGCGATGATCGAGAAGGTCGTCGAGCGGATGTACGCCGAGATCGACGACAACCGGTTCCTGGAGGTCACCTACGCCAACGGTGACAAGGAAGTCATGTACTTCAAGGACTTCAACTCCGGGGCGATGATCCAGAACGTCGTCGACCGCGCGAAGAAGAACGCGATCAAGTCCGTGCTCGAGACCGGCCAACCGGGTCTGCGCATCCAGCATCTGCTGGACTCGATCGTCGACGAGTTCGCCGAGAACGAGGACCTGCCCAACACCACCAACCCCGATGACTGGGCGCGCATCTCGGGCAAGAAGGGCGAGCGGATCGTCTACATCCGCACGCTGGTCACCGGTAAGTCGTCGAGCGCTTCGCGGGCCATCGACACCGAGTCGAACCTGGGCCAGTACCTGTAAGCAGTTGTCGGAACTCCGTACACGCGACACTGAAACGACGCACACGACACGCCGCGGAGGGTCTGCATAGTTTCAGTCTGGACGGCGAATCGCCAGCCCTAGGCGGTCACCAGTGAATAGCTGTTTGACAAGTCGTCCTGCGTGACCTGGGCTGCGCGGGAGGTCGTGTCGATGCGCAACTCTTCAGTGAGCACGCGCGGCTGGTAGGACCACCCGTCCGGCAACTTGAGCCGGTCGCCCAGCTTCGGCAGATCGGCGCGCGACAGGCTGGGGTCGACCACCTGGCTCCAGGTTTGCATCACCCAGCGGTGCCCGTGGGGATCTTGGAGCTCGTAGATCTCTTCGCCGGCATTGAACACGAAGACCGTGTGGCGGCTGACCTTGTTCATCGTGTAGGGCGCCGGATTCATCGACGACAGCAGGACGGTGGCCTGCTGGATCATCTCGATGCCGCCGAAATTCTTGGTTATTCGCGGCCCTTGCTGCTGCTTTTCTATGGAATTCATCAGCCAGTAGCGCGGGCCGTTAAGCAACGCTGCGGCCGCGCCGTTTTCTGCGGCGATGGCCTGGGGATCGAGCTTGGACCACAGCTCGGCGGGGCAGTCGTTGAGCGGGAAGCTGTTGTACACCGTGGCCTGCGGGCCGGCCTCTCCGGAAATCACGAGAAGCACTTCGCCGTATCGCTTCCCGGCCACATCGGTCACTGGTTCACACGCTTTCCTTCGGCGGCCGCGGCATCAGGGTGAAATTAATCACTGCTGGGGGCGGCGTCAACTTCACACGCTGGCGCTCGTGCGGATCTCACGGCGGCGCGGTAGCGATTGCGCGCGATCAAGGTGGTGTGCAGGTCATCGATCAGTGGGTCGAGGAACCTCGAGCGATATTCGGCGTCGCCGGCCGCGCGGGCGCTGATGTACATGAACGTCAACGCACCGAGGAAGAGGGTCATATGGATCAGCGAATCGGGCACCGGCAGCGTAAATCCCAGCACGGTTGCGGTGCTCTTGTATGTGTGAGTCCACTCATTGAGCAGCGACGGGCTGAGCACGATCAGCCCCAGGGTCAAGTAGATCGCCGCGGTTACTACCGCCACCACGAGAATCTGCGCCAGTTGCGAGGCGGCCAGCACAAATGTCACGTTGAGCCGTTCGGCCCGTTTAAGCGGCGGGCAATCGGTGGCATCCGGCATGGTGGCAAACGGCGTGTCGGCCAGCGTTTCAGTGCTTTCGGGGCCACTGGGTCCCGCCGTGGCCGCCGATTGCAGCATCGGCCTGACGCGATCACGCGTGGCCGAGACGACGAAGGCGGCGGCGATGGAGACGAGGAATGCCATCGCCAGCCCGAGGCGGTTCCCGCTTATCGTCGCGGCCATGAGCCAGACATAAGTGTTGAAGAAGACTAACGCGGTCAGCAAGACCACTGGCAGCGCTCGGACGGCGAGAGCACCCACCGTCGCGAGGTGCGACAGCATCATGCGCACCGCCCACCCGACCACGGATCCGACTCCACAACCGGTCAAGATCAACACCACAACGAGGACGACGACTTCTTGGGCCAGTTGCATCGGCCCATCCACGGTGAGGGCCACGCACGCCACGACGATCACCGCGAGGGTCGCCAGGGCCGCACGTGTCCGGCCGCTGCGTGACCGCGACACCAGCCAGCCGACGAGCGCCATCAGCGGCAGGGCCAGCCCGACGATCGTCAACACGATCACCTCGGTGGTCGTCGGCTCGCCGGCGATCTCGACGTCGTGGCCGCCGGTGATGAGGTACAGCGCCAGCGTGCAAGCCTGCAGTGTCGCGTACGCCGCGAGCATGGGACTCGATCGCGGCCAGAGCCGTCGCCATCGGGACCGCCTCGTCAGCACCGCCGGCAAACCGCGCTCCAAGAACCAGCTTTCGGCCGCAGTGCCCGCCCTTGGCCGCCCGCGGGACGATCCCCCAGCCCGCCGATCAGGTGTGCGGCCCACCGAAAGGTTCATGCGGGCTCACCCTAGTGGGATCGGCCCCCATGTTCGCCATGTCTGGGCTCTCGCCCCGCTACGCGGGCCGCATCGTCGTCGCGCGGGCCTGATGGCGCGGCTCCTCCTCGCCCCGGCACGCGGGCCGCATCGTCGTCGCGCGGGCCTGATGGCGCGTCCTCCTCGCCCCGCTACGCGGGCCGCATCGTCGTCGCGCATAGTCTTAAGACATGCAACGGATTATCGGGACGGAGGTCGAGTACGGCATTTCCTCGCCGTCGGACCCGACCGCCAACCCGATCCTCACCTCGACGCAGGCGGTGTTGGCCTACGCGGCCGCCGCCGGCATTCAGCGCGCCAAGCGCACCCGCTGGGATTACGAGGTCGAATCGCCGCTGCGGGATGCCCGCGGGTTCGACCTGAGCCGCTCGGCCGGACCGCCGCCGGTGGTCGACGCCGACGAGGTCGGCGCGGCCAACATGATCTTGACCAACGGCGCGCGCCTCTACGTCGACCACGCGCACCCGGAATACTCTGCGCCCGAGTGCACCGATCCGCTGGACGCGGTGATCTGGGACAAGGCCGGCGAGCGGGTGATGGAGGCCGCCGCGCGCCACGTCGCCAGCGTGCCCGGGGCCGCCAAACTGCAGCTCTACAAGAACAACGTGGACGGCAAGGGCGCCTCCTACGGCTCCCACGAGAACTATCTGATGTCGCGGCAGACCCCGTTTTCGGCCATCATCGCCGGGCTCACCCCCTTCTTGGTGTCCCGGCAGGTGGTCACCGGCTCGGGCCGGGTCGGCATCGGGCCCGCCGGCGACGAGCCTGGCTTCCAGTTGTCGCAGCGTTCCGACTACATCGAGGTCGAGGTCGGGCTGGAGACCACGCTGAAGCGGGGGATAATCAATACCCGCGACGAACCGCACGCCGACGCCGACCGGTACCGCCGGCTGCACGTGATCATCGGGGATGCCAACCTCGCCGAGACGTCGACCTACCTGAAGCTGGGCACCACGGCGCTGGTGCTCGATTTGATCGAAGAGGGGCCGGCGCACGGGATTGACCTGTGCGACCTGACATTGGCCCGGCCGGTGCACGCGGTCCACGCGATCAGCCGCGATCCCTCGCTGCGGACCGCGGTGGCCCTGGCCGACGGTCGGGAGCTGACCGGTCTTGCGCTGCAACGAATTTATCTGGATCGGGTGGCGAAGCTGGTGGACGGGCGCGACCCCGACCCGCGCGCGGCGGACATTGTCGAAACCTGGGCGCGCGTGCTCGATCAGCTCGAGCGCGACCCGATGGACTGCGCCGAGCTGCTGGACTGGCCGGCCAAGTTGCGGCTTCTCGAGGGTTTCCGCCAGCGGGAGAACCTGAGCTGGTCGGCGCCGCGGCTGCACCTGGTCGACCTGCAGTACTCCGACGTCCGGCTCGACAAGGGCCTGTACAACAGGCTGGTCGCGCGCGGCTCGATGAAGCGCCTGGTCACCGAGCACCAGGTGCTCAACGCCGTCGACAACCCGCCGACCGACACCCGGGCCTACTTCCGCGGCGAATGCCTGCGCCGGTTCGGCGCGGACATCGCCGCGGCCAGCTGGGACTCCGTGATTTTCGACCTCGGTGGCGACTCGCTGGTACGCATCCCGACGCTCGAGCCCCTGCGGGGAAGCAAGGCGCACGTGGGAGCGCTGTTGGACTCCGTGGACAGCGCGGTGGAGCTGGTGGAGCAACTGACGAGCTGAGCTGCCCGGCGAGGATGCAGGCCGGCGCGGCCTGAGGAGAAGCCGAGGAGGTGAGCTGAGTTACACCAGGAAACGTCGGTGTCGACCGGTACTGTAGATATGACCAACGGGCGCGTGACGGGCCCTGAAAATGCAGGAGGCGGCGATGGCTCAGGAGCAGACCAAACGCGGCGGTGGCGGCGGCGACGATGACGACTTCGCCGACTCCACCGCCGCGGGCCAAGAGCGTCGCGAGAAGCTGGCCGAAGACACCGACGATCTGCTCGACGAGATTGACGACGTCCTTGAGGAAAACGCCGAGGACTTTGTCCGCGCGTACGTCCAAAAGGGCGGACAGTGACCTGGCCGTTCGCCGATCGCCTGTCCACTAACTCCCCACTCCCCGGCAATCCGGCTGTAAACCTGTCCTCGTTCGCCGACTTCCTCCGCCGCCAGGCGCCCGAGCTGCTGCCGCCGAGCTTCGGCGGTTCCGCACAAGCCGGCGCTGGGGGCGGCACGGGTGCCCAGCTGCCGCATGGTACGACGATCGTCGCGTTGAAGTACCCCGGTGGCGTTGTCATCGCGGGCGACCGGCGCTCGACGCAGGGCAACATGATCGCCGGGCGTGACGTGAAGAAGGTGTACATCACCGACGACTACACGGCCACCGGCATCGCGGGCACGGCCGCCATCGCCGTCGAGTTCGCCCGCCTCTATGCCGTGGAGCTCGAGCACTACGAAAAGCTCGAAGGCGTTCCGCTTACTTTTGCCGGCAAGGTCAACCGGCTCGCGATCATGGTCCGCGGAAACCTTGCGGCCGCGATGCAAGGCTTGGTGGCTCTGCCGCTGCTGGCCGGCTATGACATTCATGCGACGGATCCCGAAAGCGCCGGCCGCATCGTCTCGTTCGACGCGGCGGGCGGTTGGAACATCGAGGAAGAGGGCTACCAGTCGGTGGGGTCGGGCTCGATTTTCGCCAAATCGTCGATGAAGAAGCTGTACTCGCAAGTCACCGATGCCGATTCGGCCTTGCGTGTGGTCGTGGAGGCGCTCTACGACGCAGCTGACGACGATTCCGCCACCGGCGGACCGGATCTGGTTCGGGGGATCTATCCCACGGCTGTCATCATCGGCGCCGAGGGGGCGGCGGACGTGCCGGAGGCCCGGATCGCCGAACTGGCCCGCGACGTCATCGAAAGTCGCTCGCGTGCAGACACTTTCGGCCCGGACGCCGAGCAGCGGGGGGATAAGTAAGTGAGCTTCCCGTATTTCATCTCGCCCGAGCAGGCGATGCGCGAGCGCAGCGAGCTCGCGCGCAAGGGAATCGCGCGGGGACGCAGCGTGGTGGTGCTGGCCTACGCCGGTGGCGTGCTGTTCGTCGCCGAGAATCCCTCGCGGTCATTGCAAAAGATCAGCGAGCTCTACGACCGCGTGGGCTTCGCGGCCGCCGGGAAGTTCAACGAATTCGACAATTTGCGCCGCGGCGGGATTCAATTCGCCGACACCCGCGGCTACGCCTACGACCGACGCGACGTCACCGGCCGCCAACTGGCAAATGTGTACGCGCAGACGCTGGGCAGCATCTTCACCGAGCAGGCGAAGCCCTACGAGGTCGAGTTGTGCGTCGCTGAGGTCGCGCACTACGGCGAGTCCAAACCCCCTGAGCTGTATCGGATTACCTATGACGGCTCGATCGCCGACGAGCCGCAATTCGTTGTGATGGGCGGCACCACGGAGCCGATCACCACCGCGCTCAAGGACTCCTACGCCGAAAACGCCGATCTGCGAGACGCTTTAAGCATTGCGGTGGCGGCGCTCAAGGCGGGTAGCGCGGAAGCGTCGAACGGCAACCAGCCCTCCGTCGACGTGGCGAACCTTGAGGTTGCCATCCTCGACGCCAACCGGCCGCGACGCGCCTTTCGGCGCATCAACCGGCCCGCTTTGGAGAGCATGCTGCAGGAGATCAACGGCAAGCGCTCGAAGTCCAAGGGCTCGAAATCGACCGGCGAAGGGTCGGAACCGGACGGCAAATCGGAGGAGTAGATCCGCCCGATGAGATCCGCGGGCGCGGCTTCTGCACCTTTGCGGTGACACAACCAGTACCCTCGATTACGTGCAGCGGCGAATCATGGGCATCGAGACCGAGTTCGGTGTCACCTGCACTTTTCACGGCCATCGCCGCCTTTCGCCCGACGAGGTGGCGCGCTACCTCTTCCGGCGGGTGGTGTCGTGGGGCCGCAGCTCCAACGTTTTCCTGCGCAACGGCGCCCGGCTCTACCTCGACGTGGGCAGCCACCCCGAGTACGCCACCGCCGAGTGCGACAGCCTGGTGCAGCTCGTCACCCACGACCGGGCCGGCGAATGGGTGCTGGAAGACCTGCTCATCGACGCCGAGCAGCGTCTTGCCGATGAGGGCATCGGCGGCGACATCTACTTGTTCAAGAACAACACCGATTCCGCCGGTAACTCCTACGGCTGCCACGAGAACTACCTGATTGTGCGGGCCGGCGAGTTCTCCCGGATCTCCGACGTGCTGCTGCCGTTTCTGGTCACCCGCCAGCTGATCTGCGGGGCCGGCAAGGTGCTGCAGACCCCCAAGGCGGCGACGTTCTGCCTTTCCCAACGCGCCGAGCACATCTGGGAGGGCGTCTCCTCCGCCACCACCCGCAGCCGGCCGATCATCAACACCCGCGACGAGCCGCACGCCGACGCCGAGAAGTACCGCCGCCTGCACGTCATCGTCGGCGACTCCAACATGTGCGAGACCACCACCATGCTCAAGGTGGGCACCGCGGCGCTGGTGCTTGAGATGATCGAGGCCGGCGTCCCCTTCCGCGACTTCTCCCTGGACAACCCCATCCGCGCCATCCGCGAGGTGAGCCACGACATCACCGGTCGCCGGCCCGTGCGGCTGGCGGGCGGGCGTCAGGCCAGCGCGCTGGACATCCAGCGCGAGTACTACAGCCGAGCCGTCGAGCATCTGCAGACTCGGGAGCCCAACGCCCAGGTCGAGCAGGTCGTCGACCTCTGGGGCCGTCAGCTCGACGCCGTGGAAAGCCAGGACTTCGCGAAGGTCGATACCGAGATCGACTGGGTGATCAAACGCAGGCTGTTCCAGCGCTACCAGGACCGCTACAACATGGAACTGTCCGACCCGAAGATCGCCCAACTGGACCTGGCCTACCACGACATCAAGCGGGGGCGTGGCGTCTTCGATCTGCTGCAGCGCAAGGGGTTGGCGGCACGGGTCACCACAGACGAGGACATCGCCGAGGCCGTCGACCACCCGCCGCAAACGACCCGTGCCCGGTTGCGCGGGGAATTCATCAGCGCCGCTCAGGCCGCGGGACGGGACTTCACCGTGGACTGGGTCCACCTCAAGCTCAACGACCAGGCGCAGCGCACGGTGCTGTGCAAAGACCCGTTCCGGGCGGTCGACGAGCGCGTCAAGCGGCTCATCGCCAGCATGTAGTCACGTCGGCGGTGCTCCCGCCGATTCGGCGCGCCGGTGGAAGCGCCGGGGGAAGGGCATCGAATAACCTGGTGCAAATGGCGATCTCGAAAGTCGAGCGGTTGGTCAACCTCGTCATCGCTCTGCTCTCCACCCGCGGCTATATCACCGCCGAAAAGATCAGGTCCAGCGTCGCCGGCTACGCGGACAGCCCGAGCGCCGAGGCGTTCTCGCGGATGTTCGAGCGCGACAAGAACGAATTGCGCGACCTCGGCATCCCCCTAGAGGTCGGCAGGGTGTCGGTCATGGACCCCATTGAGGGCTATCGGATCAACCGGGACGCCTACGCGCTGCCGCCGGTGCGGCTGACCGCGGACGAGGCGGCCGCGGTGGCCGTCGCCACGCAGCTGTGGGAGTCACCGGAACTGATCACCGCCACTCAGGGCGCATTGCTGAAGTTGCGCGCCGCCGGCGTCGACGTCGATCCGGTGGATACCGGAACCCCGGTGGCCATCGCCTCGCCGGCCGGCTTGCCGGGTCTGCGTGGTTCCGAAGAAGTTCTCGGGATCCTGTTGGCGGCCATAGATTCTCGCCAGGCGGTGCAGTTCCAGCACCGCCCGTCGCGCGCCGAGCCGTACACCACGCGCACCGTCGAACCATGGGGAGTTATTACCGAGAAGGGCCGCTGGTATCTGGTCGGTCACGATCGCGACCGCGACGCCACCCGCACCTTCCGCCTGTCCCGGATCGGTGCCGAGGTCACCCCGATCGGGCCGCCCGGCGCGGTGACCGTGCCCGACGGGGTGGACCTGCGCAAGATCGTCGCGCAGACGGTCACCGAGTGGCCGACGGGCGGGCGGGCCCGGGTGTGGGTCGCCGACGGGCGGGCGACCGCCCTGCGCCGCGCCGGACGTTCCGCGGGCCCGCACCGGCTCGCCGACCGCGGCGGCGAGGTGATCGAGCTCGACATCGTGTCCGCCGATCAGTTGGCCCGTGATATCGCGGGATATGGTCCCGACGCCATCGCGCTCGAGCCGCAGTCGTTGCGCGAGGACGTCCTGGCCCGGTTGCGGTCGCACGCCGAGGATCCCGGCCGATGACCCCGGTATCCACAAGATTGGTCCGGCTGCTCAACATGGTGCCGTATTTTCAGGCCAACCCGAGGGTCACCCGTGCCAAGGCCGCCGCCGATCTCGGGGTTTCGGCCAAGCAGCTGGAGGCGGACCTCAACCAGCTGTGGATGTGCGGGCTGCCCGGCTACTATCCGGGTGACCTCATCGACTTCGAGTTCTCGGGCGACACCATCGAGGTGACGTTCTCGGCGGGCATCGACCGGCCACTGAAGCTCACGTCGCCGGAGGCCACGGGCCTGCTGGTGGCGCTGCGGGCGCTGGCCGATATACCGGGCGTCCTCGACCCCCGGGCGGCGCGCAGCGCGATTGCGAAGATCGAGGATGCGGCCGGCGCCGTCGGGCAGAACGCCCCGACTTCGGTGGCCGCGGTCGACGAGCCCGCGCCCGTCGAAAGTCGGGCCGCCGCCGCGGTGCGCACGGCGGTGCAGCACAAGCGCGCGCTGGCCATCGACTACTACTCCGCCTCGCACGACACGCTGACCAGCCGCGTCGTCGACCCCATCCGCGTCCTGCTGATCGGCGGCCAAAGCTACCTCGAGGCCTGGTTGCGGGAGGCCGAGGCGGTGCGGTTGTTCCGCTTCGACCGGATCGTCGAGGCCACTGAGCTGCCGGAGCCCGCCGCCGTCCCCGAGCCGGCGCTCCACGCGCCGCCGGACACGTCGCTGTTCGACGGCGACCCCTCGCTGCCGTCGGCGACGCTGCGGGTGGCGCCTGCCGCCTCTTGGATGTTCGAGTACTACCCGATGCGGGACGTGCGCGAGCTGCCGGACGGCTCGTGCGAGGCGGTCATGACCTACGCCTCCGAGGACTGGATGACGCGCCTCGTGCTCGGCTTCGGGTCGGCTGTGCGAGTGCTTGAACCCGAATCGCTCGCACGGCGTGTACGCGATACGGCTGCCGATGCGCTGGAGTCCTACCAGGTCGCGGCGCACGGGTGATGCGTCGAGTTGCTGGCGCGTCGCGGCGCGGGCACACCGGCGCATCCCCCGGCTGCGGTAGCATCATGTGGACGTCTGGAGGTAATCAAAGTGGGCAGTCTTAGTCCGTGGCACTGGGCGATCCTCGCTGTCGTGGTGATCTTGCTGTTCGGCGCCAAGAAGCTCCCCGATGCCGCGCGGTCGTTGGGCAAGTCAATGCGCATCTTCAAGTCGGAGCTTCGCGAGATGCAGACCGAGAGCAAGCCCGAAGCGCCTTCCATCGAAACCCCGCAGCCCGTGCAGTCGCAGCGGGTCGAACCGCCGGCGGCCACCGAGCAGGGGCACACGGAAGCGCGCCCGGCCTAGCCGCGTACTCGCGGTGCCCGAGCGTCACTGACCGAGCACTACACCAGCCCCGTGAAACGTTTGAGGGTTTCAGCGCGCGCCGCTGGCTTGCTGAGGCGGCTGAACCCGCGCAACAGGCGCAGTCGCACCAACCCGGACGCGACGATGTCGCTGGTCGACCACCTGACCGAGCTACGCACCCGGCTACTGATCGCACTGGCCGCGATCCTGGTCACCACGATTTTCGGGTTCGTCTGGTACTCGCATGCGATCTTCGGACTGGAAAGCCTCGGTGAGTGGCTGCGTCATCCGTACTGTTCGCTGCCGCAGTCGGCGCGGGCGGAGATCAGCCCCGACGGGCAGTGTCGGCTGCTGGCCACGGCGCCGTTCGACCAGTTCATGTTGCGGCTCAAGGTCGGGATGACGGCCGGGATCGTGCTGGCGTGCCCGGTGTGGTTCTACGAGCTCTGGGCGTTCATCACGCCCGGCCTCTATCAGAAGGAGCGCCGCTTCGCCATCGCGTTCGTGATTCCCGCGGCGGTGCTGTTCGTCGCCGGTGCCGTGCTCGCCTACTTTGTGCTGTCCAAGGCGCTGGGCTTCCTGCTGACCGTCGGCAGCGACGTGCAGGTGACCGCGCTGTCCGGGGACCGGTATTTCGGCTTCCTGATAAACCTGCTCGTGGTGTTCGGCGTGAGCTTCGAATTCCCGCTGCTGATCGTCATGCTCAACGCGGCGGGACTGCTGACCTACCAGCGGCTCAAGTCGTGGCGGCGGGGTCTGATCTTCTCGATGTTCGTGTTCGCGGCGGTGTTCACGCCCGGATCCGATCCGTTTTCGATGACCGCGCTCGGCATAGCACTGTCGGTGCTTCTCGAGTTCGCCATTCAGATCGCGAGGCTGCACGACAAGCGGAAAGCCAAGCGTGAAGCCCGTGCAATGATCCCCGACGACGAAGCATCGGTCATCGAACCGCCGTCTCCGATATCCGAGCCGATACCCGAGCCGTCCTTCACCGCCCGGCAACACGACGATGTCACTTAGCTCCCCTCGGCGCTCCCCTCGGCGCTCGCGCAAGCGCTCCCCTCGACGCTCGCGCGAGCGCTCCCCTCGGCGCGAGCGTGCACAGCTGCACGCGAAGTTCGGCGTGTCCGCGTACAGACACGCACGCTCGCGCAAGTCGGCGGCGGCGTGACGGCGCTGCCCGAGCTGACGCGGTTTGCCGCAGAACTGCGTTTTACGCTCGACGCCTTCCAGCAGCGGGCTTGCGCGGCGCTAGAACAAGGCCACGGCGTGCTGGTCTGCGCGCCGACCGGCGCGGGCAAGACCGTGGTCGGCGAGTTCGCCGTCCACCTGGCCCTGGCAGCCGGCGGCAAATGTTTTTACACCACGCCCCTCAAGGCCCTGAGCAACCAGAAGCACACCGACCTCACCCTGCGCTACGGCCGGGACCGGATCGGGCTGTTGACCGGCGACATGTCGGTGAACGCCGAGGCACCCGTGGTGGTGATGACCACCGAAGTGCTGCGCAACATGCTGTACGCGGATTCACCTGCGTTGCAGGGGCTTTCATACGTGGTGATGGACGAGGTGCATTTTCTCGCCGATCGGATGCGGGGCCCGGTATGGGAGGAGGTCATCCTGCACCTGCCCGACGAGGTGCGGGTGGTCAGCCTCTCGGCGACGGTGAGCAACGCCGAGGAATTCGGCGGCTGGATCCAGACCGTGCGAGGCGACACCACCGTGGTAGTCGACGAGCACCGGCCCGTTCCGCTGTGGCAGCACGTCTTGGTCGGCAAGCGCCTGTTCGACCTATTCGACTATCGAAACGCCCAGTCCGACCAGTCACGCGTCGATCCGGAGTTGATGCGCCACATCGCCCATCGCCGTGAGGCCGAGCGGATGTCTGACTGGCGAAGTCCTCGCCGGGAAGCGGGTAGGCGGGGCGGTGCACGGGCCGGTTCCGGCCGGCCGCGCTTCTACCGGCCGCCCGCAAGGCCGGACGTGATCGCGATCCTGGACTCTCACGGGCTGTTGCCTGCCATCACATTCGTGTTCTCGAGGGCGGGTTGTGACGCTGCGGTGAGCCAATGCCTGCGGTCGCCGCTTCGGCTGACCATCGAGGAGGAGCGCGCGCAGATCGCCGAGGTGATCGATCACCGTTGTGGTGATCTTGCCGACTCCGATCTGGCGGTGCTCGGCTACCACGAGTGGCGAGAAGGGCTGTTGCGCGGTTTGGCGGCCCACCACGCCGGAATGCTCCCGGCGTTTCGGCACACGGTCGAGGAGCTGTTCACCGCCGGCTTGATCAAGGCGGTATTCGCCACCGAGACGTTGGCGCTCGGCATCAACATGCCGGCGCGAACGGTGGTCCTGGAACGGCTGGTGAAGTTCAACGGCGAGCAACATGTGCCCCTGACGCCGGGGGAGTACACGCAGCTGACGGGCCGCGCCGGCCGGCGCGGCATCGACGTCGAGGGTCACGCGGTGGTGCTGTGGAACCCCAGCGAAGAGACCACGGAACCGTCCGCCGTGGCGGGCCTGGCCTCTACCCGCACCTTCCCGCTGCGCAGCTCGTTCGCCCCGTCGTACAACATGACGATCAACCTGGTGCACCGGATGGGCCCGGAGCAGGCGCACCAGCTCTTGGAGCAGTCGTTCGCCCAATACCAGGCCGACCGCTCCGTGGTCGGCCTGGTGCGCGGTATCGAGCGTGGCAATCGAATGCTCCACGAGATCTCCACGGACTTGGGCGGACCCGACGCGCCGATCCTTGAGTACGCCCGGATGCGGGCGCGGATCTCCGAAATGGAGCGCGCCCAGTCCCGGGCGTCGCGGCTGCACCGGCGGCAGGCGGCCAGCGACGCGCTGGCCGCCTTGCGCCGGGGCGACATCATCAACATCACCCACGGCCGGCGCGGCGGGCTGGCGGTGGTCCTGGAATCGGCCCGCGACACCGACGATCCGCGTCCGCTGGTCCTCACCGAGCACCGATGGGCGGGGCGAATTTCGTCAGCGGACTATTCGGGCGCTTCGGAACCCGTCGGATCCATGTCGTTGCCGAAGCGGGTAGAGCATCGCCAGCCACGGGTGCGGCGCGACCTGGCCTCGGCGCTGCGGTCGGCCGCCGCCGGGCTGGACCTTCCGTCCGCCCGTCGCGGCCGCGCTGACACAGACGGCTTCCACGACCCGGAGCTGGCCGCGTTGCGCGCGGATCTGCGCAAGCATCCTGCGCACCCCACCCACAGCAGCCCCCACGTCGAATCCCAGATCCGCGAGGCCGAGCGCTACCTGCGCATCGAACGCGACAATGCCCAGCTCGAAAAGAAAGTGGCCGCCGCCACCAACTCGCTGGCCCGGACGTTCGACCGGATCGTCGGGCTGCTGACCGAACGCGGCTTCATCCAAGGACCGGCCACCGATCCCCACGTCACCGACGACGGGCGGCTGCTAGCCCGCATCTACAGTGAGAGCGACCTGTTGGTCGCCGAATGCCTCCGCGCCGGCGCGTGGGCGGATCTCAAACCCGCCGAATTGGCGGCGGTGGTCTCGGCGGTGCTCTACGAATCGCGAGGCGGTGACGCGCCCGCCGGCGCACTTGCCGCCGAGGTGCCCACGCAACGATTGCGACAGGCGCTACAGCAGACGTCGAAGCTGTCCACCGCTCTGCGCGCCGACGAGCAG
>NZ_JAFBAT010000028.1 GCF_019247615.1 Mycobacterium sp. | reverse complement strand
TCGGGATGGACATGGGCGACCACCGCGACCGTCGCGGCCCGCGACAGCAACTCGACGGCAGCGAGGGCGTCCACAGATGCCCCCGGTGCCCCCACCCGGGAGCGATCCACGAGCTCAGTCTTGGGATCGATCGTCGTCATCGGTGTCCCTGACACGATATGGATCGGCCTCCCCCGCCGGCTTGGCGCCCGAGCGCGCCCGCGCCACGTCCGCGTCCGCGGCCCGAGCCCGGGCCAGCAGCTCGTCCATCCGCTGCACGCTGTCGGAGGTGGTGTCCCGGGTGAAGGTCAACGTCGGGGTGAAGCGCACGCCCGTGCCGGCTCCGACCTTGGTGCGCAACGCGCCTTTTGCGCGCTCCAGGGCGGATGCGGCGGCGGCATAGTCGGGCTCGTCGTCGAGCGTGCGCCCCATCACCGTGTAGAAGACAGTCGCATCGTGCAGGTCGGCGGTCAGCTTGGTGTCCACAATGGTCACCCCGTCCAGCCCGGGATCCTTGATGTCGAACTCGATCGCCGAGGCGACGATGGTGTTGATCCGTTTAGCCAACCGGCGCGCGCGGGCGGGGTCAGGCATGCCGAGCGCCCATCAGGCGCGCTCCTTCTGAACCAGCTCGTAGGACTCGATGACGTCGCCTTCCTTGATGTCGGAGTAGCCCAGCGTCATACCGCATTCAAAGCCCTCGCGGACCTCGGTCACGTCGTCCTTCTCCCGTCGCAGTGAGGTCACCGTGAGATTGTCGGCAACCACGATGTTGTCCCGCAGCAACCGGGCCTTAGCGTTGCGGCGCACCACACCGGAGGTGATCATGCAGCCGGCGATGACGCCCACCTTAGACGAGCGGAACAGCGCACGGATCTCAGCGCGGCCGAGCTGGTTCTCCTCGTAGATCGGCTTGAGCATGCCGCGGAGAGCCTTTTCGATCTCGTCGATCGCCTGGTAGATGACCGAGTAGTAACGGATCTCGACGCCCTCGCGGTTGGCCAGCTCGGTCGCCTTGCCCTCGGCGCGCACGTTGAACCCGATGATGATCGCGTCCGAGGCCGACGCCAGGTTGACGTTGGTCTCGGTGACGCCACCGACACCGCGGTCGATGACCCGCAGCGCCACCTCGTCGTCGACCTGGATACCCATCAGGGCCTCTTCCAGCGCCTCGACCGTACCGGCGTTGTCCCCCTTGAGGATCAGGTTGAGCTGGCTGGTTTCCTTCAGCGCCGAGTCCAGGTCCTCCAGGCTGATCCGCTTGCGCGACCGCGCCGCCAGCGCGTTGCGCTTGCGGGCGCTGCGCCGGTCGGCGATCTGGCGGGCGATGCGGTCCTCGTCGACAACCAGGAAGTTGTCACCGGCGCCAGGCACCGACGTGAAGCCGATCACCTGCACGGGGCGCGACGGCAGGGCCGCCTCGACGTCCTCGCCGTGCTCGTCGACCATGCGGCGCACCCGGCCGTAGGCGTCCCCGGCGACCACCGAGTCGCCGACGTGCAGCGTGCCGCGCTGCACCAGCACGGTGGCCACCGGGCCGCGGCCGCGGTCCAGGTGCGCCTCGATCGCCACACCCTGGGCCTCCATGTCGGGGTTGGCCCGCAGGTCCAGCGCGGCGTCGGCGGTCAGCAACACCGCCTCCAGCAGCTGCTCGATGTTGGTCCCGACCTTGGCCGAGATGTCGACGAACATCGTGTCGCCGCCGAAATCCTCTGCCACCAAACCATATTCGGTGAGCTGGCCGCGAATCTTCGCCGGGTCGGCGCCTTCCTTGTCGATCTTGTTGACCGCCACCACGATCGGCACGTCGGCGGCCTGCGCGTGGTTGATGGCCTCGACCGTCTGCGGCATCACGCCGTCGTCGGCGGCGACCACCAGGATGGCGATGTCGGTCGCCTTGGCGCCGCGGGCACGCATGGCGGTGAACGCCTCGTGACCCGGGGTGTCGATAAAGGTGATCAGCCGCTCGGTGCCGTCCAGGTCGACCGACACCTGGTAGGCGCCGATGTGCTGGGTGATGCCACCCGCCTCGGCCTCACGGACGTTGGCCTGACGGATGGTGTCCAGCAGTCGGGTTTTGCCGTGGTCGACGTGACCCATCACGGTCACCACCGGCGGGCGAACCTGCAGATCTTCCTCGGTGCCTTCGTCTTCGCCGTAGGACAGGTCGAAGGATTCCAGCAGCTCGCGGTCCTCGTCCTCGGGGCTGACGACCTGGACGTTGTAGTTCATCTCGCTGCCCAGCAGCTCGAGCGTTTCGTCGCCGACGGACTGCGTGGCCGTCACCATCTCGCCGAGATTGAACAGCGCCTGCACCAGCGCCGCCGGGTTCGCGTCGATCTTTTCGGCGAAGTCGCTCAGCGAGGCGCCGCGGGCCAACCTGATCGTCTCGCCGTTGCCGTGGGGCAACCGCACGCCGCCGACGACCGGCGCCTGCATCGAGTCGTATTCCTGGCGCTTCTGCCGCTTGGACTTGCGGCCGCGCCGCGGCGCGCCGCCGGGACGGCCGAACGCGCCGGCGGCGCCGCCGCGCTGACCGGGACGGCCCCCGCCGCCTCCTCCGCCCCCGGGCCGGCCCCGGAAACCTCCCGGAGCGCCGCCGGGCGCGGCACCGACACCGCCGCGGTAGTTACCGCCACCCGAGTCGGAACGGCCGCCGGGCCCACCCGGCCGCCCACCGCCGGGGCGAGGTGCGCCCGGACGCGCAGGACGGGCCTGCCCACCGGCCCCGCCGGGGCGCGGGGGCATGCTGCCCGGCGAAGCGCCGGGGCGCGGCGCGCCCGGCCTGGCCGCCCCGGGGCGGGGCGCCATCGGACGCGGAATCGGCCGGTCGACGGGCTGCGCCGACGAGAACGGGTTGTTGCCTACACGCGGCGTGCGGACTCCCGGCTTCGGGATGGGACCGGGACGCGGACCCGGCGTCATACCGGGATGAGGGGCCGGGTGGCCGGTCGGCTGCCCCGGGACGGGCGGCTTCGGTTGCCCCGGGGACGGCGCCGTGGGCCGAGCGGGGGCGGGCGCCGCGGGCGCGTCTGCGGTCGCGGCCGGGGGCCCCTGCGCGGCGGCCGCCACGCCGCCCGCGGCGGGCCGGGGAGGCGCGGCCATCGCCTCGCCATTGCCAATCGGCTTGCTGATCGCCTTGTCGAGGGCGTGATCGAGCGATCTGTCGGGCACCTTCGCGGCCGCCGTGGCAGCTGCCTTTTCGGGGGCCGGCTTGCTGCCGCCGAAGGACTCCCGCAGGCGGCGGGCGACCGGCGCCTCAACGGTCGACGAAGCGGATTTCACGAATTCGCCCTGTTCGTTCAGCCGGGCGAGAACTTCCTTGCTGGTGACACCGAGTTCCTTGGCCAACTCGTGCACGCGGGCCTTACCTGCCACTACATCTCCTGTCTATGAGGCGACAGCAGTGGGCCGCGCGCCTCGGGTTTAGCTATGAAGCATTGTCATCGGGGCTTCACGGTGTGCTCATGTTCTTTGCTACCTGTTCTGTTGCCGCGATGATCGGGCGAACATAACTCTCTATGCCCTCGACCACCGCGGATGTGTCCGGTGAACCGGCGATGCGCAGCGCTTTGGTGAAAGCCCGCCGCCGAATCGCCTGTTGTGCGCACGCCGGTGTGGGATGCAGCCACGCACCCCGCCCCGGCAGGCTACGCCCCGTGTCAACGATCACGGCGTATTCGCCGTTCCCGCGGGGCACAGCCACCACTCGAAGCAGTTCGACGGCCAACTCTCGCTTTCGGCAACCCACGCACGTCCGCACGGGTCCACCCGTGCGTCTGTGCGCCCGGCTGGTTCCGGGCACCGAAAGTTCGCGCTGGATCACGGCTCAGTCTAGCGTCCCTTGATCCGAGGTCCGAACCACCCGAATGCCACGCCGCGCTAGTGGTCGTGCGCCACTCCGTGCTTGGCGCGGGTCGCGGATTCGGTTGCCGGTTCGCTGCCCGTGTGAGCCCGCGGATGAGCGCCCTCACCCGGCGAATCCCCGCGGATGTCGATGCGCCAGCCGGTGAGCCGGGCGGCCAGCCGGGCGTTTTGGCCCTCCTTGCCGATGGCCAGCGACAGCTGGAAGTCGGGCACCACCACGCGGGCGGCCCGGGCGGTCTGGTCGATCACCGACACGGAGACCACCTTGGCGGGCGACAGCGCGTTGGCAACGAAGCGGGCCGGGTCCTCGTCATAGTCGATGATGTCGATCTTCTCCCCGGACAGCTCGCTCATGACGTTGCGGACCCGCTGGCCCATCGGGCCGATGCAGGCGCCCTTGGCGTTGAGGCCCGGAACGTTCGACTTCACCGCGATCTTGGAGCGGTGGCCGGCTTCGCGGGCGACGGCGACGATCTCGACCGATCCTTCGGCGATCTCGGGCACCTCCAGCGAGAACAGCTTGCGGACCAGGTTGGGATGGGTGCGGGACAGGGTGATCACGGGCTCACGGGACCCGCGCGTCACACCGACCACATAGCAGCGGAGCCGGTTGCCGTGCTCGTAGCTCTCGCCGGGGACCTGTTCGGCCGCCGGGATCACTCCCTCGGATGCCTTGGTCTCGGAGCCCATCCGAACGACGACCAGACCGCGGGCGTTGGCCCGGCTGTCCCGCTGAATCACCCCCGCGACGATCTCCCCCTCGCGGGTGGAGAACTCGCCGTAGGTCCGCTCATTTTCGGCGTCCCGGAATCGCTGCAGCATCACCTGGCGTGCGGTCGTCGCGGCAATGCGACCGAAACCCTCCGGAGTGTCGTCATATTCGCTGATGAGGTTGCCGTCCTCGTCTACCTCCCGGGCGATCACCCGCACGACGCCGGTCTTGCGGTCGATCTCGATGCGGGCGTCCATCTGGTGACCCCGGGTGTGCCGGTAAGCGGTGAGCAGCGCGGATTTGATGGTCTCGAGCAGTTCGTTGACCGAGATGCCGCGATCCACCTCGATGGCATGCAGCGCGGCCATGTCGATGTTCATGAGCGCCGCTCCTCTCCGCCGCAAGCGAGTGGGGGTGTGATCGCCCCGGCCGCCAATTCCAGCTCAATCTCGCTAGGCGGCGAAAACTCCACCTGCACAACGGCTTTCGCGATTTCGGTGAGCGGGATATGCCGCACCGCCCAATCCCGGCCGTCGCGGACCACCAGCGCGGCCGCGCCATCGCGCGTCTCACCCAGGCGGCCGATCAGCTGTGAGCCGCCCGCCAACGCGAGTTCGACCTTGCGGCCGCGGGCGCGGCGAAAGTGTTTCTCGGTGGTCAGCGGCCGGTCCACGCCCGGTGAGCTGACCTCGAGCACATACCGGTCGCGGATGCCGTCAAAAATTCGTGAGCCGTCCAGCAACGCCGAAGCCGAACGTGACAGCGTGGCGATGGTGTCGAGGTCGAGCGGGTCGTCGCCGTCGGCGATCACCGTGATCCGGGGCGGGCGCGCCCGCGTGTCGACGACCACTTCCTCGATTTCATAACCGGCGCGCGCGAACTCACCGCCGAGTAGCTCGATCACCTGCGTCTGCGAAGGTAGCCCGGGGGTCACGGCGAGCTCCTCATCTTGAGTTGTCCGGTCATCAGGCGGGCGTCACCACCCGATCGACTTCCGGGCGGCTTGCGTGCCCCGGCGGAACGCACCCGCTTTCGTTCCGCGAGAGCCAGCTATCAACGATACGCCAGAAATCGCTGATGGCGGCCAGATCGCGCGTCTCGGTCAAGGTCCTCGCACCGGGCCGGTGCGGCGCCAATGGCAGGATGTTGCTGTGTCCAGCGCAGTACCCGTCACCAGCAGGCGGGGTGTGCTCGCCGGCGGCGCTGCTCTCGCTGTGCTCGGGGTGCTCGCGTCCGCCTGCGGCAACTCCCCGCCCAAGCCGCCCCCCGTCGAGACGCTGCTGGGGCCCCTGGACCAGGCCAGGAAGGACAGCGCGCTGGCGGGCGCCGCGGCCGCCGACATCGGCCACCCGCCCCAGATCGCCGCCGCCCTGACGGTGGTCGCCACCCAGCGCGCCGCCCATGCCCGCGCCCTGTCCACGGAAATCACCCGCGCGGCCGGCAAGCTCGCACCGTCATCGAGCGAGACCACCAGCCCCGGCCCGGCCTCACCCGCCGGCCCGCCACCGCCGCCGCCGCCCGTATCCGACGTCATCGATGCGCTGCGCGCCTCCGCCGAGAGCGCCAGCCGGCTGGTTGCCTCCGAGTCCGGCTACCGGGCGGGGCTGCTCGCGTCCATCGCCGCCTCCTGCACGGCGTCTTACCAGATCGCGCTGGTGCCGGGTGGGCCGTCGATATGACCTCCGGCAAGGATGCCGACAACGCGGCGCTCTGCGACGCGCTGGCGATCGAACACTCGACCATCTACGGGTACGGCATCGTGTCCGCGCTCTCGCCGCCCAGCGTCAACGACATGGTGGTGGAGGCGCTGACCCAGCACCGCCAGCGTCGCGACGATGTGATCGCGATGTTGGCCGCCCGCAAGGTCAACGTCCCCGTCGCCGCCCCCGGTTACCAGTTGCCCCTGCTGGTGGCCAGCGCCGCGGATGCGGCGAGGCTGGCGGTGCGGATGGAGAACGACGGCGCGACGGCTTGGCGCGCCGTCATCGAGCACGCCGACACGGCCGACGACCGGGCATTCGCCTCGACGGCCCTGACCCAGAGCGCCGTGATGGCCGCCCGATGGAACCGCGTGCTGGGGGCCTGGCCCATCACGACCAGTTTCCCCGGCGGCAACGAGTAGCCGCCCCCTCAGCCCGTCACGACCGCCGCGACGTCGGTGGCCAGCGAATCTCCCGCGGCCAGTTCCCGCGTCTGTCCGCTGAAACGGTCGCGCAGCTCGACAACCCCGTCGGCCCAACCTCGCCCCACCACGACGATCCACGGCACACCGAGCAACTCGGCATCCTTGAACTTCACGCCGGGCGAGGCGTGGCGGTCGTCGAGCAGCACGTCGACACCCAGCCGATCCAGGTCGGCGGCCAGGTCCGTGCCGCCGGCGCGGGCCCGGTCGTCCTTGTTGGCGATCACCAGGTGGACGTCGAACGGCGCCACCGCCGGCGGCCAGCGCAGGCCCAGCCCGTCGTGGTGCTGCTCGGCGATGACGGCCACCATCCGGGAAACGCCGAGGCCGTAGGAGCCCATGGTCAGCCGCACCGGCTTGCCGTCCTCGCCGAGCACGTCGACGGTGAACGCGTCGGTGTATTTGCGGCCGAGCTGGAAGATGTGGCCGATCTCGATGCCACGCGCCGAGACCAGCGGGCCGGCGCCGTCGGGTGAGGGATCGCCGTCGCGCACCTCGGCGGCCTCGATGGTGCCGTCCGCGGTGAAATCGCGGCCGGCCACCAGTCCGACCACGTGGCGGCCGGGCGCGTCCGCGCCGGTGATCCAGCTGGTGCCGTCGACCACCCGGGGGTCGACGAGATAGCGGACACCGTTGGCGCGCAAGGCCTTCGGGCCGATGTAGCCCTTCACCAGAAACGGATACCTGGCGAAGTCGGCATCATCGAGAAACGCGTACTCGGCCGGTTCCAGCGCGGCGCCCAGTCTCTTGTCGTCGACCTCACGGTCGCCCGGCAGCCCGATGGCCAGCAACTCCCACTCCTCGCCGGGGCGACGAACCTTGAGCAGGACGTTTTTCAACGTATCGGCGGCGGTGACGGTGCGGCCCAGTCCGGCCCGGTTGGCCCAGTCCACCAGGGTGGCGATCGTCGGGGTGTCGCCGGTGTCGTGGACCACCGCGTCCGGCAGCGCGGCAACGACCTCCGCGGGCAGTGCCTCCGGCCGGGCCGTGACGACCGCCTCGACGTTTGCCGCGTACCCCGACTCCAGGCAGCGCACGAAGGTGTCCTCACCGATCGGGCTCTCGGCGAGAAACTCCTCGGAGGCGCTGCCGCCCATCGCTCCCGACACCGCGGAAACGATGACATAGCGCACCTTGAGCCGTTCGAAGATGCGCTGGTAGGCCTCGCGGTGGGCGTGGTAGGCCGCCTTGAGCCCGGCGTCGTCGATGTCGAAGGAGTACGAGTCCTTCATCAGGAATTCCCGGACACGCAGGATCCCGGCCCGCGGCCGCGCCTCGTCGCGGTACTTGTTCTGGATTTGGTACAGCAGCAGCGGAAAGTCTTTGTAGGAGCTGTATTCCCCCTTGACCGTCAGGGCGAACAACTCCTCGTGGGTCGGGCCCAGCAGATAGTCGTTTCCGCGGCGGTCCTGCAGCCGAAATACCCCGTCGCCGTATTCGGTCCAGCGGTTGGTCGTTTCGTACGGTGCGCGCGGCAGCAGGGCGGGGAAGAGGATCTCCTGCCCGCCGATCGCGTTCATCTCGTCGCGGACGACTCGCTCGATTTTGCGCAGCACCCGCAATCCCAGCGGGAGCCAGCTGTAGAGCCCGGGTGCTATCGCCCGGATGTAGCCGGCCCGGATCAGCAGTTTGTGGCTGGGCACTTCGGCGTCGGCGGGATCTTCTCGCAGCGTGCGTAGGAACAGCTCGGACATCCGGGTAATCACAGCGGGCCAGCCTAATGGGAACGGACCGGGCGGGCATTGACGGGTTTTGCGCTCAGCCGCCGCATCGGAGCCGCTTGGCTCAGGTTCTCCTCAGCCGCGCGCGATATGTTGCCGCGCATGAGCGCAACCCTGAAGGGGGGCGGCTGCGGATACCGAAGCGGTCCGCTCGTTGCGACCCTGACCGTGTTGTACGCGGTTGAACTGATCGGGATCATCTGGGCCGCAACGGTTGTCGCGAAACTGGGGCGAGCGCATCTCGGGCCCGGCGCCGGCCTGTTGACGCTGGCCCTGCTCGCAGCGGTGGCGTCGGTCGGCTGGCACGCGATACGGCTGCTGCGGGGCGATCGCAGATTGAGCGTTCCCGGGCTGGGCGTGCAGTCGGCGCTGTTGATCGCCGCGATCGGGCTGGCGACCCAACGTCCGGCAGCCGGACTGGCGGGAGTCGTCATTGCCGGCGGCGTGCTCGCGGGCTGGGGCCGGCTCGCAGGGCCGGCTCGTTCGGCGGCCCGGTCGGCCGGGTCGCCACGGTCGCCGCGGCCCGCCGGCTTGCCGGACGAGCTCGTTCGGCCCGCTCAGGAGGGCGGGGCGGCCTCTGGGGGCTTTGGCGGCTGTGGCGGCTTCGTCTTGGTGCTGCTCACATCGGTGGTGGTGGTGGGCGCGCTGAGCATCCGCGGCGGCATCGTGTTCGGGATGGTCGTTTTGGCGGTCATCTTCATTCCGCTCGAGCGGCTGTTCGCGCTCCGCCCGCGGCGGATCCTGCGCGCGGGATGGCGCACCGATCTGGTGCACTACCTGATCAACGGGGCCGCACTCAAGGTCGGAATCGTCATCGCGGTGGTGATGGTGGGCACCGTCTTGCGAGCGTTTGTGCCCGCACCCTTCCGCGGCGCGATCGCCGCGAGTCCGCAATGGGCGCAAATCGTCGCCGCGCTGGCGATCGCCACGGTCGGCGGCTACGCGGGACACCGTGCCGCGCATGAGGTTCCGCTGTTGTGGCGGTTCCACCGCGTGCACCACAGCGTTCGTGAGTTGGACTGGCTCGCCGCCAGCCACGTGCATCCCGTCGACCAGGTCTTCATCCGCTCGTCGGCGGTGCTGCCGCTGTATGCGCTCGGATTCGATCGAATGAGCTTGGGCGCCTTCGTCGTCGTGCTGACGCTACAGGCGATTTTCGTGCACGCCAACGTGAGGCTCACGTTCGGGCCGCTGCGGTGGGTTATCGCCACCCCAGAGTTCCACCACTGGCATCACGCCCGCGAACCGGACGCCTACAACTCGAACTACGCCGGGGAGTTCCCGGCCGTCGACGCGCTGTTCGGCACCCTCTACCTGCCCGCGCACCGATGGCCCGCGCAGTACGGCATCGACGCCGATGAACCCGCCGGATACCTGCGACAGCTGGTCTGGCCTCTGAAGAGCTAGTCGAACCGGTCGAGCTAGAGCTCGCCGGAGTCGATCGCGTCCTTGACTTCCTGGGCGTGCGCGACCTGTTCCGGGGTGTACCGGATGAACAGCGCTGCACCGCCGACGATGACGGCCACTCCCGCGACCCACAGAAGCCCGTAGGTGTAGCCCTTGTCCAGGGCATGCAACTGGATCTCGTTCATGAACTTCACCGGTCCGGTGGTTCCGCCCATATACAGCGTGCGCGACGTGATGACCGCCTGGATCACGGCCAGCACCAGCGGGCCGCCCAGGCTCTGCGCCATCAGGGCGATCGCCGAGACCGGGCCGATTTGGTCGAAACCAACCCCCGCGATGGCCGACAGAGTGAGCGGGACGACGGCCATGCCGATGCCGATCCCGCCGACCACGATGGGCGCCACCAAGTTCGGGAAGTAGGACACGCCCCGGTGCATGAAAAAGGAGCCGTAGATCATCGCCCAGAACAGCAGCAGCCCGCCACCGATCGTCAGCACCCGCGGCGAGAACCGCGACACCAGCTGGGAGGACACGCCGAGGCCGATTCCCATGGCGATGACGAACGGGATAAACCCGACCCCGGCGCGCAGCGCGCTGTAACCCAAGATGTCCTGCACGTACAGGCCAATGCAGACGGTCAGGCTGAACATGAGTCCGCCGGCCAGGAAGATCGCGGTGAACGTCACCAGCCGGTTGCGGTCGCGGAACAGGCGGAACGGCACGACGGGGTTCTCGGCGGTCCGCTCGACCACGACGAACCCCAGAGCGGCGGCCAGCGCCACGACGGCCGAGCCGATGGTGGTGACCGAGATCCAGCCCTTCTCCGGGCCCATGGAGAAGGCGAAAACCGCCGCGGTGCACGCGAGCGTGGCCAGCATTGCCCCGGTGGCGTCGAGCTTCATCCGCTCGCGGTTGGTCTCGCGCAGCGAGGTGCGGGCCAGGTAGATCATCACCAGCCCGATCGGCACGTTCACCAGGAACGCCCACCGCCAGGACACCTCGGTCAGCGCCCCACCGACGACCAGCCCCATCACCGAGCCGATCGCGGTCATCGCGGCGAAGACGGCGGTCGCGGCATTGCGCGCGGGGCCTTTGGGGAAGGTCGTCGCGACCAGCGCCAGGCCGGTCGGCGAGGCGATGGCCGACCCGATGCCCTGCAACAGCCGGGCGACGACCATGGTCGCCTCGTCCCAGGCGACGGCGCACAGCACCGAGGAGATGGTGAACAGGGCGACACCGACGATGAAGGTCCGCTTGCGCCCGATGGTGTCGCCGAGGCGGCCGCCCAGCAGCATTAGCCCACCGAACGTGAGCACGTATGCGGTGATGACCCAGCTGCGACCGGCGTCCGAGAGGCTCAGGTCGTTCTGGATCTTAGGAAGCGCGACAATGGCGACCGTGCTGTCCATGGTCGCCAGCAGCTGCATGCCACCGATTGCGATGACGGCCGCGATGAACCGACGAGACGGCAGCCACGCGGGGTAATACCTGCTGATACGGGAAGAGGCGGTCTCCGCAGCGCGCATCGGGGGCGCCGGGGTCGGACGATCGGGACGCGCGGAAGTCCAGTTTTGGGCCGCGCGCTCGGTGTCGTTGAGAGCCGTCATAATGGGTTACCTTACAGTAATCTTAAGAATCGTTTAAACGCCCAACGTCGCTCAGCCCTACAACGGCGCCGATCACAACGATCGCGGGAGGTCGGATCCCCTCCCCACGGATCTTTTCCGGCGTGTCGGCAAGCGTGGCCCGCACCGTGTGTTGCGCCGCCGTCGTTCCGTGCTGCACCACCAGGACCGGAGTATCCGCAGGTCGGCCACCTTTTAGCAGCGCGGCGACGAACAGCTCGATGCGTTCGACGGCCATCAGCAAAACGATGGTGCCCGTCATTGCAGCCAATGCGTCCCAATTCACTAACGATTCGGGGTGGCCGGGGGCAACATGGCCGCTGACCACCACAAATTCGTGGTTGATCGCCCGATGCGTGACCGGAACGCCCGCCAACGCCGGGACACCTATGGCGCTTGTCACACCCGGCACCACCGTTACCGGGATTCCCGCGTCGGCACATGCCAGCACTTCCTCGTAGCCGCGCGCGAACACGAAGGGGTCCCCGCCCTTGAGGCGGACCACGAAGCTTCCGGAGCGGGCCCGGTCGATCATCACGTCGTTGATGGCGTCCTGGGCCATGGCCCGCCCGTACGGGATCTTGGCGGCATCGATGACCTCGACGTGCGGCGCCAGCTCGGCGAGCAGTTCGGGCGGCGCGAGCCGGTCCGCGACCACCACGTCGGCGCGGGCCAGCAGGCGACGGCCGCGGACGGTGATCAGCTCCGGGTCGCCGGGACCGCCGCCGACGAGCGCCACCCCGCCGCGCGCCACGTCGGAGCTCTCGGAGCCTTCGAAACCTTCCGGGGTGATCAGGCCCCGCTGCAGCGCCTCACGGATCGCCGACCGGATCGCGGCCGACCGGCGGTGCTCGCCGCCGGCCAGGACCCCGACCGACAGTCCGGCGTAGGTGAAGGACGCCGGCGTCACCGCGGTCCCCTCGGCGGCGATGTCGGCTCGGACGCAGAAGATTCGGCGGCGTTCGGCCTCGGCGACCACCGCCGCGTTCACGTGCGCGTCGTCGGTGGCCGCGATCGCATACCAGGCTCCTTCGAGGTCGCCGTACCGGTACTCGCGCCGGGACAGGGTGATTCCGTTCATCGCCTCGACCGCCCGGGTGGCGCTGCGCGAGACGACATGCACGTGTGCGCCGCTGGCGATCAGCAGCGGCAGCCGGCGCTGGGCGACCGTGCCGCCACCGACCACGACGACCTTCTTGCCGGCCAGCCGTAATCCGGCCAGGTAGGGGCTTTCGGTCACCCGCCAAGCCTAGAAGCTGCGGCTAGCGAACCCGGGCGGCGGCGTGCGCGACGAAGCGCGCCACCGCGTCCGGGGCCGCGGCCGGATGGGTATGCAGGTAGGACGCGTGGACGCCGGCGTGCACGACACCTTCCCGCACCGGGGCGGCGCCGTCGTCCCGGTATGTCCAGGCGGGCGGGTAACTGCGCGCGAAAGTGACGGCGGTTCGGTGGAATTCGTGCCCGGCCACCCGCCGACCGACCGGATACAGCGGTGAATCGGTGACGGCGACCGCCTCGCGATATGCCAACGCGAGGCGCGGGGTGAACCGTGCCGATCCGGCGAGCGCCGCGCACATCGGGTGACCGTCGAGCTCGGCGAGGAGATAGATGAGTCCGGCGCATTCGGCGTGCACCGGCGCGCCGGCGGCGGCCAGCGCGTGGATCTGGCTGCGGACGACGTCGTTGGCGGACAGCTCCGCGGTGAACTGTTCGGGGAAGCCGCCGGGCAGCACCACCGCGTCCGTGCCGTCGGGCAAGGGGTCGACCAGCGGGTCGAACTCGACCACGTCGGCTCCGGCGGCGCGCAACAGCTCGCCATATTCGGCGTAGGCGAAGGTGAACGCCTTTCCGGCCGCCATCGCCACGGTGGCGCTCCCGCTGTATTCCCCGCCCACCGCCACGACCGGGTCCCATGCGGGACCGGAGAACCGGCAACCGGCGGCGGCCACCACCGCGGCCAGATCGACGTGACGTCCGACCAGGGCGGCCATCGCCTCGACCGCGGCGTCAGCGCGCCGACCGTATTCGAGCGCGGTGACGAGTCCGAGATGCCTTGCGGGCAGCTCGAGTTCGGCGGTGCGGGGAATCGCGCCCAGCACCGGGACGCCGGTGTGTGCGCACGCCTGCCGCAACACTTGTTCATGTCGGGCCGACCCGACCCGATTGAGGATCACCCCGCGGATCCGGGTCGCGGTGTCGAACGTCGAAAAGCCGTGCAGCAGTGCGGCAATGCTGTGACTCTGGCCGCGCGCATCGACCACGAGGATCACCGGGGCGCCGAGCAGGCCCGCGACGTGCGCGGTGGAACCGTCCGCCGGGCCGTCCGCTCGAGTTTCCGGGGGTCCGATGCGCCCGTCGAAGAGGCCGAGCACGCCTTCGATGACGGAGATGTCCGCGCCGGCGGCGCCATGGGCGTACAGGGGGCCGATCTGCCCTTCCCCCACCAACACCGGATCGAGGTTGCGGCCCGGCCGCCCCGCGGCCAGGGCGTGGTAGCCGGGGTCGATGAAGTCGGGGCCCACCTTGAACGGCGCGACCCGGTGGCCGGCGCGCCGCAAAGCGCCGATCAAACCCGTTGCAACGGTGGTTTTTCCGCTTCCCGAAGCGGGCGCGGCGACAACCACCGCAGGCACCGCCGTCACCACTCGATGCCCTTCTGCCCCTTGCGCCCCGCGTCCATCGGGTGCTTGACCTTGGTCATCACGGTGACCAGATCGGCGACCGCCACCAAACCGGGTGGGGCATCGCGCCCGGTGATCACCACGTGCTGGTGACCGGGCCTGGCCAACAGGACCTCCACCACGTCGTCGACGTCCACCCAGCCCCACGTGAGCGGGTAGGTGAATTCGTCGAGCACGTAGAAGTCGTGGCGTTGCGCGGCCAGGCGGCGTGCGATCTCGCCCCAACCGTCGGCGGCGGCCGCGGCGTGGTCGAGTTCGCCGCCCTCGTTGCGCGCCTTCCGGATCCAGGACCAACCGGCACCCATCTTGTGCCATTCGACCGCCCCGCCGACTCCGTCCCGGGCGTGCAGGTCGCCGAGTCGGGCGAAGGCCGCCTCCTCGCCCACTTTCCACTTGGCGCTCTTGACGAATTGAAACACCGCCACGTCGAGGCCGGCGTTCCAGGCGCGCAACGCCATTCCGAACGCCGCCGTCGACTTCCCCTTGCCGTCGCCGGTATGCACCGCCAGCAGCGGCGTGTTGCGCCGGGCCCGCGTGGTCAGGCCGTCGTCTGGTACCTGCAGCGGTTTTCCCTGTGGCACGGACGTTCCCCGCTCAGGCCACGCTGCGCACTGCGCGGGTCAGCTGGTCGGCATGCAACTGCTCGAGCCGGACGGCCGGCGCACCGAGCTGGCGGGCGAGTTGGCGGGCCAGGCCCAGGCGCACATACCCGGTCTCGCAGTCCACGACCACCGCCGCGGCGCCCTCGGCGAGCAGGCGCTGCGCCGCGGTTCGGCTGCGGCCCAACGGGTCCGGGCCGCCGGTCGCCCGGCCGTCGGTGAGCACCACCAGCAGCGGACGCCGCGCGGCGTCTCGTGCCCTTTCCCGGACGATCAGCTCGCGGGCCGCCAGCAGACCCGCGGCCAGCGGCGTCTTTCCGCCCGTGTCGAACCGGGCGAGTCGCCGCCCGGCGATGTGCGCCGACGACGTGGGCGGGAGCAACAGCCTCGCGTCCCCGCCGCGGAAGGTGATCACCGCGACCTTGTCACGGCGCTGGTAGGCGTCGCGCAGCAGCGACAGGGTCGCGCCGCCGACCGCGGCCAGGCGATCGCGGGCCGCCATCGAACCCGACGCATCGACGACGAAGATCACCAGATTGCCTTCGCGCCCTTCGCGAACCGCCCGCCGCACGTCGTCCGGGCCGGGGCGCAGCGGCCCGGCGCCGGCGTGCGCGGCGGCGGACAACAGGGTGGCGAACAGGTGCAGCCCGCGAGCGCCGGAACTCGTGTCGTCGAGGTCGGCCGCCGCCACGATCCGACCGGAGGCGTTGCGGGCCCGCGAACGTCGTCCGGGCGCCCCCTCGCCGACCCCCGGAACGGTCAGCGCCCGGGTGCGAAACGTTTGCGACGGCGGTGCGCTCGGCCTCGTCGACGGCGGGGTCGGACGGCTATCGGGTTGCGGCGCTGGGTCATTCGCTGGCTGGCCGCCGCCGGGTGGGTCAGGATCCGGCTCCGGCTCGCCATCGGCGTCGGCCCGCGCCAGGGCCTGGTCCAGCTGATCGCGATCGATGCCGGGATCGTCGAACGGGTCCCGGCGGCGGCGGTGTGGCAGCGCCAGCTCGGCGGCCACCCGGATGTCCTGTTCCGCCACGGTGGTGGCGCCGCGCCAGGCGGCGTGCGCGACGGCGGTGCGGGCCACCACCAGGTCGGCCCGCATGCCGTCGACGTCGAACGCCGCGCACAGCGCCGCGATGCGCCGTAATTCGTTGTCCGGCAACACCACCTCGTCGACCATCGCGCGCGCCGCGGCGATCCGGCGGGCAAGCTCCGCGTCCTCGTCGGCATAGCGGTCGGCGAACCCATCCGGATCGGCCTCGTATGCCATTCGCTGGCGGATCACCTGCGCCCGCACGTCGACATCGCGGGACGCGTGCACGTCGACCGTCAAACCGAACCGGTCCAGCAGCTGCGGACGCAGTTCGCCCTCCTCGGGATTCATGGTGCCGATCAAGACGAACCGGGCCTCGTGCGAATGGGAGATGCCGTCGCGCTCGATGTGCACCCGCCCCATCGCCGCGGCGTCGAGCAACAGGTCGACCAGATGGTCGTGCAGCAGGTTAACCTCGTCGACGTACAGCACGCCACCGTGTGCGCGGGCCAGCAGCCCCGGCGAGAAGGCGTGCTCGCCGTCGCGCAGCACACGCTGCAGGTCCAGTGAGCCGATCACCCGGTCTTCCGTTGCGCCCAGCGGCATTTCGACGAGACCGGTCCCCGGACCAGCGCCGGTAGCGGCGGACAGCAGCGCCGCCAGCCCGCGCACCGCCGTCGACTTGGCGGTGCCCTTTTCGCCGCGGATGAGCGCACCGCCGATCTCCGGTCGCACGGCACACAGCAGCAGCGCCAGCCGCAGTTGATCGTGGCCGACGATGGCGCTGAACGGATAGGGCTTCACGGCTGCTCCCCCGGTGTGCCCGGGTGCGGAGGTGGGCGGGAGGGCCGAAGCATGGGCACGTGCGGAATGCCGTCGTCGATGAAGTCCTCGCCGTCACGGACGAACCCGTGCTGGGCGTACATGTCGGCCAGATAGGTTTGCGCATCGATCCGGCACGGGTAGTCGCCCACCTCCGCCAGCGCGGCCCGCAGCAGTCGGGTGGTGTGGCCATGCCCGCGCGCACTGCGTTTGGTGCACAACCGGCCGATCCGGAAAGCCTTCTCGCCGCCGGCGTGCTCCTCCATCAACCGCAGGGTGCAGATCACCTCGCCGTCCGGGGTTTCCAGCCAGAAATGCCGGGTTTCAGCGAGCAGGTCACGGCCGTCCAGCTCGGGATACGGGCAAGCCTGCTCGACCACGAAAACCTCCACCCGCAACTTGAGCAGTTCGTACAGGGTCGGCGCGTCAAGGTCTTTCGACCACACTCGCCGCAGGGCCTCGCTCATGAACGCACCTCCGATTCCAGCCGCAGCGCCTTGGTGCCCCATGACCACACCTCGTCGAACAGTGCGGGCTCGCAGGAAAGCTCGACGCCCAGTGACGGCACCATCTCCTTGAGCGCCGGCAGCCAGGACGGATAGCGGTCGGCGAAGCAGCGCCGCAGCACCTCGAGCATGGCCGGCACCGCGGTGGACGCCCCGGGGGAGCCGCCCAGGAGTCCCGCGATGCTGCCGTCGGCCGCGCCCAACACGGTGGTGTCGAAGTCGAGCGCCCCACCCCTGCGCCTGTCCCGCCGGATCACCTGCACACGCTGACCGGCTACCGTCAGCTTCCAATCCGAATCCTTTGCGCCGGGCGCGAACTCGCGCAACGCCTGCACCCGTTCGGGTTCGGAGAGCCGCAGTTGGGCGATCAGGTACTTCACCAGCGTCAGCTGGCTGACGCCCGCACCGATCATCGACGGCAGGTTGTCCGGCCTGATGGAGCGCGGCAGGTCGGTGAAGTGGCCGTGCTTCAAGAACTTCGGTGACCACCCGGCGAACGGCCCGAACACCAGCCACGACTTTCCGTTGACGAACCGGAGGTCCAGGTGCAGCGCCCCGAGCGGCGGGGCTCCGGGCGCGGGAACGCCGTACACCTTGGCCCGGTGCGCGGCGGTGAGCGCGGGCTTGTCGGCCCGCAGGAAGCGGCCGCCGATCGGGAAGCCGGCGAACCCCTTGACCTCGCCGATGCCCGACTTCTGCAGCAGCGGCAACGCCTCACCGCCCGCCCCGACAAAGACGAATTTCGCGTTCAGACAATGCTTTTCGCCGGTGCGGCGATTGGCGATCGACAGCGTCCAGGTGCCGTCGGAGCGGCGGGTCAGGTTTCGAACCTCGTGACCGAACAGCGCGGTGGCGCCGTTTCGCACGCAATAGCCGACGAGTTGCCGCGATAGCGAGCCGAAGTCGACGTCGGTGCCGTCGGGGGCCCAGTTGAGCGCGGTCGGCTCGGAGAAGTCCCGTTTGGCGGCCATCAGCGGCAGCCGGCGGGCGAACTCCTGCGGGTCGTCGATCAATTCGGTCCGCGCGAACAGCGGGTTACCGGCCAGCGCCTGCCGTCGCCGCCGTAGATAATCGACGCGCCGCGCGCCGTGCACGAAGCTCGCGTGCGGCACCTGGTTGAGGAAGCCGCGGTCGGCGATGATGCCGTTCTCGACGGCGTACGCCCAGAACTGTCGGGTCACCTGGAACTGCTCGTTGATGCGCACCGCCTTGGTGATGTCGATCGAGCCATCGGGCCTCTCCGGGGTGTAGTTCAGCTCGCACAGCGCCGAATGCCCCGTGCCGGCGTTGTTCCACGGACCGCTGCTCTCGGCGGCGACGGCATCCAGCCGCTCGATCAGCGTGATCGACCAGTTCGGCTCGAGCCGCCGCAGCAGCGCACCCAGCGTCGCGCTCATGATCCCCGCGCCCACCAGCACGACGTCGGCGCGCGCGGTTCTCGCTCGACCTGACACCGGATCGCTGGTCCTTCCTCGAGGAGTGGCGGTCCCAGGTTATCCCGCCGCAATGCGGGCGCCGGCGACGTGCGGCCTGCCCGTAACCAGCGAGAGCTCTAAGCTGGCGGCGTGACCAACGGGGCGGCTGGCGGCGTGACCGACGGGGCCACCGGCTGGGTGCACGACGTGCTGCCCGGCTACTGGCAATGCACGCTCCCGCTGGGGTCCGATCCCGCCGGCGAGGGCGACATCGTCGCCACGCTGGTACGACGCGGCGAGCCGGAGGGGGCTGAGCATGCGGTCCTGGCCGTGCACGGCTACACCGACTACTTCTTCAACACCGCGCTGGCCGACCACTTCGCCGAGCGCGGCTTCACCTTCTACGCGCTGGACCTACAAAAATGCGGACGGTCGCGCCGCGACGGTCAGACCCCCCACTTCATCACCGACCTCGCCCACTATGACACCGAGCTGGAACGCGCCCTGTCGGCCATCCGCGGCCAGGCCGCACCCGGCCGTCCCCCCACCGTCCTGGTGTACGGCCATTCTTCGGGGGGCCTCATCGTCCCGCTCTGGCTGGACCGACTGCGTCGGCGCAACCCGACGGCCCACGCCGCTGTCGGCGGCCTGGTGCTCAACAGCCCGTTCCTGGACCTGCACGGCCCGGTGGTCCTGCGCCTCTCGATGACGTCGGCGGTGATCGCCGGGCTGTCTCGGGTGCGGTCGAAGGGCGTGGTCCGGGGGACCACCCCAGGCGGTTACGGCACCACGCTGCACCGCGACTACCACGGCGAGTTTGACTACAACCTGCAGTGGAAGCCCATCGGCGGCTTCCCGATCACGCTCGGCTGGCTGCACGCGATCCGCCGCGGCCAGACTCGGTTGCATCGCGGGCTCGACGTCGGGGTGCCGAATCTGATCTTGCGTTCGGATCACACCGTGCGGGAAACCAGCGACCCGGCGTCCATGCAAAGCGGCGATGCGGTCCTCGACGTCACCCAGATCGCCAGGTGGGCCGGCTGTATCGGGAACCGCACCGCCATCGTTCCGGTGCCCGACGCCAAACACGATGTGTTCCTTTCGCTCGAGCAGCCGCGCCGGCGGGCCTATCGCGAACTGGACCGCTGGCTGGACGACTACCTGAACGCCCACAACAGCGGCAACAGCCAGGCCTCGACATCTTCCGGGAAGGGGTGAGCACCCCACATATGGAGACTTACGACATCGCGATCATCGGAACCGGTTCGGGCAACAGCATTCTCGACGATCGCTACACAAACAAGCGGGCGGCCATCTGCGAGCAGGGGACCTTCGGCGGCACCTGCCTGAACGTCGGGTGCATCCCGACGAAGATGTTCGTCTACGCCGCCGAAGTCGCGCACACGGTCCGCGACGCGGCGCGCTACGGCGTCGACGCGCACGTCGACCGGGTGCGCTGGCAGGACATCGTGTCACGCGTCTTCGGGCGGATCGACCCGATCGCGCTCAGCGGCGAGGACTACCGGCGCTCGGCGCCCAATATCGACGTGTACGCCCGGCACACCCGGTTCGGCCCCGTCCAACCCGACGGCCGCTACCTGTTGCGCACCGACGCCGGTGAGGAGTTCGCCGCCGATCAGGTGGTCATCGCCGCGGGCTCGCGCCCGGTGATCCCGCCGCAGATACTCGCGTCCGGCGTCACCTATCACACCAGCGACACCGTCATGCGGATCGCCGAGCTGCCCGAGCACATCGCGATCATCGGAAGTGGTTATGTCGCAGCGGAATTCGCGCATGTTTTCTCCGCGCTGGGGTCGCGGGTCACGCTGATCATCCGAGGCAGCTCCATGCTGCGGCACTGCGACGACACCATCTGCGAGCGATTCACCCGCATCGCGTCCAGCAAGTGGGAGCTGCGCACCCATCGAATGGTCGCGCGCGCCGCGAACCGCGGCTCCGGCGTCGCTTTGGACCTCGACGACGGTTCTACCCTGAACGCCGATCTGCTGCTGGTCGCGACCGGCCGGCTGTCCAACGCCGACCTGCTGGATGCCGAGCAGGCCGGCATCGACGTCGAGAACGGCCGGGTGGTGGTCGACCAGCATCAGCGGACCTCCGCGCGCAACGTTTTTGCGCTCGGCGACGTTTCCTCGCCGCATCAGCTCAAGCACGTGGCCAACCATGAGGCCCGCGTCGTCCAACACAACCTGCTGCGCGACTGGGACGACACGGATTCCATGGCCAGGACCGACCACCGGTTCGTCCCCTCGGCGGTGTTCACCGACCCCCAGCTGGCGTCCGTGGGCCTGACCGAAAACCAAGCGGTGGCAAGGGGATTCGACATCTCGGTCGCGGTGCAGGAATACGGCGACGTCGCCTACGGGTGGGCGATGGAAGACACCACCGGAATGGTGAAGCTGATCGCCGAGCGCAACAGCGGATGCCTGCTGGGCGCCCATATCCTGGGTCACCAGGCGTCGTCGATCATCCAGCCGTTGATTCAGGCGATGAGCTTCGGCGTGACGGCCGCGGAGATGGCGCGCGGCCAGTACTGGATCCATCCGGCGCTGCCCGAGGTCGTCGAGAACGCGCTGCTGAGCCTGGGATAGCCGGCTCGCGGTCCTGCTGCTGGCAGGTCGGGCACAGGCCGCGCAGCGTCAGGCCGGCCGCCTCCGACAACGCGAACGAGCTTCCCGCCATCGCGTGCTCCAGCGCGGAACTCAACTGGCCGGCGGGCACCTCGATGATCGACGCGCATTGCGTGCAGACCGCGTGGTGGTGCGGGGCCGTGGCCAGCCCGTACGTGGTCACGCCGCCGTCGAGGGTCAGCGCATGCAGCACACCCTGATCCACCAGCGTGGTCACCGTGCGGTAAATGGTCGCCACATCGGGTGGCTGGGCATCGGCCGGCAGGGATTCGCGGACCCGCTGGTGGATCTCCGCCACCGGCAGATGCCCGTTGACCGGCTCGAGCACGGCCAGCACATGGATCCGCGACGCCATCCGCCGCAACCCGCGGGCACGCAGGAGGTCACCGATCCGCTCGGTGACGGCGGGGTCGAGGGCCGACGGCCTGGGCGTCACCCGTTCAGTGTCGCGCCGCGTACGCGGGATGGCCAGTGCCACCGCGGCGGCGCCGATTCCTGCAAGTCACTTGCATTTGGCGGATGGCGCAAATTACAGTCATGCCTGCGTTCTGCTCAGTTGCGGAAGGTCGACATGAAGGTCGGACATGGCCATTGGTGAACTCGACCGCCATCCCAACCAACACGCGTTCGGGTGGTCCCGGCTGCGCAGCGCCCTTTCATCGGCGGAGTGGGCGCGGCTGGGGTTGATGCTCGCGGTGATCGCCGGGCTGCATCTGGCTGGTTGGAGCACCCTGGTGTATGTGGTCAATCCCGCGCATCTGAGCTTGGGCGGCAAGGCATTTGGCGTAGGTGTCGGGCTGACGGCCTACACCCTGGGCCTGCGGCACGCCTTTGACGCCGACCACATCGCGGCGATCGACAACACCACCCGCAAGCTGATGGGTGACGGCCGGCGCCCCCTGGCCGTCGGCTTCTTCTTCTCGCTGGGCCACTCCACCGTGGTGTTCGGGCTGGCGCTCCTGCTGGCCTGCGGGGTCAAGGCGATTGCCGGCCCGACCGCAGATGATTCCTCGACGCTGCACCACTACACCGGGCTGATCGGCACCGGCGTCTCGGGCGCGTTTCTGTATCTCATCGCCGTCCTCAACGTCATCGTCCTGGTCGGGATCCTGCGAGTCTTCCTGCGCGTACGCCGCGGCGAGTTCGACCCGGACACGGACGCGGATGCGTTTGAACACCAGCTCGCCAACCGGGGACTGATCAACCGGCTCCTGGGTCGCTTCACGAAATCGATCACCCGGTCTTGGCACATGTACCCGATCGGGCTGTTGTTCGGCCTCGGCTTCGATACCGCCACGGAGATCGCCCTGCTGGTTTTGGCCGGCACCAGCGCTGCGGCCGGCCTGCCGTGGTACGCCATCCTGTGCCTGCCGGTGCTGTTCACCGCGGGCATGTGCCTGCTGGACACCATCGACGGAACCTTCATGAACTTCGCGTACGGCTGGGCCTTCGCCAATCCCGTGCGCAAGATCTACTACAACATCACCATCACCGGGCTGTCGGTGGCCGTCGCCCTGCTCATCGGCAGCATGGAGCTGCTCGGTCTGTTCGCGGCCCAGTTGGGCTGGCGGGGTGGGTTCTGGGAATGGCTGGGCGGCCTGAACCTGAACACGGTGGGCTTCCTGATCGTCGGCCTGTTCATCGTGACGTGGGTGGTCGCCCTCCTCGTCTGGCGTTACGGGCGGATCGAAGAAAAGTGGCACTCGCCGGGGAGCGCGGCGTAGCCGCCCGGTGTAGAACGGTCCCATGCATGAGCTGTCGCTGTGCGAAGCCATCGCCCGACTGGTCAAGACCCATGCCGACGGTCGCCACGTCGACGTGGTCCGGGTGCGGGTCGGGGCTCTGCGCCAGGTGGTTCCCGAGTCCCTGTCGTTTTGCTGGACGCTGGTGCGCGACTCCGAGGACATCCCGGACGCCGAGCTGGAGCTCGAGTGCGTCACCGCCGAGGTGCGGTGCCGTTCCTGCGGGCGGCAGTCGGAGATCACGTCGGCGTGGTCGATCTGGTGTCCGCAGTGCGACAGCCCCGACGTCGAGGTGCTGCGCGGCAACGAATTCCTCGTGACGTCGCTGGACGTCTCCTAATGTGGCGCGCCGAGCATGGCCGACTCGACCTCCTTGGCGCGCCGACCGTGGGGGCTATGCACGAACCACCCCGCAAGTTTCGTGCATAAAGCCCACGCTCGGCGGATCGACTGCGAGCCGACCGCGCAGGAGGCGACGACGGCCGAGCCGAACACGCCGCTGCGCCACGGGCATAGGATTCGGCCATAGCGCCACCCGCGTCGAATGGATCCGGTCATGGGTAGATTTCATCGCCACGAGGACGGAACCGTGCACATCCATGAGCACGATCATTCTCACCACGAGCATGACCACGGAGACCACGCCCGCTACCAGACGGGCAAGCAGCGCATCGACGTGCTGGAGGCGATCTTCGCGGAGAACGATGCTCTTGCCGACGCCAACCGGGCGGCATTCGAGAGCAACGGGATCCGCACGCTCAACCTCATGAGCTCACCGGGATCGGGCAAGACGACCATCCTGGCGGCGACGCTCGACCAGCTGGCCCGCGAGTTGGCGATCGGTGTGATCGAAGGCGATATCGCCACCGATCTTGATGCGGCCAAGCTCCGCGGTCGCGGCGCCCAGGTGTCGCTCCTCAACACCAGCAACGGGTTTGGCGGCGAATGCCATTTGGACGCGCCCATGGTCAACCGTGCCCTGCCGGGTCTGGACCTGGCCGGTCTGGACCTCGTGATCATCGAAAACGTCGGCAATCTGGTCTGCCCGGCCGAGTTCGACGTGGGCGAGCACGCCAAGGCCATGGTGTACTCCGTCACCGAGGGCGAGGACAAGCCGTTGAAGTACCCGGTGATGTTTCGCTCGGTGGATGTGGTGTTGCTCAACAAAATCGACTTGGTACCCCACCTGGATGTCGACGTGGCCGCATACATCGCGCATGTTCGCGAAGTCAATGCCGCGGCGACGATTCTGCCGGTCAGTGCGCGCACCGGAGCCGGCATGGACGCCTGGTTCGGCTGGGTGCGGCGGTTCGCCCGGCATTCCGACGCCTGAAGCGCCCCTGCCAATGGCTCGCATGAGCACTGAAAACGACCGAACTCTTCAGCCGGTCGCGCGAGGTCTGGAGAGGCCGCGCGCGGTGACGAAATTGCTTGTGGCGAAACGCCATTGCTTCACAGCGCGGATGTGTGCGACATGTGTCTACTTAGCGGCAAAGCCCCAGCCGTTGACAACGCCTGACGGCCGGAGTAGACCCAAAACCAGCGCTGCGCAAGTGGGCCGACGGTCGACTCCGGCAGCGTAGGGGCTTCAGCCCGCCCCGGAAAGCTGCAGCATGCCAACGGAAGCGGCAGTCAAAGCGGAAGAAACATTGATCCATGTTCTATGGATCAACGCGGGGCTAAGTTGTGACGGCGATTCGGTGGCGTTGACTGCGGCCACCCAGCCCAGCGTCGAGGAGATCGCACTCGGCGCGCTCCCGGGCTTGCCGAAGGTCGCCGTGCACTGGCCCTTGATCGACTTCGAATGCGGGCCCAACGGGGGGGCGGACGACTTCCTCGAGTGGTTCTTCAAGGCCGATCGCGGCGAGCTCGACCCGTTCGTGCTCGTCGTCGAGGGATCCATTCCCAACGAGAAGATCAAGGACGAGGGCTATTGGTGCGGGTTCGGCAACAACCCGGCCACCAACCAGCCGATGACCACCAGCGAGTGGCTCGACCGCCTGGCACCCAAGGCCACCGCGATCGTGGCCGTCGGGACCTGCGCCACCTACGGTGGCATCCACGCGATGGCCGGCAATCCGACGGGCGCGATGGGGGTGCCCGACTACCTCGGATGGGGATGGAAGAGCAAGGCGGGCATCCCCATCGTCTGCGTTCCCGGCTGCCCGATCCATCCGGACAACCTGTCGGAGACGCTGACTTACCTGCTCTACATGGCCACCGGTCAGGCACCGATGATCCCGCTTGACGACGCGCTGCGGCCCAAGTGGTTGTTCGGCAACACCGTGCACGAGGGGTGCGACCGGGCCGGCTACTACGAGCAGGGCGACTTCGCCGCCGAGTACGGGTCACCGAAATGCATTGTCAAGCTTGGCTGCTGGGGCCCCGTCGTGAAGTGCAACGTGCCCAAACGCGGGTGGATCAACGGCATCGGCGGTTGCCCGAACGTCGGCGGCATCTGCATCGGGTGCACCATGCCGGGCTTCCCGGACAAGTTCATGCCCTTCATGGACGAGCCGCCGGGCGGCAAGGTCTCCACCACCGCGTCCGGACTGTATGGCGGCGTCATCCGCAGCCTGCGCGGCATCACGGGGCGCACCGTCGACAAAGAGCCGAAGTGGCGTCACAACGGTCCGCAACTGACCACCGGAGCCCGGCGCACCTGGTAGGTGCGCCGGCGCTCAACATTCTGATCTCACACGGAGAGACTTCGATGACAACGATCATTCCTGAGCCGTCACATGCCGCCCGCGAACCCGGCCAGCTGGTCGAGATGGCGTGGGATCCGATCACCAGGATCGTCGGCAGTCTCGGCATCTACACCAAGATCGATTTCGAGAACAAGGAGGTCGTCGAGTGCCACAGCACGTCGTCGATCTTCCGCGGTTACTCGATCTTCATGAAGGGCAAGGATCCTCGCGACGCCCACTTCATCACCAGCCGCATCTGCGGGATCTGCGGCGACAACCACGCCACCTGTTCCTGCTACACGCAGAACATGGCCTATGGCGTCAAACCGCCGCACCTGGGCGAGTGGCTGATCAACCTCGGCGAGGCCGCCGAGTACATGTTCGACCACAACATCTTCCAGGAGAACCTGGTCGGCGTCGACTTCTGCGAGAAGATGGTCGCCGAGACCAACCCGAGCGTGCTGTCACTGGCGGAAAAAACCCCGGCGCCGCACGCCGACGCGCACGGTTACCGGACGATCGCCGACATCATGCGGTCGCTCAACCCGTTCAGCGGTGAGTTCTACCGCGAAGCGCTGCAGGTCAGTCGATGGACACGAGAGATGTTCTGCCTCATGGAGGGTCGCCACGTGCACCCGTCCACCCTGTACCCGGGTGGCATCGGCACGACGGCGACGGTCCAGTTGATGACGGACTACATGACACGGCTGATGCGCTACGTCGAGTTCATGAAGAAGGTCGTGCCCATGCACGACGACCTGTTCGACTTCTTCTACACCGCACTGCCCGGGTACGAGAAAGTCGGCCTGCGTCGCACGCTGCTCGGCTGCTGGGGCTCCTTCCAGGACCCCGAGGTGTGCAACTTCGCATACAAGGACATGGAGCGCTGGGGCAACGCGATGTTCGTCACCCCCGGCGTCGTCGTCGACGGCGAGCTCGTCACGCACTCGCTGGTGGACATCAATCTCGGCATCCGAATCCTTTTGGGCAGTTCGTATTACGACGACTGGACCGACCAGGAGATGTTCGTCAAGACCGACCCGCTGGGCAACCAGGTGGACCGGCGCCACCCGTGGAACCAGCACACCAACCCGCACCCCCAGAAGCGGGACATGGACGGCGGCAAGTACAGCTGGGTGATGTCACCACGCTGGTTCGACGGCAAGGACCACCTGGCGCTGGACACCGGCGGCGGCCCCTTGGCCCGGCTGTGGGCGACCGCGCTGGCCGGCCTGGTCGACATCGGCTACGTCAAGGCCACGGGCAACAGCGTCAAGATCAATTTCCCCAAGACCGCGCTGAAGGGTCCGGTGGAGTTCGAGTGGAAGGTGCCGGTACACGGCAGCAACACGATCGAGCGCGACCGGGCCCGGACCTACTTCCAGGCCTACGCGGCGGCGTGCGCGCTGCACTTCGCCGAGAAGGCGCTGGCGGAGATCCGCGCGGGGCGCACCAAGACGTGGGAGAAGTTCGAGGTGCCCGACGAGGCCATCGGCTGCGGCTTCACCGAGGCGGTCCGTGGGGTGCTCAGCCACCACATGGTGATCCGTGACGGCAAGATCGCCAACTATCACCCGTACCCGCCGACCCCGTGGAACGCGAACCCGCGTGACAGCTACGGCACCCCGGGCCCGTACGAGGACGCGGTGATGGGCCAGCCGATCTTCGAGGAGAACAGCCGGGAGAACTTCAAGGGCATCGACATCATGCGCACGGTGCGCAGCTTCGACCCGTGCCTGCCGTGCGGCGTGCACATGTACCTGGGTAAGGGCAAGACCCTCGAAAGACTGCATACACCAACGCAGTCGCCCGTCGGGGAGTAGCGCATGACGGGTCGCCCGGAGAATCCCGACAACGACACGCAGTGGCGCACAGCGGGCGATCGGATACAGACACTGCTGGACTCCTGCGCGGCCGGTGGGGCGGCCGCGTTCGAACGCGCCCAGCAGCTCGTGCAGGAGGTCGTTGGCCTGTACGGGGCCGCACTCGAGCGCGTCATGGCGCAGTTGGCTGACGAGCCCGCCCTGGGCGATCGGCTGGCCGCCGACGATCTGGTGGCCAGCCTGCTACTGGTGCACGGCCTGCATCCGCACGACGTGCGCCGGCGGGTGTCCGACGCGCTGGACCGCGTCCGGCCCTACCTCGGCTCCCACGGTGGGGACGTCGATCTGCTGGAGATCACCGACGGAGCCGAAGGTGCTGTGCTGCGACTGGCTTTCAGGGGCAGCTGCAAGAGCTGCCCGTCGTCGGCGGTCACGTTGGAGCTGGCGGTCGAGGACGCGGTGCGGGCGGCGGCGCCGGAGGTGTCGTCGATCGAAGTGGTAACGGGCGAAGCCACGAAAACCCCGAGCGTGATACCGACGGAATCGCTTATGGCGCATGTGCGTTCGAGTGACTCCAACGGGCACAGCGGAGCCGCTTGGCAACCCGTGCCCGAGGTCGGCGACATGGAACCCGGTGACGTCGTGGGCCTTCTGATCGGTGCCGTCACGCTGCTGGTGTGCCGGGTCGGCGACGACGTCTTCGCCTACCGCGACCATTGCCCCGTTTGTGACGACTCGCTACGGGGCGCGCAACTGCATGACACACTCTTGCGCTGTCCACGCTGTCGGGTGGACTTCGACGTCGTGCACGCCGGTGCCGGCCGGGACGTTCCGGACGGGGCTCACCTCGAACCACTGCCGCTGCTGATCCGCGACGGTGTGCCGTCGGTGGCACTGCCGGACGAAGCGCTAGGGGCCCCGGTATGAGCAGTCCCTTCGAGGTGCTCAACCGCATCAGAAGCAATCGGCAGGTCCCCGAGCCGGCCGGCGAACGGTGCGAAATGTGCTCGGAGCCAATACAGGACGAACACCAGCACGTGGTGAACGTGGCGGGCCGGCAGTTGATGTGCGTGTGCCGGGCCTGCTATCTGCTGTTCACCGACAACGATGCCGAGCTGCGATACCGGGCGGTGCCCGACCGATATCTGGCGTTTCCGGATTTCGCGCTCGACCGCCGCGCGTGGGAGGCGCTGCAGATCCCGGTCGGCGTGGCGTTCTTCTTCACCAACTCCGCGCTCGGGCGCACCGTGGCGTTCTACCCCGGACCGGCCGGGGCCTGCGAATCCCAGCTGGACCTGGACGCCTGGAACGCCATCAGGGGCGCCGATCCGCGGGTGGACCTCCTCGTCGACGACGTCGAGGCGCTATTGGTCCGAGTCCCCGAAAGCGGCCAGCCGCGAACCTATCTCGTGCCGATCGACGCCTGCTACGAGTTCGTCGGGCGGCTGCGCCTGCTCTGGCGGGGATTCGACGGCGGCCAGGAGGCCCGGGAGTTCATCGCCAGCTTCTTTTCACATATCGACGGTCGCGCCGTCACCACGTCGCCCGGGATGCCGCAATGACCGAACAGCACGTGGACGTGAACTTCACGGTTCTCGACGTGGCGCCCGAACCCTACGCCGTCACCCCCGTGCTGACCGCACGCGTCGGTGTCGACGCCGTCGGAGACGATCCGGTGCACGCGATAGCGCTGCGCTGCCAGGTGCGGATCGAGCCGTTGCGGCGTTCCTACTCCGACGCCGAAGCCGCCGGGCTGATCGACCTGTTCGGCACCCGCGAACGCTGGGCGGACACCCAGCGCACATTCCTGTGGCAGCATTGCTCTGCAATGGTGCAGGGATTCGCCGGTAACACGACGGTGGGCCTTCCGCTGGACTGCACGTACGACTTCGAGGTCGCCGCCGCCAAGTACCTGCACGCGCTGCGCGACGGCGCCCTACCGCTCCAATTTCTCTTCAGCGGAACGATTTTCGTCAAGTCGGACCGCGGGTTCTCGGTTCAGCAGGTGCCCTGGGACTGCGAGTACCGCTACGACATGCCCGTCAAGGTGTGGCACGACCTGATCGCCCAGCACTATCCGAACACCGGCTGGGTGCGGCTCAGCCACGAAACCATCGCGGCGCTGGCCGCCTACAAGTCGGCGCACGGCCTGCTCGACTTCGACCACACGATCACCGCGTTGTTGGACAGCGACCGGGAGGCGGCCAGATGACTTCTTCCCGGACATGGAGCTGGGACCGCGCCCGCGCCGTCGCCGACGCCGTGCTCTACGAGGGCTATCTCCTGTACCCCTACCGTGGGACCTCGAGCAAGAATCAATCGCGTTGGCAGTTCGGTGTTTTGGGCCCACCCGGCGCCGCCGACGCCGGCCTGGGAGAGGACGACTCGCTGGCGGCGGACTTTCTGGTCGAGGGGGCGCAGGCGATAACCCTGGTGGTGCGGTTCCTGCAGCTGCAGCACCGGCGCGCCGAACGCGAGTTCGCTCATGGGGAATTCGAGCCCGTCGACGAGCTGACCACTCCGGCCGGTTCGTGGCTGACGTGGGACGAGGCGGTCGAATGCGAACTGTCCTTCGGCCCGCTGGCATTCGATGACCAGCCCCACACGCTGCCCTTGGTGGTGGAAGGGGCAACCGACGTCGAATTCCTCGACGGCGGGCGCCTGGTGCGCCGGCGGCAGGAAGTCCGAGGCGCACTTGAGGTGGGCAGTGAGCCGGACGGCGACCTGCGCCGGGTCTCAGTGTGGCTCAGCAACGTGGGCGACGTCGCCAGGGACAAAACCGACGCGATCGCGCGGTCGATGATCGGAACCCATATTATCGCCGAAGTCGTTGGCGGGCGGTTTGTTTCGCTGCTCGAGCCGCCCCCGCACGCCGCGGACGCGGTCGCCCGCTGCGCCCAGCACCGCTGCTTCCCGGTGCTGGCCGGCCCCGTCGGCACCGAGGACATCCTGTTGATATCGCCGATCATCCTCTACGACCACCCCGAGGTCGCCGAACAGAGCAACGCCGCGCTGTACGACTGCACGGAAATCGACGAGATCCTCACGCTGCGCGTGATGACCATGACGGACGAGGAGAAGGCACAGGCGCGGGCCACCGATCCGCGGGCCGCACAGATCGTCGACCAGTGCGACGCCATGTCGCCCGAGGCCATGGCGCGCCTGCACGGCGTGCTCCGCGACCCGCGCGGGTTGGATGTCCCGGCAGGGCTGGTCCCGGAGATTCCCGAGGGAGTCGACTGGTGGGATCCGCTGGCCGACAACGCCGTGCGCCCGGAAGTCGATGCCGTGCTGGTGAACGGGGTCCGCGTCGCCCGCGGCAGCCGGGTCCGGCTGCGGCCCCGCCGCAGCGCCGACGCGCAGGACATCTTCGTCGCCGGCAAGACCGCCCGCGTGACGTCCGTGCATGAGGACGTCGAGGGCAACAAGCATGTCGGGGTCGTCGTCGAGGAGGACCCCGCCGCCGACCTGCACGACTGGTATGGCCGCTACCTGTACTTCTCGCCCGACGAAATCGAGCCGCTGCAGACGGCGGAACCCACGAGAAATCCCTGAAAGGAGTCCGGCATGGAAATCTTGGGTTGGATATTCATCGCGCTG
>NZ_JAFBAT010000318.1 GCF_019247615.1 Mycobacterium sp. | reverse complement strand
CGAACACCGTGCTGGCCAGCAGCGGATCGTGGGGCCCGAGCAGCCGGTGCAGCAACCGCCGCAGCACGGGGACGGCCGTCACGCCACGCAGAACGGCGAACACCAGCGTGTGAATGCGCTCGGGCGGGACCAGGAAAAGGAGTCGGCGCGCCAGCCGATACATCACAGTGCGGGCTGGTCGGGCCGCCGCCCAGCGGAGCCGGCAGCGTCCAACCGGGGTTTCTTGCGGCGCAACAGAACCCGCCTACTGCCGTCCGTATACAGCCGAACCCGGGTCAGCTCCCAGCCACGATATTCGGCTTCGATCGAGAGCCGGGTGGAGGCGCTGAGCCGGGTCACCTCCGGCGGCAGGCGCAACGGCACCCACTCGTATTCGTCGGACATCTCGGTGTCCCAGCCCGCCGGCAGCCGGCTGCGCCGCGGCGCGGCCCCGGCGCTCAACGGGCGTCCGCCGCGTGCTCGATGGTCTGGACACCCGCACCCGACCCTGACACGACGTACAAGGTGTCCGTGGTTTCGTCATAGGCCAGGGAGTTGGGTTGCTGCACGGTTGGGTATCGCACCTTTTCGACGGGAATTCCGGTTGACAGATCGTAACCAATGACGACGTTCGTCGCGGTTTGGGACACCCAGGTCAGCCCCCGCGATCCGGCCAGGCCGTACGGTGCCTGCCGCACCGGGTAGGCCTGACGCAGGATCAGCGGGTTGACGCCGTACACCAGCATTTGCCCGCCGCGGGTGTCGGCCACGAGGACCCGGCCCAGCGGATCGGCAGCCAGGGTGGTGGCGCCCTCGCCCGCCCGCAGCGCCTGCTGAACGTCGCCGTCGGCGCCGATCGTCGTGACCGACGTCTGCCCGCGGTCCAGAACCACCGTCGTATTTCCCTGCGTCGCAAGGAAATCCACACGCGCGAAGATCTTGTTTCGGTGGTCGACGGTCGCGGTCGCGTCCGCGCCGGGTGTCCGGGAGGCGAGGGTATAGACGGCACCGTCGGCGCTGCCCAAGACCAGCTTGCCGTCGGCGCGTTGCGCGATGGCGGTGAACTCGGCCCGCTCGGCCCCGGCGACGCTCACTGGCGACGTGTGTCCGGTAGACATGTCGACCGCGTAATAGCCGCCCCGGGCGGCCAGATAGGCCGTGCCCCGGCCGTCACCCGTCAGCGCGGTCGCCGGGCCCGGCAGCCCCACGACTCGTGGCGCGGCATGGGGGTACACGAACTCGGTGACGCTGCCGGGCGCCGCGGGGTCCGCGCCGGGGAGCAGGACGGCCAGCTGGTGCGTGCCGCTGTCGAAGATCGCTGCCGCCGCCTCACCGCCCAGTGGTCGCACTTCGCCGGCCGGGTTCTGCGCCACCGGTGGTGACTGCGCCGCCCGCGCGGGCGCTATCGTCGGTGGCTTCGAGGAGGAACAGCCGGCACCGGCCGCCCCCGCGACTAGCAAAAGCACGACACCAATGGCGCGCCGCTGAAGTCGGCGTTTGCGGTCATGATGCCGTCGCACCAACGGTTTCCCTCGCGATATGAAGAGTAGAGTCAAATTTTAAGGAACGGTTTCGCATCCAATATGGCCATGTTGCATACATTCGGTCCGACTGGAGAGGTATCGTCGCGTCATGACCGTCATCGCTGACCGGCATACCTCGGATAAAGAGTTTGCTGTCGAGGACATCTCGACGGGAATCTTTGCCAGTGGGTACGGGCAAGTCGGTGATGGGCGCAGTTTCTCCTTCCACATCGAGCACCGGTCGCTCGTCGTCGAGGTTTACCGGCCGCGGCTCGCGGGCCCCGTTCCGCAGGCCGACGAGGTGATGGCCCGGGCCGTGCGCAGCCTGGTCGACATCGACCTCACCGACGAGCGCAGCTTGACCGCCGCGGTCCGCGACTCGGTCGCGCGTGCGGTCCCCGTGTCCCGATAGAGGCGATCGCAAGCGCGGCGTGGCCGCGCGCTGCGGGTCGCCGCCATTCGCATCAGCGGCGATCGCAAGCGCGGCGTAGCCGCGCGCTGCGGGTCGGAGCCTTCCCACTAGTCATGCCCCGCCCTGACCGACCGTACCGGGTACGGTCGTCGTCGTGACTGCGCATTCGGCGGCGTCTTGGCGGGTGAAGCCCGCCATATGACCGTCATCCTGCTTCGGCATGGCCGCTCGACGTCCAACACCGCCGGTATTTTGGCCGGCCGGTCGGAGGGGGTCGACCTCGACGACAAGGGGCGTGAGCAGGCCGCCGGGCTTATCGATCGGATCGGTGACCTACCCATCCGCGCGGTGGTCAGCTCGCCGCTCCTGCGTTGCCGGCGCACCGTCGAGCCGCTCGCCGAGGCGCTCTGCATGGAGCCGTTGATCGACGACCAGCTCGCCGAGGTGGACTACGGCGAATGGACGGGCCGCAAGATCGGCGAGTTGACGAACGAACCGCTGTGGCGGGTGGTCCAGGCCCATCCCAGCGCGGCGGTGTTCCCCGGCGGCGAGGGCCTGGCGCAGGTGCAGGCGCGCGCCGTGGCCGCGATCCGCCGGCACGACCGGCGGCTGGCTGAGGAGGACGGCGGGCAACACGCCGACGCGCTCTGGGTGGCCTGCACCCACGGCGACGTAATCAAGGCGGTTGTCGCCGACGCGTACGGAATGCACATGGACGCGTTTCAGCGCATCGTTGCAGACCCGGGGTCCGTGAGCGTGATCCGGTACACCCCGCTGCGGCCGTTCGTCTTGCACGTCAACCACACCGGTGCCCGGCTGGCCGCCGCATTGCGGGCGGGGCCCCCGCCGAAGGACGACTCCAAGGGTGACGAGGCTCCCCCCGAGCCGGCCGAACAGCAGCAAAGCCGGGCGGCGCAGCCCGTGGCGACGAGTGACGCGGTGGTCGGCGGCTCCCCGGACTAAGACGGATCAATTCCGGTTGAAACCGGCGGAGCCGGGCAATCGAATCGCACGGCGAGGGCAATAGCCGGTATTTTGGAGGTGCCATGGCCCGCGCAATTCACGTCTTCCGCACACCCGACCGCTTTGTGGCCGGCACCGTTGGTCAGCCCGGAAATCGCACGTTCTACATCCAGGCGGTGGGCGATTCCCGCGTCGTGTCAGTGGTATTGGAGAAGCAACAGGTCGCGGTGCTGGCCGAGCGCATCGGGGCGTTGCTGCTCGAGGTGAATCGCAGGTTCGGCACACCGGTTCCTCCCGAGCCGGCGGAGATCGACGACTTGAACCCCTTGATCACACCGGTCGATGCCGAGTTTCGGGTGGGGACGATGGGGCTGGGCTGGGATTCGGAGGCGCAGACCGTGGTGGTCGAACTCCTCGCCGTCACCGACGCCGAGTTCGACGCGTCCGTGGTGCTCGACGACACCGAGGAGGGCCCGGACGCGGTACGGGTGTTCTTGACGCCGGAGTCGGCGCGGCAGTTCGCGACTCGCTCCAATCGCGTCATCTCGGCAGGCCGTCCGCCGTGCCCGCTGTGCGACGAGCCGCTGGATCCGGAGGGCCACATCTGCGCGCGCACCAACGGCTACAAGCGCAGCGCGCTGCTCGGGCCTGACGATGACCCGAGTGAATAACGCGCACAGCCGGCATGACGATCGTGAGGTGTTGCAGGACGGCGAGCTGACGGTCCTCGGACGCATCCGCTCGGCCAGCAACGCCACCTTCCTGTGTGAGTCGACGCTCGACGGCTCCAGCGTGCACTGCGTCTACAAGCCGGTCTCCGGGGAGGCGCCGCTGTGGGATTTCCCCGACGGGACCCTGGCCGGCCGCGAACTCGGCGCATACCTGGTGTCGACGCAATTGGGTTGGAACATCGTGCCCCACACCATCATTCGTCACGGACCCGCGGGCCCGGGCATGCTGCAGCTGTGGGTGGAGCAACCCGGCGATACGGCGGACTCCGAGCCCAGACCGGGCCCCGACCTCGTCGACCTGTTCCCGGCCGACAAGCTCCAGCCGGGTTATCTGCCGGTCCTGCGGGCATACGACTACGCCGGTGACGAGGTCATCCTGATGCACGCCGACGACATCCGATTATGGCGGATGGCGGTGTTCGACGTGCTGATCAACAACGCCGACCGCAAGGGCGGCCATGTCCTGCGCGACCTCGACGGCCACATCTACGGAGTCGACCACGGGGTGTGTCTGCATGTGGAGAACAAGCTGCGCACCGTGTTGTGGGGCTGGGCCGGAAAACCGGTGGACGACCAAGCCCTCGAAGCGGTCGCCGGGCTCGCCGACGCCCTGACCTCTTCGCTCGGCGACCAACTCGCCGGGCACATCACACGGGCGGAAATCGCCGCGCTGCGCAGGCGCGCGCTCGCGCTGCTCGACAATCCGGTCATGCCCGGGCCCAACCGGCATCGACCGATTCCCTGGCCCGCCTTCTAGCCGCGATCGCAAGCGCGGCGGTCGGGGCGCCTCCCCAGAGGGAGCCAGAGGGAGCCAGAGGGAGGTAAGCCCCACCCGCTTGCGGGGACCGAGCGCAGCTTGTCGGCGCCACACGTCTAAGAGCCCGGTTCGCCGTCGGCGATACTGAAGCGGTGAACCCGGGTGCGGACATGACGGATGCCGCACTGGCTGCCGATCTTGCCGCGGACGCGGGGGAGCTGCTGCTGAAGGTGCGCGAGGAGGTTGGCTTCGGCCACCCGTGGGCGCTCGGCGACGCGGGGGACAGCCTCGCGAACGCCCTGATCCTGCGCCGGCTGCGCGCCGAACGGCCGGGCGACGCGGTGCTCAGCGAGGAAGCCTACGACGACCTCTCCCGCGTGAACCACGATCGGGTGTGGATCATCGACCCCCTGGACGGCACCCGAGAATTCTCCACCCCGGGCCGCGACGACTGGGCGGTGCACATCGCGCTGTGGCAGCGTCCCACGGGCTACCCGACCGACGGCCGGCGCGAAATCACCGACGCGGCCGTCGCGCTGCCGGCCCGCGGAAACACGGTCTACCGCAGCGACACCGTGACCGCCGGCCCGGCACGTGGTACCGGTTCCGGGGCCATCCGCATAGCCGTCAGCGCCACCCGGCCACCGGCGGTCCTCTACCGCCTGCGCGAGACGCTGCACATCCAGCCCGTAGCCATCGGCTCGGCGGGGGCCAAGGCGATGGCCGTCATCGACGGCGACGTCGATGCCTATGTGCACGCTGGAGGGCAGTGGGAATGGGACTCCGCCGCACCGGCCGGGGTGGTGATGGCCGCCGGCATGCACGCCTCTCGACTCGACGGCTCGCCGCTGCGCTACAACCAACTCGACCCGTACCTGCCCGACTTCGTCATGTGCCGCGCCGAGCTGGCGCCGATCATCCTTGGGGCGATCCGCCAGGAATTTCGCTAGGTCCCGGGGCGTTTAGAGTCGACGATATGCTGGCGTGGTCTTCGGCACAGGTTCCGAGCTTGCCGGGACGCGGCCCGGAGCTACGGCTGTACGACACATCCGACCGGCAGGTGCGCCCCGTAGCGGCCGGAACCCGGCCGGGCTCACGAGCCACCATGTACGTCTGCGGGATCACTCCCTACGACGCGACCCACCTCGGTCACGCCGCCACGTATCTGGCGTTCGACCTGATCTACCGCCAATGGCTGGATCTCGGTCACGACGTGCAGTATGTCCAGAACATCACCGACGTGGACGACCCCTTGCTCGAGCGCGCCGGCCGCGACGGGGTCGACTGGCGGGACCTCGCCGACCGGGAGGTGGCGCTTTTCCGCGAGGACATGTCAGCGCTGCGGATACTCCCGCCACGCGAATACGTCGGGGTGACCGAGGCGATCCCCGAAGTAATCGAACTCGTCGAGAAGATGCTTGCGTCGGGAGCGGCCTATGTTCTGGAGTGCGACTACCCCGACGTCTACTACCGCGCTGACGCCACGCCGCAGTTCGGCTACGAGTCCGGCTACGACCGCGACACGATGCTGCGGCTGTCCGCCGAGCGCGGCGGCGACCCACAACGCCCGGGCAAGACCGACGAGCTCGACGCTCTGCTGTGGCGGGCCGCGCGGCCCGGCGAGCCGAGCTGGCCGTCGCCGTTCGGGGAGGGCCGGCCCGGCTGGCACGTCGAGTGCGCGGCGATCGCGCTCAGTCGCATCGGCAGCGGCCTCGACATCCAGGGCGGCGGGAGCGATCTGATTTTTCCGCACCACGAATTCACCGCCGCGCACGCCGAATGCGTCCGGGGCGAGCGGCGATTCGCGCGGCACTATGTGCACGCCGGGATGATCGGCTGGGACGGGCACAAGATGTCCAAGAGCCGCGGCAACCTGGTCTTGGTGTCGACGCTGCGCGCGCACGGCGTCCCGCCGGCGGCCATCCGGCTGGGCCTGCTGGCCGGCCATTACCGCGGGGACCGCTTCTGGAGCCCTCAAGTGCTTGACGAGGCGATCGCCCGGCTGCATCGTTGGCGCGCCGCGACGGCTCTGGCCGCCGGCCCGGATGCCACCGACCTCATCGCCCGGGTGCGCCGCTATCTGGCCGACGATTTGGATACTCCGAAAGCGCTTGCGGCCCTTGATGGGTGGGCCACCGACGCGCTCGAGTACGGCGGCCATGACCACGAGGCGCCGGCCCTGGTCGCGACGGCGGTCGACGCGTTGTTGGGAGTGGAACTGTAGTGGGTGTCCGAACGCAGATGCCTTGTGCGGCTTAAACTTTCTCGGCAAGGATTATGGTCCGGCATACGGGACCGCGCGCTGCTGCGTGCTGACGCCTCCTCCCGCCGTCGGCTCCTGTCGCACACGCTGACCGCAGCCGCGCTGGCCCTGTCCGGGTGCGGCGGGTCGGGTGAGGATCCGCACGCTAAAGCGTCGGATACCGGTTGTCGCACACTGGCCGCTGACCCCGCGTGGTATGGCGATAACCGTGACCGGCTCAACGCGATGATCCGCGACCTGGGTACCTGCGGCAAACGGGAGTCGGCAGGCGGTGCACACCTGGCGCTGTTCGACTGGGACAACACCATTGTCAAGGGCGACGTCGGGGACGCGACGTTCTTCTGGATGGTGAGCAACTCCAAGGTGCGCCAACCCCCCGGCGGGGATTGGACGACCACGAGCCCATACCTCACTCGGCAAGCGGCCGCTGCACTGGCGGCGGCGTGCGGTGGCCTTGCATCCCCCGGCCAGCCGTTGCCCACGGGCTCCAATGCTGGATGCGCCGATGAGCTGCTGTCGGTCCACGGCGATCGCCGGACACGAACGGGCGCCGAAGCATTCGCCGGTTACAACCATCGCCGCATCAACCCCACGAGCGCGTGGTCCACGCAACTGCTTGCGGGCTGGACCGATGCTGAGGTGACGGGATTCGCCGAGGCGGCGCGCAAGCAGAATCTCGATGCGCCCGCGGGCGCCGAGCAGGTGGTGGGCAGCAGCCGTCGAGCCGGGTGGATGCGCTACTACGCGCAGATGCGCGACCTCGTTGGCACGCTGCAGGACAACGGTTTTGACGTGCGAATCATCTCGGGCGCCCCCGAGCCGGTTCTGCGGGTGTGGGCCGCGGGGGTGAACATTCCCGCCGAGAAGGCGATGGGGCTACGCACCGAGCACGACGGTGAGGTTCTGACTTCGCGTCTGACGCTCTGCGGCGGGGAGCCCTCGACGCCGTACAACGAGGGCAAGCGCTGCCGGGTGAACGAACAGGTGTATGGGATTACGGGCACCGCCGCCTTTGAGCAGTTGCCCGCGCAGCAGCGCCAGGTGTTTGCGGCAGGCGACTCCGACGGCGACGTGACGCTCATCGCGGACGCCACCGCGCTGCGCCTGGTCATCAACCGCAACCAGATCGAGTTGATGTGCCGGGCCTACGACAACCTGGACGGAAGATGGCTTGTCAACCCGATGTTCATCGATCCGTTGCAGACGAGTCCGCCGTACCCCTGCGCGAGCCAGGGGTTCGAGCGGCCCGACAGCGATAGGGCGCCGCTGCTGCGGCCCGACGGCAGCGTGGTCACCGACCAGCAAGACCGGGCGCACTGAGCGGGACCGTCACCGAACGGCAACGCTTGAGTGTCGATTCGCGCAACGATCTGGGTGGACGGCGTGTCGTGCGCCACCATCGACGGAGCAACGCGTATGTGGCGCGTCAACCGCAGAGGTGTTTGCCTGGTGCTCAGTCGCTTTCGCCGCACGGCCGCCGCGGTCGGCGCGCTCGGTGTGTTGGTGGTCCCGATGAACACGGTGCCCGCGTCGGCCGCCAACCCCGTTGAGAGTCCGAATCTGCTGGTCAATCCCGGCGCCGAGTTCGGCGACCCGTCGTTGACGGGCTACAGTTCGGTGACGATCCCGGGCTGGTCGGTGAACGGCACACCCACGGTCGTCAAATACGGCACCATCGGCCGTTTCCCGTCGCCGTTGTCCAGTCCGGCGCCGCCTTTCCCTAAGCTCCTGCAATTTCCGCGTCCGGGCGATGGCCCCCCTGACGGCGGCGCTCAGTTCTTCGGCGGTGGCAATGTGGCTACTTCCCAATTGGGCCAATCCGTCGACCTCAGCGGCGCGGCGGGCCAGATCGACACCGGCACAGTGCCTTTCACGCTGAGCGGGTGGCTCGGAGGCTTCTTGGACGACCCGTCCGAAGCGTCCGTTACCGTGCAATTCCTGGCGGCGAACCAGTCGTCTCTCGGTGTGGCAAGGATCGGGCCGGTGGGCGTGGTTGAGCGCGCGTTCAAAACCGCGCTCCTTCAACGCTCGAACACTGGATTTATTCCGGCGGGCACCCGCAGCGCGGTCGTCGTCGTGACCCTCAAGGATTGCAACCCGGCGCCGGGCAACTACAACAACGCCTACGCCGACAACTTGTCGTTCACCGTCGGGGCTCCGCTGCCGCCGCCACCGCCACCCGCTCCGCCGGGGTCGAAGGTCGGCCCCCTTGATCACGTGTTCATGGTCTATCTGGAGAACCACGGCGTGAAAGACATTGTGGGCAGCCGTAATGCTCCATATATCAACTCCCTGATCGACCGGTACGGGTACGGATCGAACTACTTCGCCCTGACTCATCCCAGCCTTCCTAACTACTATCCGATCCTCGGCGGGTCGGATTTCGGCGTGGGTTGGAACTGCCCCCAAGACTGCTTCGACCAACCGAATCTCGTCGACAACGTCGAGAAGGCCGGCAAAGGATGGGCCGCCTACGAGCAGTCCATGCCCAGCCCATGTTTCGCGGGGACGGCGGGGCCTTACAGCGCCGGAGAACTGCCGTTTCTCGCCTTCCACGACATCATCGCCAACCCGCCGCGCTGCCAGGCGCACGTGTTGCCGCTGCAGCGAATGGCCGCGGACCTCGCGTCGACTGCCACCACCCCCAACTACGTGTGGTTCGCCGCGGATGAGTGCCACAATCAGGAAGGGTGCAACGATATTCGCTTCGTCATCGGCCAGCTCGCATTGCATCAGTACCACCTGCGGGCCGGCGACCAGTTCCTCGCGGAGACGCTGCCCACGATTTTGAACTCGCCCGCATTCCAGACGCAGCGATCCGCCATCTTCATCACGTGGGACGAGGATTACAACAACCTGTCTCTCGGCAATGGCAACGAGGGCAATCACGTCCCGATGATCGTGATCCCGTCACCCAATTCCGGTATGCGTCAAGGCCACTTCGTCGCCAACAACCACAACAACCACTACAGCTTGCTGCGCACCATCGAAGCGGCCCTCGGGCTGCCGCCGCTCACCAACAATGACCGGTTCGCCCAACCCATGAACGAATACTGGCCCTAGCCTCGAAGTTGCGTGCCGTTGGGGTCGGGTGGGCTGATTGTCGATGATGTCCGCGAGTCGTTGGTGACGTCGTCGGGCGCGTGAGCTTCACCGGACAACGCTAGGCGCGAAGTTGACCGCAGGTCCGGAGTCCGGCATCATTGAATAAACCAACCGTCGGTCTAATAATAGTGTGGCAGAAGTCAGTGGCTCGGACGATAAATGTTGCAGAGCGTGCGGCGCGGCGTGACGCCATCCTGGATGCCGCTCAGCGCGTAATCGTGGCTAAAGGCTATGAGCGCCTGACCATTCAGGACATTCTTGACGATCTGCAGATCTCCAAAGGGGCGTTCTACCACTATTTCGGCTCCAAGCCCGAGGTGATCGAGGCGCTCGCCGAGCGGCTGGTAGGCGACTCAGAGCGAATGCTTGCCCAGATCATCGCTGATCGCGAACTGAGTGCGCTCGAGAAGCTGCACCGCTTCTTCAGCGAGGTCATCCGCTGGAAGTCCGCGCGCCATAACCTATTAGTGGCGATGTTGTCGCTGTGGTATGCACCCGAGAACATCGCATTCGGGCACAAGGTTGACAGGGCCGTGGCGAGACGACTGGCGCCGCTGCTGACGGTGCTTGTCGAGCAGGGTGTCGACGAGCAGCTGTTCACCACCGCCTATCCCGAGCACGCCGGCACCATCATCGTGGCCCTCGTTCAGGCGCTGCAGGACGCGATGGCTCAACGGCTGCTAGCGGTGGCCTCCGACTCGCCGGGGGCCCCAACCGTCAAAGAGATGATCGCCACCCACGGCGCGCACATCGAGGCGATCGAGCGCTATCTCGGCGCACCAGCCGGCACGCTTCAGCGTGTCGATGCCCCCACCGTGAACAGCTGGATCGTCGCGCTTCGACGCGCCGGCACGGCATTGGCGGGAGCGAGGCGATGAACGCTGATTTCACCTCAGAAACCGTGCGCCGGTTGATTTTCGAGTTTGTCCGCTGTTTGTCGTTACGGGATCTGTACTAGGAGTTCCGATGCAAGTATGGACGACCACTTGCCTCGTGGCTGGTGGCGGACCGGCCGGGATGATGCTCGGCTATCTGCTCGCGCGCTCGGGTGTGTCGACCCTCGTCGTGGAAAAGCACGGTGACTTCTTCCGCGACTTCCGCGGGGACACCGTTCATCCGTCGACCACCGAGCTGATGCACGAGCTCGGGATACTCGATGAGTTCCTGTGCCAGGTCCCACACCAGAGCAGGGAACAGCTGGGCATCGGATTCAAAGGACAGGCATTCGATCTCGTCGATTTCCGCCGCCTGCCAACCGTCTGCAAGTACGTCGCCTTCATGCCGCAATGGGACTTCCTGAACTTCCTAGCCGACAAGGCCAAGCGTTACCGCTCCTTCCGGCTCGAGATGAACACGGAAGTTACCGGCCTGCTGTGGAACGGCGATCGGGTCGCGGGCGTGACCGCCCAAACCCCAAGCGGGCCAGTAGAAATCCACGCAGATTTGGTTGTGGGGTGCGACGGACGATCGTCGGTCATCCGGGAACAGTCAGGACTGCCGATCACCGAATTTCCCATGCCAATCGACGTGCTGTGGTTCCGGCTACCGCGCAACGAGTCGGCCCCTGAAACGCTTGGTTTCATCGGCGACGGCCAGATCATCATCGCGATCAATCGCGGTGACTACTGGCAGTGCGGAGCAGTCATCGTAAAAGACGGCTTCGAACGGGTCAAGACCGTGGGCCTGGCGGCGTTCCGGTTAACGGTCGCCGCGGCCGCCCCCTTCCTCGCTTCAAGCCTCAACGCGCTGACCGATTGGGACCAAGTCATGCTGCTCTCGGTGCGTGCCAACCGCTTACGACGGTGGTGGCTACCGGGCTTGTTGTGCATCGGCGACGCCGCCCATGCGATGTCGCCGGTTGGCGGCATCGGAGTTAACTACGCCATCGCCGACGCGGTAGCCACCGCCAACGCCCTTGCCGGTCCGTTGCGGAACGGGGTGGTTACGGACAAGGACCTTCATGCGGTGCAGAAACGCCGCGAGGCCCCGACGAAGCTTGCGCAGCTGCTTCAAGGCGCCCAGACAGCGAATCTGGCCCGGATGAGCAGGACCGACCCGCCGCTGTGGATGTTGCGGCTGCTGAGTCGGTCGGCGCTTACCAAGCGGCTACTGGGCCGAATCATGGGGCTCGGTTTCCGCCGAGAACACATCCACACCGCAGAACAGCGGGATGGACTTGTTGGTACGAAATAAACCTGGCATCCGCGCCGATTCCGCGCGGAGTCGATCCTGGCCTCAGGCGAGTGTGCTCGCCGCCGAACTGGGCGAAGACCGGGTGCTGACCGCGGTGCAGACGCGCGGGATCTGGCCGCCACGCAATCAGCGGCCGCTCAGGCCGTCGAACGCTTCGGTGGCATCGACGTCGTCGCGGCCAACGCCGGCATCGCCAGCTACGGGTCGCTGCTGCAGGTGGATCCCGCGGCATTCAAGCGGGTGTTGGACATCATGTGCTCGGCGTCTTCCACACCGTGCGCGCCACGTTGCCGGCGGTGATCGACCGCCGCGGCTACGTGCTGATCGTCTCGTCGCTGGCCGCGTATGCGGCGGCGCCCGGGCTGGCGCCGTACAACGCGTCGAAGGCCGGCATCGAGATCCTCGCCAACGCGCTGCGGCTGGAGGTCGCCAACCTTGGCGTCGACGTTGGCTCGGCGCACATGTCCTGGATCGACACCGCCCTGGTCCGCGACTCGGAGGCCGACCTGCCGTCGTTCGCCGAATCCAACGTCGAGTCCAACGTCGAGTAGTGTGCGGCGAATCCGCCGTTTCCGCCCAACAAGTCGACGGTCAGCGCCCGAACCCCGGGCGGCGGCGGCGCAGGTAGCGTTCGAACTCGGCGGCCAGCGCGTCGCCGTCGATCTGACCCAGGGCTTCGTTCACGTCGACCTCGGCGTCGCCCCGCTGTTCCAGCGACGTCACGTATTCGGCCAGATCCTCGTCCTCGGCGGTCATCTCGGTGATCGCCTGCTCCCACTCCTCGGCCTGGGCCGGCAGGTCGGCGAGCGGGACCTCGACATCCAGCACGTCCTCGACTCGGCGCAGCAGGGCCACCGTCGCCTTCGGGTTCGGCGGGTTGGACACGTAATGCGGCACCGCCGCCCAGAACGTCACAGCAGGGATCCCGGCGGCCACGCAGGCGTCCTGGAACACCCCGGCGATCCCGGTCGGGCCCTCGTAGCGGGTCTCCTCGAGGCCGAAGCGTTTCGCCGACTCGGGGGAGTAGGCCGCGCCGGATACCGGCACCGGCCGCGTGTGCGGGGTGTCGGCCAGC
>NZ_JAFBAT010000091.1 GCF_019247615.1 Mycobacterium sp. | reverse complement strand
CGCTCTGTATGCGGCCGCCGGCGGCGGGGCCGCAGGATTTCTCTTGCTGACATCCGCGTTGCACCGCGGATCGGTGACCACGACAGTGGCCGCGATGGTTGTCGGCGAAACGATCGCGCCGGCCATCGTCGGCGTGGTGTGGCTGGGTGACACCGCTCGCGACGGCCTCGGCTGGTTGGTTGTCGCAGGATTTGTCGTCGCGGTTGGTGGCACACTTGTGCTGGCCCGGTTCGGCGAGGCGCCCGCCGAACCGTCCTAGGCTGTGACGAAACATCAAGCGCGCCAGGATAACTGGGTTAGCCGATCCCGCACTCGGCGTCATAGCCGAGGAACCCGAGCGTCACGCGGGGCTGCCGCATGGGCGCTCGGATGTAAAAACACTGTCAATCTCCCGTAAATACGCTTCGCCCCCATCGCGGTCGCGCGGTCAGGCTGGGAAGATCGAGTCATGCCCACCCGTGAGACCTGCCTCCGCCAGGAGTTGCGCGACTGCGCGCTCGAGTTACGGCAACTGGCCTACACGGTGCCCCACGGAGTTGGCGAACACGCCCTGCTTCAACTGTCGGACCGCATGCGGGCCGCCGCCGACGCCGTGATCCGCAAGGGCGCCTAGCCGTTCACGCGAAGTGTGCGCCCAGGGCGGCGATCGCGAACTCTCCGCCTGGGCGCACTCCACAAGCCGGCACCGCCGGCGGCGAGCGATCAGCCGCCCTTCAGACGAATCTTCCAGCGCACGAAGCCCAGATACAGAACGCTGAGCAACACCAGCATGCCCATGTCGAACGACCACGCGCCAAGCGAGTGACGCCAATGCGAGTCGTGCGGCACCGACGGTACCGCTTCCTCGAGCGTCAATAGGTCGACGGTGGAGGCCGACGTCGCGAAACCCCATCTCGCCGGTGTGGCCCAAGACATCTGGTCAAGGCCCAGCCGCCCGGTGACCGGGATCATGCCGCCGGAGAACACCAGCTGCGACATCACCGCCACCACGAGCAGGGGCATGATCTGCTCGTTAGATCTGGCGATGGATGACAAGACCAACCCGAGCATCGCCGAGGCGACGGTGGTCATCGCGATGTCAACGAACAGCTCCACATCGGGATTGCCCAATGCCACCGCGCCCTGAGTCGGGCCGCCCTTGCCGAGGATCGTGATCACGGTGACGATTCCGGACTGAATGACCGCGAACACCGTGTACACGCACACCTTCGCCAAGAGGTAGGCCGACGTGGACAAGCCGACGGCTTGTTCGCGAAGGAAGATCGCGCGCTCGCCGATCAGATCGCGGATCGTTAGCGCCGTCCCCATGAAAACGGCACCGACGTTGAGCAGCACCAGGATCTGCCCGGGCTCGGTCGGCGCGGCGCCCATCGGGTTCGGCTTGCCGAAGCCGACATCACCGGGGACCGACATCGATAGCGAACCCATGATGAACGGCAGCAGCGCCAGGAAGATGAAGTAACCGCGGTCGGAGACGATCAGCCGCACCTGCCTGCGCGCGATGGTGGAGAACTGGCGGAACAGGCTGGTGTGCGAGGGATCGCCCAGCTCGGCGGGCTTCTCGGCGGGCGGCGGCGGCGGGGGCGGCCCGGTACGCGCCAGGTAACGCGCCTTGGCGCCGTCGGGGTCGTTGGCGACCGTGCTGAAGATGTCGGCCCAGTTCGTCGTGCCCATGGCCGGGCCGATTTGGCCGGGCGGCCCGCAGAACGCGGTCTTGCCGCCGGGGGCCAGAAGCAAAACCTGGTCGCAGACGTCCAGATATGTCAGCGAGTGGGTGACCACGAGCACCACACGTCCCGCGTCGGCCAACTGCCGCAGCATGGTCATGACCTGCCGGTCCAGCGCGGGGTCCAGACCGGAGGTCGGCTCATCGAGGATCAGCAGCGACGGCCCGGTCAGCAGCTCCAGCGCCACCGAAGCGCGCTTGCGCTGACCGCCGGACAGCTTGTCGACCCGAGTGTGCAGATGCTGGCTCATCTCGAGTTCCTCGAGCACCCGGGCCACCACCTGGGCGCGGTCGGCCTTCGTGGTGTCGGGCGGCAGGCGCAATTCGGCGGCATACATCAACGCCTGCTGCACCGTTAGCTGCCCGTGCACCACATCATCCTGCGGAACCATCCCGATCCTGCTGCGCAGCGAGGCGTATTCGGCGTGGATGTTGTGGCCCTCGAAGGAAACCGTCCCGGTCGTCGGGTGCGTGTAGCCGGCCACCAAGCGGGCGAACGTCGACTTCCCCGCGCCCGAGGGACCGATGACCGCGGTCAGCGTGCCCGGCTGAGCGCCCAGCGAGATGTCGTCCAGCAGCGTCTTGTTGTTCTCGATCGTCCAGGACACCCCGCGCACGTCGAGGCCGCCTGTGCGCGTCGCGGTGGCGGTCTCGTCGCGGCGCGCCAGCGTGCCGCCGGCGAACACGAGGTCGATGTTGCCGATCGTCACGACGTCGCCGTCGTGCAACAGGGCCGATTCGACCCGGGCACCGTTGACGAAAGTGCCGTTGATGCTGCGGTTGTCCCGGATCTCGGTCCCGTTCGGAGTCGGGACCAGGGTTGCGTGGTGGCGCGATGCGAGCACCTCGGGGATGACGATGTCGTTGTCGTTGGCGCGCCCGATTTTGATCGCGCCCGGCATCGACTCAAGGGCGGTTCGCCCCGGCCGCAGGATCTTCATCATCGACGTCGCGATGTTGGTGGCATCGCCGACGCGGGCGGTCTCGGGTGCGGCCTCGGCCGCGGGCGGCACCTTCATCGGTTGTGCGCGGTAGATCTTCGGCGCCTGCTGCGCCCCGGTGGGCGTGTATTGCGGGTGCGGACCGGGCGGGTGCGGTCCGCTGGGCGGATGGCTTACCTGCGGCCCGCTCGGTGAATAGCCGGGCTGTGGACCCGTTGGCGGATGCGAGGGTTGACGAAATGAGGCCGAGGACGGCTGCTGCGCAGGCTGAGTGGGCCGGGGAGCGCCGAACTGCTGCGGCTGACCGGGTGGCGCCTGTGCGCTTGGTCCGCCCGGCGGGTCGAAGATCGGTATCGACGCCGTCAGCGGAGGCCGGCCGGCGGAGCCCTGGTGACGACCGACCTCGAAGGTCAGTGCCGGACCGTCCGGGTTGCCGATGTTGACCCGCATCCCGTCCTGGATGTCGACGGCCGGCACCCTGCGGCTGTGGACATAAAGCCCGTTGAGGCTGCCGTTGTCGATAGCGACCCATCGGCCCTGATCGAATCGCACGATGAGGTGTGTCCGGGAGATCAGCGGGTGTGCAACGCGGACGTCGGCGCGGAGATCGCGCCCGATGGCTACGTCGTTGCCTGCCGCGAAGGTGCGCTCAGATCCCTCGTACCGGACGGTCAACACAGGCGGAGCTGCTGGGGTCACGAGGACCAACTGTATCGGGAGCGGCGCCGATTGCAGGCGAAGTCGTCAATGCAGTTCACCGCCGAGAGTCCAGCGCGCGGGCGAAACGGGGTTATCCCGCCGCCGCGGTGACGTCGCCTCGCAAACTGTCAGCTCGCGCGGTGACTTCTTTGACGAAATCACCGATGTACCGAATGGCCCGACGGCCTTCCGGCAAGAAATCCGCGGCCAGTGGGAAATCGTGAATTTGCCCGCGCCATAGATGAAGATCGCAACGAACGCCGCTGATTTCCAGCCTTTTAGCCATGAGCTCGGCGTCGGGCAGCAGCAATTCATCGGTGCTCGCATGAATCGTCACCGGCGGCAAAGCCGACAAATCGGCATCCACGGGCGAGTCGATTTCGCGCGCCGTACTCCCGTGACCCTGCGGCAGCCGCGCCTGTCGAAGATATCGGGTGAACATCTTCAATGCCCCGCGGGTGAACATGGAGCACTTACGCGCATTCGGGTGCTTCAGTTTTCGGGTCGGGTCGGCGTCGGTGAAGGGCGACACCGTCGCGATTCCCGCCGGATTCACGAGACGAGCGCGGATGGCGGCAAGCGTGGTCATGAACGCGAGATACCCCCGGCGGAGTCGCCGGCCACGACGATTTGCGCACCCCGATAACCGCGATCTTGCAGCCAGCGAAGCCCGGACATGCCGTCTTCGATCGCGTCGGCGATCTCGTGCGTGGGCAGCTTCCGGTAACCGACAGTCAGCACGCCGGCGCCCGCCGCCTTCGAGAGTCGAACCACCAACGAGCGATGGGTATTGAGGCCACAGGTGAGAAATGCGCCGCCGTGCAGGTAAAGGATCGCCCGGTCGGAAGAAACGCCGGGCGCACGGACCCACTCGGCGGCACAATTTTCAAGCTGGATCGGTTCGATCACCGCAGCCGAGCCGAAGTAAGGCACCAGGCTCGCCAATCCGTCCACGTGTTCCAGCGGCCAGTGCAGATTCGGCTGGATGGCCCATGCCCGCACCGTATTTTTTACGAGTAGTCGACTCGCGAGGGAGACTGCAAACGACTGCGGGCTATGGCGATGATGAATTCGCCGGTTCATCGCCTGGCTCGGCAAAACGCGATATGGACCCTGCTCCGTAATCATTTGCAGTTTGCCTCCCGTCGGTGGACGTCGGGATACCCGCTTGGGTCGGCGGAAAACGAACGGAAAATGCATGGCAAATGTTGGCATCATCACGGTTTAGACGGGCGCCGCAGCGGGTAAAGAGGGCGCGCGCTGCCGAGCTGCCTCGATGGCCCACGATATGGGCATGACCGACGAGACAATGCAGGCTGGCGAGCTGCTGGCGGACCGGGTCGCCGTGGTGACCGGCGGTGGCGCCGGTATCGGCGCGGCAACCGCGCGACTGTTCGCGCACCATGGAGCGCGGGTGGTCATCGCCGACGTCGACGCCGACTCGGCGCACCAGGTCGCCGAGGAGATCCGGATGGCCGATCGCTCAGCCATGGCGGTTGTCACCGATGTCCGCGAACCGGGACAGGTTTCCGCGTTGGCGCGAACGGTGCTTGATCGTCACGGCCGGGTGGACGTCCTGGTAAACAACGTCGGCCATTGGCTGCGGCACCCGGGCGACTTCGTCGACACCGACCCTCACTGCTGGGAGGACCTCTACCGCATCAACCTGCACCACGTCTTCCTCGTCACCCGCGCGTTGCTACCGGCGATGATCGCTCGGCGCGCAGGCGCGATCGTCAACGTCTCATCGGTCGAAGGGCTGCGCGGGTACCCGGAGGACCCGGTCTACGCGGCGTTCAAAGCCGCCGTCATCCACTTCACCCGCAGCCTCGCGGTGCAGGTGGGCCGCGACGGCATACGGGTCAATGGGATCGGGCCCGACGTCACGGAATCGGTGCAGGTGCCGTACTCGCGCTGGCTCTCCGCCGAGGAGCAGACGCGGTGGCCGCAGTGGGTTCCGGTGGGACGGATGGGGGTGCCCGAGGACCAGGCCCGCGTGATCCTCTTCCTGGCCTCGGACCTGTCGGCATTTGTCACCGGCCATACCATTCCGACCGACGGCGGCACCGCGGCTGCGGGCGGCTGGTTCCGCTCGTCCCGCCGGCCCGACCGGGCCTGGACGAACCGACCGATCGCACCGTGACGACCGTGCTGTGCACCGCTCGACGCGCCGCGATTGGCGGCCAACGAAATCCAGGCGGTGCCGCAATTGTGACCGCACACGCATCGTCAGTCCTCTTGATTTCCATCATGTTTGACACGGATCAGGCGGCACCAGCTCAGGAGGCGCGGTTCGCAGCGCCGATCGGAATCCTCCCGAAACGGTTCGGCGGCATGCCGACGTTCCTGCCCGGCCTGCAGGGCAGCATCGTCTCGCCGCCGCACCTGGGCGTCAACGTGGTATTCCGTGGGTCAGTCTGGCCGCCGCGATGAGCACCGGGGATTCTGCTCGGGTTCACCGGCATTCGCGCGCGTCGATCAGCTTCCGGGAACTGACAGGGTGGCCTGCTGCTCGGTCAGCAGACCCTGTTGCTCGGCTTGTTGAGCTTGCTGCAGATCCAGTTGCTCTTGCTCTTCGGCCTGCTGTTCGGCCTGCTGCACTTGCTGCTGGGCCAGCTGTTGCTGAAGTTGGGCCTCGTCGTCGCCATCGGCTAACAGTCGCATCGGTGCAGCGGTGAGTAATAGCACCAGCACCGCGACGGCCGCGACACCGGCGAAAACCGTTTGGACGAACCGGATTCCTCGACGACGAGGGTCTGTCGCTGTTGCCATCCCGCAACCTTGCGCCCGGGTGCTAGCCGCGGGCTGGGTCCTTCTTATCGATCCGCTGTGAGGTCACACGTATTGGGCCACGCCGTTGCCGAACGACCAATTCTCCTTCGCCACCTCGGTCAGCACGATCAGCACGTCCTGGGGCCGAACCTTGGCTTGTGCGCTCAGTCGTTCGACGACGGTGGCGTAGAACCGCTGCTTCAGTTCGACGCTGCGCCCGGCGTTCAGGGTGATGTCGACGATGAAAGCGTCCCCGGACCGGTCGATGCCGAGGTATGCTGGATCCATCCGCAGCGATTCGGCGTCGTGGGCGGTGATGATCTGAAATTTGTCACCGTCGGGAACGTTGAGCACGTCGGCCATTGCCTGGTAAACGATGTCCCCGATGAGGCTGCGCCGCTCCGGCTCGATCGTGCGCGGCAGGTCAATTCTGACGAGAGGCATTGTGGCAGTTGGTCGTCAGCCGACCGTCACCGGTATCCCGTTGAGGGCCCCGTTGCCCGACGGTTCGTCGATGAACGTCGGTGGCGAAAGCACGTTGGTGTTCACGCCCGGTGACCCGTTGGCGACCGACATGCGGGTGCCAGGCTTGCCGTGCCCCCAGCCGTGAGGCATCGACACCACACCAGGCTTGATGGCGTCGGTGATCTCGACGGGCACTGTGATCTCGCCGGCCGCCGATTTCACCGTGACGACCTCCTTGTCGTCGACGCCGAAGCGGGTTGCGTCGTCGGGATGAATCAGCAGCGTGCATCGGTCCTTGCCCTTCATCAGCGCGGGCACGTTATGCAGCCACGTGTTGTTGGACCGCAGGTGCCGGCGGCTCACCAAAACCAGCGGCTCTGCGGGGCGTTCCAGCCGCGCGGCCAGTCGCGGCAGGTCGTCGAGCAGGTACTGCGGGGCGAGCCGGATCTTCTTGTCGGGCGTTCCGAGGATGCCCGGGAGTTGCGGCACCATCGGCCCGAAGTCGATCCCGTTCGGATTGGCCTTGAGCAACTCCAACGTGAGCCCGCCGGGGTTTTCGCCGTACCGGTCCCCGAACGGCCCGGTCCGCAACGTGAGGTCGAGGATCCGCTCCGGACCGCCGTTCTCGTAGAGCTTGCGGATCGCCGCCCCGTCGAGTCCGCGGGTGAACGCCAGGTAGTCGAAGAAACCATCGTCGATTGCCGCGACGTCCACATCCTCGGCCGGCGTGCCGGTGCACAGTCCGGCGAGCCGGATCAGGATCTCCCACTCGTGTGGCCGGTCGCCCGGGTCGAACACCGCCGACGAGTAGTTCGCGATGCTGTGGATCGCGAACAGCAAGATGAGATCGTCGTGATGGGGCTGCTCGAGCGGGGAAAGCCCGGGCAGGATCACATCGGCGTGCCGCGTCGTCTCGTTGAGCCATAAGTCGATGGAGATCATCGCGTCCAGCAGCGGCAGCGCCTCGTCGAGCTTGTGTCCGCCAGGGGTGGACAACACCGGATTGCCGGCAACGGTGATCAGCGCCTTGATCTGCCCGTCACCCGGTGTGGCGATCTCTTCGGCCAGACACGACACCGGCGCCTGACCGAGCACCTCCTTCGCCCCACGAACCCGCGTGTGCCAGCGGCCGAATGTCGGGGCCCCACCCTCCAGGCCCGGCAGCGGCTGCGACGTGATCGACCAGGCCGCCGGCTTTGGAAACATCGCGCCACCGGGGGTGTCGAAATGCCCGGTCAAAATGTTGATCACGTCGACCAGCCAGCTGGCCAGGCTGCCAAACTCCTGATTGCACAACCCGATTCGGCCGTATACCACCGACCTTTCGGCGCCGGCCAGCTCGCGGGCCAGCCCGCGGATGCGGTCCGCGTCGATGCCGGTGACGGGACTGACCCGGCCCGGCGGCCAGTCCGCGGCAACCCGGCGCATCGTCTCGACACCGTCGACGTGGGGTCCGGGATCGACGAGGTCCTCGTCGAAGAGCGTGTGCGCGACCGCCAGCAGCAGCGCGGCGTCGGTGCCCGGGACGATCGGCAACCACTCGTCGGCGCGGGCGGCGGTTCCGGTGCGCACCGGGTCGATCACGATCACCTTGCCCCGCTTGCGAATCCCGTCGATCAGGCCCATCACGTTCGGCGCGGCCAAGAGCGAGCCCTGCGACGCCGCGGGATTGGCGCCCATGATCACCAGTAGGTCGGTGCGTTCGATGTCGGGGATCGGGAAGTTCCACCAGAGTCCGTACATCAGATGCGACGAAAGATTTTTCGGCCACTGGTCGACCGTTCCCGGTGAATACGTCACCGGCATCCCGGACATCCCCAGCAGCACACCCGCGTAGCGGGCCAGCGAGAACGAGTGCGCCAGCGGATTGCCGGTGTAGGCAGTGACCGCACCGATCCCGTGCTTCTGGATCACCGGCGTCAACAATTCGGTGCAGCGACGAAACGCAGCGTCCCAGCTGACCTCCCGCCAGCGCCCGTCCACCTTGATCATCGGGTGGCGGATCCGGTCCGGGTCGGCGTGCAGCGCGGCGAGCGCCACGCCTTTCGGGCAGATGTGCCCGCGGCTCCAGACGTCGTCGCGGTTGCCGCGGATGCTGGTGACTTTCCCGTTTTTGGGGCCGCCTTGGACATGAATCTCCAAGCCGCACATGGCTTCACACAGTGGGCAGGTACGCAGGTGCCTGCCATCTTCGCCGGATTCCACGCCCTCACTTTATTCCGCTACCGTGAGTAGCGGAAGTGGGCAAACCATGGGTCAGGATGCCCAGGGCCCGATGCCGCCGATCTTGTCGATGTGGATGCGGGTGAGGAATCCGGGTGGCGCGTCCTCCGGCGGGAACGTCATCGCGGGATCCCCCAGGACGGGATTGAGCTGCTTGAGGAGCTCGGGGGCCCCGCCTTCGACGATGCGCGCGGTTCCGTCGACCCAGAGGTAGGGCCGCATCCCTGTGCTCGAGGCGCCGACCGACACGATCGTGACCGCAACGCGTGGGTCCCTCCGCATGTTGCGGACCTTCTTGTACTCGGCCAGGTGCGCGCTGACGAGTTCGTCCCCGTCGGGAGTCGACTGCAAGGCGACCCAGACCACGCTGACCTGGGGGCTGCCGTCCGGGTTGAGGGTGACCAGGGTGGCGTCGGCACCCCGTCCGATGAATTCGCGCGCAGCCTCGTTGAGCTTCATGCGTTGTTCTACGGTCGCGGATGGCGAATCATTCCCGGGGACCGCAACCACTGATACGACGACCCAGCGTCCAGGGCTGACTGCACCGACCGTCGCAGCGGTTACACGTTGGGTGGCGATGCCAACGCGTGGCAGGGTGACATACGTGGCCAATACTTCCGATACCACAGCGGGGCACGACCTGCGTGAGATCGACACGCCGAAGGGCGCTTTGCGCTATTACGACTGCGGCCCGGATTCGGGCCCGGTGGTGCTGTTTCTGCACGGCTCCGGCCCGGGGGTGACGGGCTGGCGCAACTTCCGCGGCGTGCTGCCCGCGTTCGCCGAGCACTACCGCTGCCTGATCCTGGAGTTTCCCGGATTCGGTGTCAGCCCCGACGTCGACGGTCACCCCATGGTCACCGCGCATGGCGCCGTCACGCAGTTTCTGGACGCGCTCGGTATCGCAAAGGTCCATATCGTCGGCAACTCGATGGGCGGTGGCGTCGGCATCAGCTTCGCGATCCGCAATCCGGACCGAATAGGCCGGCTGGTGACGATCGGCGGAATCGGCACGAACATCTTCAGCGCCAGCCCAAGCGAGGGCATCCGGCTGCTGCAGGAGTTCGTCGAGGACCCGACACGGCAGCGGCTCGTTGACTGGCTCAAGTCGATGGTCTACGACCAGGCCCTGGTCACCGACCAACTGATCGACGAGCGCTGGCAGCTGGCCACCGATCCGGAGACGTTGGCCGCCGCGCGCCGGATGTACGGCAAGGCGGCGTTCGCCGCGATGACGGCGGCGATGGAGGCCTCCGACCGGCCGATGCCATGGGCGGTCATGCACAAGCTGGCGGCGCCGACCCTATTGACCTGGGGACGCGACGACAGGGTGAGTCCGCCCGACATGGCGCTGATCCCGATGCGCACCATCCCCAATGCGGAGCTTCACATATTCCCCAACTCGGGGCACTGGGCCATGATCGAGGCCAAGGAGGCGTTCGAAGGTACGGTATTGGCGTTCCTGTCGCGCGAGGCGTCGGCATGAGCGAGCGCGTGATCGACCGGGTGATGGCCATGGCCGACCGGTTGCGCGGTCAGGCCGCCGAGGCCGAGAGGATCGGCCGGCTCACGGATGAGACCGTGAAGCTGATGAAAGGCGCCGGACTGATCCGGCTGTTGCAGCCCAAGGCTTACCAAGGATTCGAAGTCCACCCCCGCGAGTGGGCCGAGACGGCGATGGCCACAGCGGCACTGGATCCCGCCGCCGGCTGGATCGTCGGTGTGGTCGGCGTGCATCCCTACCAGTTGGCCTATGCCGATCCGAGGGTGCCCGCCGAGGTCTGGGCGGACGACATCAACACGTGGATGGCATCTCCGTACGCGCCGCAGGGCGTTGCCAGGCCGGTCGACGGAGAAACCGGAGGCTACATCTTCAACGGGCGCTGGCAGTTCAGCTCCGGCACCGACCACTGCGACTGGATCATCCTGGGAGCAATGCTCGGCGACGCCGAGAGCAAACCGGTGATGCCTCCCCGAATGCTGCACATGATATTGCCGCGCGCGGACTACACGATTGTCGAGGACTCGTGGAATGTGGTGGGGCTGCGCGGAACCGGGTCGAAGGATGTCATCGTCGAGGACGCGTTCGTTCCGGCCTACCGAACCATGGACGCGACGAAGGTGATGGACGGCACCGCCCAGCGTGCGGCGGGCATGACGGAGCCGCTGTACCTGATGCCGTGGTCGACGATGTTCCCGCTGGGCATTTCCGCCGCGACCATCGGCATCGCCGAGGGCGCGCTGGCCGCGCACCTCGACTACCAGCGCGGGCGCGTGGGTGCCACCGGAACCGCGATCAGGGACGACCCCTACGTCATGCACGCGATCGGCGAGGCGGCGGCTGACATCAACGCCGCCCGCCAGGAGCTGCTGGCCAATGTCGACCGCATCTACGACATGGTGGCCGCCGGCAAAGAGGTCTCGTTCGCCGACCGCGCGGCGGGGCGCCGCACCCAGGTCCGCGCCGTGTGGCGGGCGGTGTCGGCGGTCGACGAGATCTTCGCCCGCTCGGGCGGCAACGCCGCCCGGATGGACAAGCCGCTGCAGCGGTACTGGCGGGACGTACACGTCGGCCACCTGCACGCCATCCACGTCCCGGGCACCGTCTACCACGCCTCGGCGTTGAGCTCACTGGGCATCGATCCGCCCCAGGGCCCGCTGCGTGCGCTGATCTAGCCGGCCTTCACATACTGGGCCGGCCCAGCGGAGGACGAAACCTGTTGGCCCGGTGCGCGGCTCACTCGCTGAGCGTGCGCCCCTGCGCATCAGGCACCTTGCCGGTGATGATCATGATTCCGTCGATCAGCGGCCACACGGCACCGAGTCCGCACGTCAGCCAGGTAACCACAATTTGCAGGATGCCGATGGTGGTGTAGCCGAGGTAGAAACGGCCAACTCCGAAGCTCCCCAAGAGAATTTGGAGCAATCCCGCCGTGAGCTTGCTCTTGTCTGACAGGGGCCGCCCGTAGGCATCCAACCCATACGGCGCAGCGCCGTACGGTGCCACCGCCGGATACCCGCCCTGCGGCTGCTGCGACGGATTTCCACCGGGCGGGGCGACGTCGGTGCGCCATTGCCGGCCATCCCAGTACTGCTGACCGGGCCTGCCGCTCGGGTCCGGGTACCAACCGGCCGACGGTTGTTCACTCATGTTGCCTCACTTTCAAAATTATGTGGGTTTCGGCTATGTCCAGGGAATCCCAGTGCCGCAGTGGACGCGCTCGCCCATCATTGCACGGCGACCAAATCTGTCCCGGATTGCGCTAACCGGTTCTGCCCAAACACTCCACGATGGTGCGGCGAGCAGCCCGCGGGTGTCACGCTCACCTGAATTGAAACCCGCGCGTGCGGACCCACAGCAGGGCGGCAACCGTTCCGCCCACCCAGACAGCCACTGCGATGGCGAGATGCACGAAGCTCTTGGTGTCACGCCCGAACACCGGCCAGATCATCGCGGGCACCTGTGTCCACAACACGCGGTGCTCGACCCCGTTCATCGGGTCGGCGACGTAGTACAGCCCGTAAGGCAGGGTCAGGGCCAGAATCCAGCCGGCCGTGCGGCGACGGTCGTAGCGCTGGCGCCATCGCCTGATCAACGGCTCGACGGTGACCGGGTGCAGCACCGAGAACACATTGCCCACCCCGACCCAGGACACGATGGGAACCGCGACGGTGGGGATCGTAATGCCAAGGCGTGCAGGCGTTTCCAGCCACAGCGTCAGCAGCATCGCCGCCACCAAGGTCGGCAATCCGACGATCGCGAGCAGGGCCAGGTTTTTGATCAGCAGTATCCGGCCGAAGGGCACGCCATCGGATAAGGCCTGCAGTACCCGGTAGTGGTCGGCACCGAAGACATTGGTGGTGGTGACGTCGGCAAGGACCCACGAGGAGAAGTAGGTCCCGACCAAAACCACCCAGTCAGTGCGGTGTGGGCCGACAGCGAGAGGCTGCACCAGCAACCACGCCGCGGCGAGGATCACGTTGACCACCACACCCATCAGCCACGTGTGCGGCGGCGTGAACGCCCAGCGGATCTCAGCGCCGACGGCGGGCCACAGCCCTTGCTGAAAGTCCTTGGCTGCGCGACGTGCCGCGGCGGGACGGGGAGCCGATGCCCGCACCGCGGCGCGCAGGGCGGCGTGCACGCGTGGTCGCATCCTCTGCTGCAACTGCACCACGCTTATCTCCTCAGAAGGCTTTCTCCACCACAGCGGTTATTCGCTCGATCGCCGGACGCCCTAGGTCGACGCCGATGTTGGCGGGATCAAGCGTCGGTGCAATTCGGCTGTGAGCACGTGGATCTCGCGGGTCAGTTCGGTGTTGGTCTTCAACTCCAGTTCCTGCGTCTGAAAGTCGTGGTCCGCCTTCGCCTGCTGGAAAGCCGCCTGACGGTTCTGGCCGATCATCACGAAGGTCGATAGGAAGATCGCCTCGAGTGACACCGCCAAGGTCAACGTCGGCCAGGGGCTTTTCTCCAGGAGCAACATCCACACCGTGAACAGGGCCGCATGAATCCAGACGAAGTTCATCGACCCCGCGAACGCCGTTATCCGGTCGGCCAGTCGCAGTTGCCAATCATTGCGCCGCCTCTTGGCCTCGTCCACGACCACCGGATGGTGGGTGCGCCCACTTCGCAGCAGCCGGGCCGGAATCAATTGCGTGCTGTGCCGATGGCTTTCCGTCGGTGTCGTCATGCTGAGCCGTTCCTTTCGGTGCCATGGCGATGAGCGGGTTCGCGCACATTCGGACCGCCGGCTAATGCTACTGATTGAGCGCGGGACTGGACGCCCGATCCGACGCCGAAGGCAGGGCGTGGCGCTCGAACGTGCTACAGTGCGCCGCACGCCGATTGGACACCCGCCGATTGGACACATGCCGATTGACATAGTGGCAAGCCGCAGGCGCGTCGTGGTCGCCGGACTCGGCGATGTGGGGGTGCTGACCGCGATCCGCCTGGCCCGGCACGCCGACGTCGTCGGAATCTCGGTCAAGCCCGCGCTGGTGAGCGGCCAAGAGCTCGGCGTCCGGCTCGCCCGCCCCGGCGACTGGGCCCGCGACTACTGGATTCCGTTCGACAAGTTCTGCGGGTTGGACCGGGTACGGACGATTCAGGCCACCTTGACGGGGGTGGACCTCGCCGCCCGAACCATCTCGGGTCGCGGCGAAGACGGCGCACCGGTGACCGAAAGGTACGACGCGCTGGTCATCTCGACGGGGGTCGCCAACGGGTTCTGGCGCCAGCCGACGCTGCAGTCGGCCGACCAGATCGGCGCCGGGCTCCGCGCCGCTCACGACCGGTTGGCCTCCGCCGACTCGGTGATCATCGTGGGCGGTGGCGCCGCCGCGGTCACCAGCGCCGTCAACCTGGCAACCACGTGGCCGGAGAAGCGCATCGACCTCTACTTCCCCAGCGAGCGCGCGCTGCGCGAGTATCACCCGGAGATTTGGCGACGCGTCCGCGGCAGGCTGATCGACTTGGGGGTGGGCCTGCACCCGGGCCACCGTGCGGTTCTGTCGAACGGCTTCGCTGGCGAAGACATCACCACCGAACCGGTTCGGTGGAGCACCGGACAGCCGCAGGCTTCCGCCGCTGCCGTGCTTTGGGCGATCGGGCGGGTGCGGCCGAACACCGATTGGCTGCCCCCGGCGATCCTCGACGAATACGGGTTTGTTCGCGTGACGCCGGAACTGCGAGTACCCGGTCAGCCGGGTGTTTTCGCGGTCGGCGACGTTGCCGCGACCGACCCCCTTCGCAGTTCCGCGCGTAATCGCGGGGACGTGCTGGTGGCCCACAACATCAGGGCCGAGTTCGCGGGTCGACGGTTGCGCACCTTCCGCGCCCCCGGCAGGCGGTGGGGTTCGCTGGTGGGGATCCAGCCCAACGGGCTGGAGGTCTTCTTGCCCACCGGTCACGCGTTCCGCTTGCCGTCATGGTCGGTCGATCGGGTAGTGATGCCCTGCATAGTCCGGCGGGGCATGTATCGCGGAGTTCGCGAAAACCGGCCGTTCGGCTGACGTGCGCCGGCGGTGGTCAACCGATCCTCATCGACTGTGCGCCTGTGACGCCGATTTACCGCCGCCAACGGCGCTTGCGTCGCGGATGGGTGCCCCGGCCCGTCGGCTCCAGCAGCGCCGCGGCCATCGGACAGCGCGCGCTGTTGCCGGTGCACAAGAACAGCACCGCCCGGTAGGTTGGACGCCCGGCGCGCATGACGGGAGTACGCGGTGCCCAACAGGATGAACGAGGACCTTCGTCGCAGCCTGGGCGTGTTCGATGCGGTGGTGATCGGGCTGGGATCGATGATCGGCGCGGGAATTTTCGCGGCACTCGGTCCCGCTGCGCGTGCGGCCGGGTCGGGGCTGCTGCTCGGCCTGGCGTTGGCCGCCTTGGTGGCCTACTGCAATGCGACCTCGTCCGCGCGATTGGCCGCGCGCTATCCCGCCTCCGGCGGCACCTACGTGTACGGCCGAGAGCGCCTGGGTGATTTCTGGGGATACCTCGCCGGATGGGGGTTCGTCGTCGGCAAGACCGCCTCGTGCGCGGCGATGGCCCTGACCGTAGGCGCGTACGCATGGCCGTCACAAGCCCACGCGGTGGCCGTCGCGGCGGTGGTGGCGCTCACGGCGGTGAACTATGCCGGGGTGCAGAAGTCGGCGTGGTTGACGCGCGTGATCGTCGCGGTGGTGTTGACCGTGCTGGCCGCGGTAGTCGTCGCCGTCTTCGCGTCCGGGACTGCCGACGTTGGACGACTGCATCTGGGCCACGCGACCGTCGGGGGTGTCATTCAAGCCGCGGGGCTGCTGTTCTTCGCATTCGCCGGCTATGCGCGCATCGCCACCCTGGGAGAGGAGGTGCGCAACCCGGCAAGGACCATCCCACGGGCCATCCCGCTGGCGCTCGGTGTCGCCCTGGCCGTCTACGCGCTGGTGGCCGTGGCCGCCTTGGCCGCGTTGGGCGCACAGCGTCTGGCCGAGGCCACGGCGCCGCTGTCGGACGCGGTGCGGGCGACGGGCATCGGTTGGCTCGAGCCCGTCGTCCGCGTGGGCGCGGTGGTGGCGGCGTTGGGCTCCTTGTTGGCATTGATCCTCGGCGTCTCGCGCACCACGCTGGCAATGGCTCGCGACCGGCATCTGCCCCACGGGTTAGCAGCCGTGCATCCGCGGTTCCGGGTGCCTCATCGCGCGGAGTTGGTGATCGGTGTGGTCGTCGCGGTCTTGTCGGCCACGGCCGACCTGCGTGGCGCGGTCGGCTTTTCGTCCTTCGCGGTGCTGATCTACTACGCCATTGCCAACGCCTCGGCTTTCACCCTCGGCCGCGACGAGGGGCGCCCGCACTGGCTGATCCCGGTGATCGGACTCGTCGGATGCCTGACGTTGGCCGTCGCGATGCCGTTTTCGTCGGTGCTGTCCGGGGTGGCAGTGCTGAGCGTCGGCGTCGCCGCGTACGCAGTTCGGCGCGTCATGCGTCGAAAGGCGGTTCCGGGACGCATTGATCGGGAAAGCTGAGAGGGTGGCCGAGCGGGGAACCGAAGCGTTCGAAGAGCTGGTGGCGTTGCTGAACTATCCGATGTTCGTGGTGACCACGTCGGTCGGCGACCTCTCAGCTGGCTGCCTGGTGGGCTTCGCGAGTCAGACCAGCATTCATCCGCCGCGCTTCCTGGTCGGTCTGTCCAGGAAGAACCACACGTTCCGGGTGGCCGCCGAAGCCACCCACCTGGCCGTCCATCTGTTCGCCAAAGAGCACCTCGAGGTGGTGGAATTGTTCGGCAGCCAGACGGGCGACGAGATCGATAAATTCGGCCGCTGTGCCTGGCACCGCGGTCCGGCGCAAATGCCCATCCTCGACGACGCGGCAGGCTGGTTCGTCGGCAAGATCCTCGATCGTTTCCCGCTTGGCGACCACGTCGGGCAGCTGTTGGAACCGGTCGATGGCGATCCGCCGCGCGAATCAGAGGGCTGGGTGTCGTTCGGCGACGTCCGCCACCTCGAACCGGGACACGAGGCCTGAGCCGGAGTCAGTTTCGCGGGTAACCGTGGCGGACGGTGCGGTCGAGAATTCCGAGAGTCGCCCGCAGTGCGCCCTCCGACACCACGGGGAAGATCCCGGCCTCCCGCCATTTGGCGTCGATGTCCGACCAGTCGTAAAAGGAGGTGACCACGGTGGCGGCGCCTTCGTCGGTCGGCTCGAGCCGGTAGCCGTAGACGTGGCCGATCTGCGGGCGAATCTGACCGAGGACGGTCCACGAGATGAGCCGATCCGGTTCGAACTCCTTGATGTTGACGGTGATGTCGTATTTGCCAAGTTGCGGAAAGTCGTTGAGGGACTGCCGATCCATGTGCACCACGAAGCTGTCCCCGACGCCGCGCACCGGATCGCCCTCGGCGTCCTGAAGCATCCCCGTGGAGTCGATCGCGACGTGGCCGTGCGGGTCGCACAGCAGCGCGAAAATTTCGGGCGCCGGCGCCGGGATCGTGCGACGGGTCTCGATGCGGTCCGTCATGAATCCTCACCACCGGCGGCGATAGCGGCTAATTACTTTGCCGGATACTTTACGACGCTTCCGGACGCGCTCGCCATGCACCGCGTGAAACTGATTCCTATGATTGAGTGTCTTGACGGAAAGTGTCAGCGAATTGCCTGCGCGACATGATCTTCAAGCACAGTCGAGCAGTTTTTCGCCGGGCAGGCACAGGAGGATCATCGGCCACGTGACCGATTCAAACCACGAGGACGAATACCGCAATCTGGCGGTGAACCGGCTACGGCCCAGCGAACTTGAGTGGGCTCTGAACCACGATGCCGTACACGGGATCGCGTACGCCTTCCGACACCCCGTCGCCGTTGCCGACGCGATTGATGATCCGCAAGACGATCGGAAGACCTACCTGATCAGGGTCAGACGCGACGATTTGGCCAGTGCGCTAGGCAAGATCAACGACTGGATCGGGAAGAATCCCGGACCCGCTGGCATGCAGGCTTACGGCTTCGTCAGGGCCCTGTCGCGGGAGGGACTCAGCGAACACAAAACCGGCGAGGACTAGCGCCCGCCGGTGACTGCCCATGACCCGGGGTGGGCATGGTCGGCATTCTCGCTATTCAATGTGCCCCGCGGTTGCCGAAACCATTAGCCTTATGCTGGCACGCCACCGCGTGCTCCTGTCCGGCGCAGGCAATGTCGGGGCGCGAAGGCGCTTCCACTCGGTTTGCGGCAGGGCTGGCGGCTGAGGAGTCGGCGATGGGTGACACGAGCGCGGATTCGCGGGAGGGTACGCAGTTCGGGCCGTATCGGCTGCGGCGGTTGGTAGGCCGCGGCGGAATGGGCGACGTCTACGAGGCCGAGGACACGGTGCGGGAACGGATCGTGGCGCTGAAGCTGATGTCGCAAACGCTCTCAAACGACCCGGTTTTCCGCTCCCGCATGCAGCGCGAGGCCCGCACGGCCGGACGCCTGCAGGAACCGCACGTGGTTCCGATTCACGACTTCGGCGAGATCGACGGGCAGCTCTATGTGGACATGCGCCTGATCGACGGCAAGGACCTGGCCGGCATGCTGAGCCGCTATGGGCCGCTGTCCCCGCCCCGAGCGGTGGCGATCGTGCGCCAGATCGGCTCGGCGCTCGATGCCGCCCACGCCGCCGGCGTCTTGCACCGCGACGTGAAACCGGAGAACATCCTGATCACGCCCGACGACTTCGCCTACCTCGTCGATTTCGGCATCGCGAGCGCAACTTCGGACGAAAAGCTGACGCAGTTCGGCACGACCGTCGGCACCGTGAAGTACATGGCCCCGGAACGGTTCAGCGAAACCGACGTCGGCCATCGGGCCGATATCTACGCGCTGGCGTGCGTGCTGTACGAGTGCCTGACCGGATCCCCGCCGTACTCGGGCGACACGTTGAGCGTGATGGGCGCGCATCTCAACCAGGCAATTCCGCGGCCCAGCGTCGCGCGGCCCAGCATCCCGGTCGCCTTCGACGCCGTCATCGCCCGCGGCATGGCGAAGGACTCGGCAGCCCGCTACCCCACCTGCGGCGATATGTCGGCGGCCGCCTATGCCGCCCTGGCGACACCCGACCAGGATCGAGCCACCGACATTTTGCAGCGCAGTCAGGTGGCCAAGCTGCCGCCTGCCTTCGCCGGGCCGCCGCCCGGGGGGTTCACGCCCGTGCACCCGCCCGCGATGGCCAACCACGCGCCGCCATCAGGGCCGGTGTGGCCCGCGACATCGCCGCACGGCTCGTCGGCCGCTCCGGGTGGGCCGGCTCCGCCGCCGACCGGCTGGCCCGGCGCTCCGAGTTGGGGCACGGGAGATGCGAGTATGGCCGGGGCGCCGCCCTGGGGCCAGCCGCCGCGCGCCAAAGGCAACCGCTGGTTGTGGGTGGGCGCCGCCGCTGCCGTGGTGGCCGCCGTCGTGGGTGTCGTTGCCATCGTCGCCGCCCATCCGTGGGACTCGTCGTCCCCGTCCTCCACCACGACATCCGCGCCACCGCCGCCGGATGCGGTGGGGCTGCGGGTGCTGGATGACGGCGTATACGTCGGGAGCTCTGCGGCGCCGACGACCATCGACATTTTCAACGAACCCATCTGCCCGCCCTGCGGCAGCTTCATCAGGTCGAACGCCGCGGACATCGACTCCGCGGTGAACAACAAGAAGCTTGCGGTGCGCTACCACCTGCTCAACTTTCTCGACGACAAGTCGCACAGCAAGAACTACTCGACTCGCGCGGTGGCGGCCACCTATTGCGTTGCTGCACAGGATGATCCGAAGCTCTACACCAGCTTCTACGCCGGCCTGTTCGGCAGCACCTTTCAGCCGGCCGAGAACGCCCCGGAAGATCGCGCCGACGGCGAGCTGGCGCAGCTCGCCAAAACCGTCGGCGCCGACGCCGGCGTCCTTGATTGCATCAAGTCGGGAGAGGACGTCGGCACCGCCAAGGCGAAGGCCGCGGCGGCCGCGACGACGCTGGCCGGATTCAACGCCAGCGGCACGCCGTTCGTGTGGGACGGCAACCGGGCCATCAACTATCAGGATCCGACCTGGCTCACGAAGCTGGTCGGGTGATCGGCGGTCAGGGCGCGGCGAAGAAGGTGCCGTGGTCGCCTGTTGGAACCGCGGTCGGCGCCGCCGCCGCGGCTCAATGTTATTGGGCGTCAACCTTTATCGCGTCGCCGTGACGCGCCATTGCTCGGGCGAGCCGCTTGGTCCCGACCGTGAACCTGGTCCGTGCCGCGGGCATCGAGCACCGGCAATGTGGCGCGACGACGGCGCATCGCGGCTCATTTTGGACTCGTCGCGGCGGCTTCCGCTTCCTTCCGAGTGATGCTGCGTTTGACGCGCACTTTCGCCGGCCACGGTAGCCGCCGCACTGGCCGCCGCACTGACCGCCCCTGCAGGCGGACGATGCGCAGGGTGCCGACGATCAACGCCGCCGCCAGCGGCAACTCCCCCAGCACGGCGGTCAGGACCGCGACGACAAAATCACCCCGCTTGGCGGTCAGCACGTCGAACCAGGCATCGCACACAAGCAGAATTCCGGTCGTGAACGCGAAGAGCGTCAGCAGGTGGTGCTGGGTGAAACCGAGCACGGCCGTGGCCGTCATGAACACCAGCAGCAAGACGTCGAAGCCAACCCAGGTCGCCTGCCAATGCTGGGCGGTGTAGCTCTCCGGCAGGCTCAGCGCGAGGAAGATCGTCCACGGGATCAACGCGATCGCGGCGCACAGCGCCAGCCACGCGCGGATCCGGCGGATTCTCGCCCACCGCCGTGACCTCATCACCGAGCACTTTCACCGACCGCAGGGCGCCGCACGACGATGATCGTACCGCTGGCAATCATCGGCCACCCGCCCGTACTGCGGCGGGCGACTTGCCGGTCCGGCGAGGCTAAATCAACTGAGCCGCAACGAATTCAGCGTCGCGCATTAGGCAGTGTTGCGGGCCGCGCCCTCCGCGCCCCCCTCGCCACGTCCGCTCTCGTCCTCGGCGTCGGCGATTGTCAGGGGCAGGGCCAGATCTTCCAGCGGGCGTTGCTCAGCCGCGACACCGAGCCACAGTTCGATCAGGCCCGCCACCGCCATGACCACCGCGCCGATGATGAATGACCAGACGACCTGACCGCGCTGCCCGGAGTTGATCAACTGCCCGAAGAGCAAGGGCCCGCTGATGCCGCCGATCGCGGTACCCACCGCGTAGAAGAAGGCGATCGCCAGGGCCCTGGTTTCCATCGGGAAGATTTCGCTGACCGTCAGGTAGGCCGCGCTCGCACCCGCCGACGCCAAGAAGAACGCCACGGCAAGGACGACGATGAACGTCCAGACGCCGCCGGTCTGGGTCACGAACAGCACCCCGAGGATCACGGCCACCACGGCGGAACCGATGTAGGTGAGCGAGATCATCGGTTTTCGGCCGACGGTGTCGAACAACCGCCCCAGCACTAGTGGCCCACCGAAATTGCTCAGCGCCCACAGAATGAAGAAGAGCGGCACCTTCGCGGAGGGAACACCGTAGAACTCGCTCAACAGCGTGCCCAGATTGAATGTCACACCGTTGTACAGGAACGCCTGCCCGATGAACAACGCCAGTCCGAGCACCGCGCGCCGCGGGTACAGGGTAAATGCCACCCTGGCGATCTCCCGGAATGAAATGGTTTGGCGCTGGCGGATTCTGAGTTGGCCGCCTTGGGGTTCGGGCAGCGGTTCGCCGGTTTGTCGCTGCACTTCGGCTTCGATATCGTCGACGATCCGCTCGGCCTCGTCATCGCGCCCGTGAATGAACAGCCACCGCGGGCTTTCGGGAAGGTTGCGCCGGACGAGCAAGACGAAGATGCCGAAGATGGCGCCCACGCCGAAGGCCAGCCGCCATCCGATGTTCGCCGGGAAGTTCGACGTGTCCAGAAGTACCAGTGCGCCGGCCGCCCCGGCGGCCGAGCCCAGCCAGTACGTCCCGTTGATGATCAAGTCCACGCGACCGCGCACGCGCGCGGGGATCAACTCGTCGATCGCTGAATTGATCGCGGCGTATTCCCCGCCGATGCCCGCGCCGGTGAAGAAGCGCGCGATGAAGAAATACCAAGGCGCGAAGGCAAATGCGGTTGCGACGGTGGCGGCCAGATACACCGCGAGGGTCACCATGAACAGATTGCGGCGTCCGAAGCGATCCGTGAGGTGGCCGAAGAACAACGCCCCCAGGCAGGCCCCGGCGATGTAGAACGCCGCCGCCATGCCGATCTGCGCGGCGTTGAGTTCGATGCCGCTGCCCTTCTCCGTGAGGCGAGACGACACGTTGCCGACCATCGTGACCTCGAGCCCGTCGAGGACCCAGACACCGCCGAGGCCGAGGACGACGCGCCAATGAAACCGCGCCCACGGCAACCGGTCCAGCCGCGCCGGCACGTGGGTGGTGATGGTTCCGGTTTGCACGCTTGGGCTCATGCGGCTCCTATCTGATGAGCAGACAAGTACCCGCGCAAGGCGGACCGCAAGCCTCAGTCACGATCAGCCCGTGACTCCTCGGGAATCCAGGCGGGCGGCTGGCCCGGCTGACCGGGAAATAGGTAGTCCACAAAGGCCGCGGCCGTGGGTTGGGGTTCGTGGTTGGCCAGTCCCGGGCGTTCGTTGGCTTCGATGAACGCGTACTCGGCACCGGTGACGTCGGGCACCACCAGGTCGATGCCCGTCACCGGAATCCCGATCGCCTCGGCCGCCGCCACCGCAACCCGGCACAGTTCCGGGTTCACCTGCGCGGTGACGTCGTGGATCGTCCCGCCTTGATGCAAGTTGGCGGTGCGACGAACGCGGAGCCGCGTTCCTTGGGGCAACACATCGTCCAGCCCCCAGCCGGCTTCGGCAATGGTCGCCTCGGTGATGTCGTCGATCGGGATGCGGGACTCGCCACCCGTGGCCGCGGAGCGCCGCCGACTCTCGGCCGCGATCAAGTCCCGCACGGAGTGCTCGCCCGTGCCGAGGATCTCGGGTGGCATCCGCACCGCGGCGGCGATCACGCGGCCGTCGATCACCACCAACCGAAGGTCGTCGCCGACCACCCGCTCCTCTATCAGGACCTCGGAGTGGTGCTTGCGCGCCCGCGCCAGGGCTGCGGTGAGGTCGTCGGGACCATTATCGGCGACCACGCCCACCGTGATGCCTTTACCTTGTTCGCCCCGAGCCGGTTTGACCACGACCTCCCCGACTTCTTTCAGGAACGCGTAGTCACCGTCGTCGAACGTGGCCAGGCGCGCACGCGGCACCGTGATGCCCGCCTCCGAGACCAGGCGCCGCGTCAAACGCTTGTCATCGCAACGGCACATCGCGATCGCCGAGGTGAACTCGGACAGCGATTCACGGGTGATCACGCTGCGGCCACCGTGGGTGAGTCGCATCTCGCCGGTCTCGGCATCGACGACCTCGACCCAAATTCCACGCCGCATCGCCTCGTCGGCGATGATCCGGGCGTAGGGGTTGAGGTCCTCGACGGTCTCCGGCGGCAAGGTGAACAGTGGCTCGTTGATGGCGTTCTTTCGTTTGATCGCCAGCACCGGAACGCGGCGAAAGCCAAGCTTTTCGTACAGGGCCATGGCGGCGACATTGTCGTGCGCCACGGAGAGATCCAGGTAGGCGCGGCCCGCGCTGCGGAAGTGTTCCGCCAGGGCCCGGGTCAGGGCGGCCCCTATCCCCGGAAGGGCAGCGGCCGGATCGACCGCCAGGGTCCACAGACTGGAACCTTGCTCGGGATCGGAGAACAGCAACTCGTGGTCGACACCGGTCACGGTGCCCACCACGGCACCATCTTCGTCACGCACCGCGACCAGATATGTCACCGCGTCCGAGTGCAGCTGGTTGTGCCAGATCGTCTCGACGGGCGCGGGCACCATCCCGCACCGCACGAAGACGCGATTCATGGCATCGGCATCTTCCGGGTCGTTCAGCGTGCGCACCGTGACACCGTGCGGAGGCGTCACCACATCCTCGTCCTCAGGGTCGCCGGTGAAGCGCAGCCGATAGGTGTGGCTGGGATCGATGAAAAGTTCGGTAGGCGCTCCGGCGACCACCACGTGGGACTCGCGTGCATAGATGCAGATGTCGCGCCGCCCGGGCGTTTCGTGTCGCAGCGTCTCGGCCAGGACGTCCGCATCGGCGAACGTCTGCCCGAAGATGAGTCGGCCCCAACCCAATTCGAGCACGACGTCCTTGGCCATCGCGTCCACCAGCTCCGGCGGCGAGGCGTCGTGCAGGCCCAGGGTGATGGCCTCGGTGTGGTCCGAGGTGTGGGCCGCCGAAGGCTCGGTGGCGTTCACGCCGCCGCTCCCGTTACTCCGTGACGCTGCAACCAGAGCTCGAGCAGGGCGATCTGCCAAAGTTCGTTGCCGCGCAAGGGAGTGAGCCTGCCGTTGGGGTCGGCCAGCAGCGCGTCGACAGCATCGGTGTCAAACAGCCCGCGTTCCTTGGCAACCGGTGCGTACAGCGCGTCACGAACCAGATCGAGGTACGGCCCCTCGAGGTGGGTCAGTGCGGGAACCGGGAAATAACCCTTGGGTCGGTCGATGACCTCCGACGGGATCACCCGTCGCGCAGCCTCTTTCAGCACGCCCTTCCCGCCCTGAGCGATCTTCAACTCGGGCGGGCACGTCGCCGCCAGCTCGACCAGCTCGTGGTCGAGGAACGGAACACGACCCTCCAATCCCCAGGCCATAGTCATGTTGTCTACCCGTTTCACCGGATCGTCTACCAGCATCACCGTCGTATCGAGCCGCAGCGCACGATCGATCCCGGTTTCCGCCCCGGCGCGCGCGAAGTGCTCCGTGACGAAGCGCTCGCTGGGATCGCCCTCGGCGAGGTAGCCCGATCCCACGAGAGCCCTGACCCCCGCGGCGTCGCGATCGAAGAACGCGGCTCGGTACTGCTGCACGGAACCCTCCACGGTGGCGGCGGCCGGTGACCCCATCGGCGGGTACCAGTGATAGCCGGCGAACACCTCGTCGGCGCCCTGGCCCGACTGCACGACCTTCACATGACGCGACACTTCCTGGCTGAGCAGGTAGAAGGCCACGCAGTCGTGGCTGACCATCGGCTCGCTCATCGCGCCGATCGCTTCGTCGAGCGCCGGCAGCATCCGGTCGGTGCCGATGCGGATTTGATGATGGTCGGTGCCGAATCGCTCCGCCACGATGTCCGACCACCGGAACTCGTCGCCCTCGACGCCGCCCGCGGACTCGAAGCCGATGGAGAAGGTCGACAACCCGTGCTGACCGGCCTCGGCGAGCAGGCCGACGATCAGGCTGGAGTCGACGCCGCCGGACAGCAGGCACCCGACCGGGACGTCGGCGACGAGTCGGCGCTCGACCGCGACGCGCAGCGCCGACAGCACCGCGTCCTCCCAGTCGCGTTCGGTCCAATCGGACCGGTCGTCCCGCCTGGAGAATTCCGGCGTCCAGTAGGTCGTGGTGGTGCGTCGGCCGTCGGGCTCGATGGCGACCAGCGAAGCGGGAGGGATCTTGCGCACCCCGCGCAAGATGGTCAGTGGCGCCGGCACCACGGAGTGGAAGGTCATGTAGTGGTGCAGCGCGTCGCGGTCGATGCGGGTGTCCACCCCGCCGCCGGCCAGCAGCGCCGGCAGCGTCGACGCGAACCGGATGCGGTGACTGTCTTCGGTCAGGTACAGGGGTTTGATGCCGAGCCGATCGCGGCCGAGCAACACCCGACCGCTGTCTCGTTCGGCGATGGCGAACGCGAACATCCCTTTGAGACGGCGGACGAAGCCGTCGCCCCAACGGTGGTAGGCCTTGAGCAGAACCTCGGTGTCGCTGTGGGAGAAGAACCGGTAGCCCTGCTCTGCGAGCTCGCGTCGCAGTTCCTGGTAGTTGTAGATGCAGCCGTTCCAGACGATTGTCAGGCCCAGTTCGGCATCGACCATCGGCTGTGCACCGGCTTCGGTCAGGTCGATGATCTTGAGGCGGCGATGTCCGAGGGCGACCCGGCCGTGTGACCAGGTGCCCGCCGCATCCGGCCCCCTGGGCGCCATCACAGCAGCCATCGCTGACACCGCCGCTACATCGGGGACGCGGCCGTCGAGTCGCACCTCACCGGTGGCTCCGCACATCTCCTTGACCCTACCGCGAGCCATTCCCGAACGCGCAGTGCGGCCCGCCGGGGTCGTGGCGGCTGATGGTTTGTGCGTCGCGGTTTGCCACGAGGCTGACTGTGGACGGGTCGCGGGCGCTCGCGCGAAGGATCTCGCGATTTCCGCTAGTGTTCAGCCGAATTGCTGATGGGTACGAACCCGAAGCGGGCCCACCAAAGGAGGTCAGGGCTCCCATGCGAATAGATGGCGGCAACTGGACGAGAGGCTTCGCGGTGATGCTGTCGGCCGCCGTTCTCGGCGCTGCACCGGCGTCGGCGGACAACATGGATGATGCGTTCGTGGCGGCCCTAGAAAAAGGCGGGATCGCCATTCCCGATCGTGTCAACGCGATTTCGGTGGGCCATTCGGTGTGCACCGCATTTGACAAAGGCGAACCATCAACCGCCCTGGCGATGCGAATAGTGAAGGACACCGAGCTATCGCCAAAGCAAGCCGGCTACTTCGTCGGCGTTTCGGCGGCCGCCTACTGCCCGCAATACAAAGGCAACACCGACAACTCGTTGAACTGGCTGGTGCCGTTTCCGCCGATGATGTGAGTGCGTGATCGACGAAAGATTGCCACGCGCGTCCGGCACGACAGTAAGCTGCTGCCGTGGGCACCAAAGTGTTAGCCAACGGCCGGGGGCGCTGGTTGGCATTCATGGCTGCGCTCGTCATCTCCGGCGGCATGGTCTACGCCCAAGGGACGGAGTCCCGGTGCTGCATCGAGACGCCGGCCGCCACGGCGAAGAGCCAGGAGGCAGCACCGAAAAGCCCGGAGCCTGCGCCGGCCGCAGGGCCGCACGTCGCCACTCCCGAGGAGGTGAACTCGTTGGCGGCCCAGGCCCCTGCACCCGTCGCCGCGGCCGGCCAGCCATTTCGCTTCCCGTTACCCCGCGGCGTCGCGTCCGAGGACAGGTTGCAGGTGAAGACGATTTGGGCGGCACGTGCCATCAGCGTGCTGTTTCCCCAGATCACCACCATCTACGGTTACCGCGAGGACCCGTTGCCGTGGCACCCCAACGGCTTGGCGATCGACGTGATGATCCCGAACCACGGCAGCCCTGAAGGCATCGAGCTCGGCAACCAGATAGCCGGGTACGCCTTGGCGAACGCGAAGAGGTGGGGCATCAACCACGTGATCTGGCGGCAGAAGATCTATCCGGGTGTCGGCGCGCCGAGTTGGACGGCAAACTACGGCAACGAAACCCTCAATCACTACGACCACGTCCACATCGCCACCGGCGGAGGCGGATACCCGACCGGGCACGAAACCTACTACATCGATTCCATGGCGCCCGCGCCGCCGCAATGACGCCAAGGGGCCCCGGGGACCCATTGCGGCACAGACGGATTCGCGCCCCTCATTGCGCCGTCCAGCCGCCGTCGATCGGATAACAGGCGCCGGTGATGGTGGCGGCCGCGTCGCCGGCCAGAAAAACGGCAAGCGCACCGATGTCCTCCGGGCGGGTATAGCGTGCCATCGGCTGCTTTTCGGCGACGAACCCTTGCTTAGCCTCCTCGAAGGACTTTCCCGCTGCCTTGGCGCGCGCTTCTACTTGCTGCGCAACCAGAGGCGTCATCACCCAGCCCGGGCAGATCGCATTGCACGTGATGCCATAGTCGGCCGTTTCTATTGCCACCACCTTCGTCAGGCCCACCAGCCCGTGCTTGGCGGCGACATACGCCGCCTTCTCGGCGCTTGCGACCAGGCCATGCGCGGAGGCGATGTTGACGACTCGCCCCCAGCCGCGGGCCTTCATTCCGCGCAGGGCGCCGCGACAGGTGTGGAAAGCGGCCGACAGATTCGTCGCGATCACCGCATCCCACTTGTCAACCGGGAAATCCTCCACCTTCGCCACGAACTGGATGCCCGCATTGTTCACCAGGACATCGATTGCGCCGAAGGCCTTTTCGGTGTCGCTGATCATGGTGGCGATCTCGTCCGGCTTGCTCACATCGGCATCCGAATAGGCCGCCGTTACGCCGAAAGTCTCCTCCAGTCCACGCCGCTGCTGTTCGACGGCCTCCGGGTCACCGAAACCGTTGAGGGTCACGTTCGATCCCTCGGCGGCGAACGCCCGCGCGACGGCAAGGCCTATGCCGGATGTGGAACCGGTTACCAGGACGGACTTTCCGCGGATCATCGCCACACGTGCCCTTTCCTGAGAATTTGGGCTGCCAGAACCGGCCTCCGGACGAAACTAGTCCATCCCAAGCGGCGAAGGGCCGCCTGCCTGCTGTGGGAGCGCGAGTCAGCCAGAGGTGTGGACGATCAGGACGTCGATCTGCGCCTTGGAGGCGATACTTCCGGGGATCGAGAAGACCCGTCCGATGAGCGCGGAGCGCGCATCCAGTCCAACGTTGCCGACCACGAGCAGATCGGCTTTCACCCTCTCGGCGAGCTCCACGAGCGCATGCACCGGAGTGTCCTCGATCGGCTGTTCCTCGATGACCTTCGCCCCCGCTGCCGCGGCCCGAGCGCGGGCATCGCGCAGAATCGCGTAGATCGGCGCGTTGCCATGCACCAGGTAGGCTTCCTTCCCGAGGATCTCGTCCGCTTGCGAATCTTCCTTGCGGGGAAGGTAACCCGTGGCGATGATCAGCTTCGCATCGCACTCGGCGGCAATCGCGCCGGCCCGGTCGACGGCGCGCAGCGACGACTCCGAACCGTCAGTGCCGACGACTACGGTCTGGTAACCCTTCATTTCGGCCTTCCCCAGCCTGTCCGCTGTTCCTTCGCAGAGTAATGCTCCGTCGCATATCAACTTGCCCACCGGGGACAGCAGCGTCAAGACTCAAGCTGTGCTGCCGCCATTTCTTCCCCAAGGCCGACGGTGACACTCCGACGGTTGACAGTGCCGTTCGAGTTCGCGTGTTGCGGAAACGCCTGCAGCACAGCCGGGTTGGCCAAATGCCATCGCAATACGGTGTCTGGCCTACCTGGGGTGTCGAGGCGATTGTCTCCGGGCTGACACTGCCCCGGCGTGCGCACGTCACGCACGAACACTGGGGCCGCTGACCCACATGACGCTATTCTCCGAGGCACCTTCGGGCCGGGCCTCGGTCGATAGGTCCCATAATCCGACCGCCCGCAGGGCCGTCCCGCGGGCCTCAATGCGCCGTCTGTCGCTGGGACGGCGACGAACGCGGTGTCCAGTGCCATCGGTGACTGCAACGGTTTCATAACTACTGTGGCGCGAAAGGAAGAATCGTGGTGGGTCTTGGCGACGAGGCGCTGAGGATCGATACACGACTTGTACACGCACGACGAAAGCAACCACTGCACATGGCCGACCGGGACGTCCCAACTGAAAAGCGGGCACCGCGGCCGACGGCGTGCGACGGATTCCGGCGATGTTCAGCGACACTGGCTGTCACGGCAGCGGTAGTCGTGGGCTCGTCGGTCGTGGCATGCGGCTCGCACGAGGAGACTGGCCCAGCCACGACCACCACCACGACCATGACCACGACAAAAGCGCCCGGGCCGGCCGACCACTGGCACCGCAGCGGCCCCCCGTCGCCGCCGGCTCCACGCGGCACCACTCCTGCGACCAAAACCGTCACACCGAGGCCGCCGGCCACAACCAGCCCGTCCCCTTTCGTGGAGCCCCCGTTCCAAGGGCCGGGAGATTACAACCCCTTCGGACATCACTGGGTCGCCGCGAACGGATGATCCACCGCCGGGTTGGTGCGCCGTGAACACTTTTCAAAGCCACGGCGGCCGCGGAAAGCGGTAATCTGCGGCTTATGACGACCCCGTTGATTTACTACAAGCCGTGCCACATCGGGGATGCGTACTTCCGCGAATGCCTGACCTGCGGGGCGATTGTCAAGAACGAAGGTCTGCACACCCTTTACCACGAGCAGCAGGCCAGCCCGAAGCGATGCCCCAAGTGCGGACTCCTGGACATCGGCCGGCACATCTGTCCGAAAGCGGACTGAAAACGGGCCCCGCTCGGTGGGACTCGAGCCGGGTCTGCATCAGAGCCAGCCGGTGCGGGCAGCGGCAACAGGTTCGGGCGGGGCGGGGGCCAGATCACCGTCGCGCACGCCGTCGAGCATGCCCTTCACCGCGGCGATAATCTCCGGGGCTGCGGCCGCGAGTTGGGTCTTGTCGGCTTCGGTGACCAGGTCACCGTCCACGCCCGCCCGAGCCAGCACAGCGGCCGGGTTGGCCAGCTGATCGGCCAGCCAAGATAGCGGGTCTGCCGACAGCTCCGCGACGAAGTGCCGGCGCCCGGGTTCCCAACCGTCGAAACGAGGATGGTGGTGGGCCCGGTCCAGCGTCCCGGGCGGGCTCTCTGTTGATCCAAAAAGGTCCACCCGCCACAGGGGGCGGCCGAACGCGATCGGGACGCCAGCGTAGATCGATCCGTGGGGCTCCCCCCGGTCAACGAGGCGGAGCTCGAGTCGGACCCCGCGTTCCGGGGTCTCCTGACCTTCGAGCGGGGCCGGGTCGACGAAATAGATGTCCCCGACCACCACGCCCAGGGTTTCAAATCCGAACGCTGCGAACATGACGTGCCTTTCCCTCTAACCATTTCGAGCGTAGACGGACGCCACCCCCTTCGCGCGAACCTGCAGCGCCGGCGTCGCGGTGACGCATTTCCGTGCGTAGCGGTTCGGCATTTCGCCGGCTCGCGTGTGGGACACGGCCTTGTGTGCGTGAGCCCGCGAATTGCAGCCGAGGGGTTGTTTGCCCGATGTCTCACGACGACAGGTGTGCGCGACAGCGTTCCAGCTAAGCTGCACCAATGACGGAATCCGTCGTCGTCCTCGGTGGTGGCCTGTCCGGGTGCTCGGCCAGCTACGTCCTGGCCCAGGCAGGACTACGCGTCAGCGTCATCGAACGGGCCCCGGCCCTGGGAGGCCTTGGCGGCAGCTTCGAGCGGGATGGCCATTTCTATCCGCTGGGTTATCACCACATTTTGCGCCGTGACCGTACGCTGCTCTACTTCCTCGAGCTGATCGGCGCCCTCGAACAAGTGCAGTGGCGGCGCATCCGGATGTTGTTCCGGGTTGGCGGTCAGGTTTACAACCTCGCGAAACCGGTTGATCTGCTGCGGTTTCCATTGCCCATCGCCGATAAGGCGAGCTTTGTCGGTCTGATGCTGCGCGCGTACCGCAAGACCGACTGGACCGATTGGCTGGACAAGAGCGCCGAGGATTTACTTGACTCCTGGTCCCGCCGTCGCGTGCGGGAAGTGCTCTTCGAGCCGCTTACGCAGCTCAAATTCGAGCTGCCCTGCTCGCAAGTAAGTGGCGCCTGGCTCGGGGCGCGGCTGCACTACCGCGAGGGATCGGCGGCCCTGGGTTACATCCCGGGCACCAACTGGACACACGTGCTGTGTCAGGGCGTGACCAAGCTTCTCCAGGAGTCCGGCGTCGACGTGCGATTGCGGACGAGCGTCACGAAGCTGCATTCGCGTGGTGGGCGCCTGCACGAGGTTGAACTGGACACCGGCGAGTGCCTTCCCGCGGACCTCGTCGTCAGCAGCATCCCAACGCCGGTGTATCTCGACCTCGCCCCCGACGACGCCACGCCGCACCTTCGCGAAATCCGTTACAGCGCCCTGCTCTCGATGGTGTGCGCCTCGAAGAAAGCGGTCGAACCCGACTTCTATTGGATGAATCTCGCCGACCGCGACCGGGCGGCCTGCGGTATCTTCCTGCTCAACTCGCTCAACCCCACGATCGGCGCGCCCGGCGACTCGTGCGTCAACTTCGTGACACACCTCAACAGCCGTACCCAACCATTCTTCGCAAAGCCCGAAGGTGAGATCGTGCGGAGCTACTTGCAGGACTTCAAGGCGGTTTTCGGCTTCGACCTCGACCCCTTTTGGGTCAAACTGTCGCGAGTCCCGATGTACTCGCCGGTGATCACGCCGAATTACCGAAATCCCCCAATATGTAGCACACGCTTCGACAACGTCTACTTCGCCGGCAACTATCGCACTTTTCCATCCGTCGTCTCGACCGGCACAGCCCTGACATCGGGTGTCGAAGCGGCTCGAACTGTCCTGCGCGGCTTGGGCACTGACACCCAGCTTCCCGAAAAGGTCGCCGCATTCCGGCACTAAGCTTCCTCGCAGATGGCAGGCCATGGCTTTGTTAACGACCGTATGTGCACCGATATATTTCGTAGTTGTCGAGTTGGTCGGCCTTTTCGCAGTTCCGACGCAGCAAATCGAGCAAGCGCTGGTTGCCTTCTTCCCATTCGCTTGCCTCGGGACGTAGTTGAAGCTGGCGCTTGACAACGAGCCAGCCGATGTCACGCGCACGAGCCATCGTCGCAATCTCTTCGGGGCTGTAGGGGTTACCCATGGTATCGAAAAGCAGCACCGGGAAATGGGGCTCGCGGCCGGTGGCATAATAGAACGGGTCCTCGCCGGGAATGATCAGCAGACCATCTTCTGCCGGGATTTTGGCCTTTGCATAAGCCGCTAGCGCATCGAACTGCGGGAGCCATGGGCCGCGGACAGTCAATCCGCGAAGTGCGGGCAACGTCGACCGTTCCAGGCGACCCTCGGTGAGCTTCGCGTACGTCAGCCGCGCGTCGCTGAAAACGTAAAACCCCCCGGAAATCAACAATGACACCGCGGCGGCGGCGGAAATGATCGTAGTGAACGCGGGATCGTGCCCAGTCCAATTCCCGAGCGCCGACAACGCGCTGGCGATCAGCAGGATCAGCAGCGGCCACAGCGCGTACGTCGAGCCGGACAAGCCCTGCGATAGAAACGCGGCGGGAATTGTGGCCATCACGATGAACGGCAGGATCAGCGCCACTCCCTTTTGTTGCCGACTGGTCGCCACCGAAAGCACGAATGACACGATGACCACAAACGGCCACAACGAAAGGAGCACTTTCGCGTTTTCCGCGGGGCTTTGTCCGGTCAATAAGCATGCCGACGTCCAGACGAACGGAACCGACAACATGACAGCCGCCAGTATTGTCGACAAGCGATTCCTGCGGCGAGCCAAAACAAGAAGTA